>JAZJYU010000045.1:2104-12126 GCA_040390225.1 Actinomycetota bacterium | reverse complement strand
TGCACCGACAGGTCGAGCGCGCTCACGGCCTCATCGCAGATCACGAGTCCGGGGGAAACCATGAGGGCGCGGGCGATGGCGATGCGCTGGCGCTGCCCGCCGGAGAACTGTGCTGGGTAACGCGCGCCCGCCGAGCGATCGAGGCCGACTCGGTCCAGCATCGAGCCGATCGCCTCCGACTGCTCGGCTTGCCCAAGCCTGCTGTGCACCAGCAGCGGCTCGACGAGCGTCTGCGCGATGGTGCGCGAGGGGTTCAGCGAGCCGTACGGGTCCTGGAAGATAACCTGCAGTTGCGCGCTGATCGCTCTTCGTCGTGCCGTGCTCGCGTTCGTGATGTCCTCGCCGCGGAACCGGATGCTGCCGCTCTTCACCGGGGCGAGCCCGAGAGCGGCGGCGCCGATGGTGGTCTTCCCCGATCCGGACTCGCCGACGAGCCCCACCGTCTCCCCGCGGTTCACGACCAGGCTCACGCCATCCACCGCCCGCACGACGGAATGCCTCGGTCCGCCGAACTCGACGCGCAGGTCGTCGATGCGCAGCAGCTCCTCTGCCGGTGTCGCCGGGTCCATAGCTCAGCCCTCCGAAACGGTGGTCGGTGACGGCACGGCCGTCGGATGGATGCAGCGGGTCCAGTGCTCGTCGGCCACCAGATCGAGCGCGATCGGCGCCTCACGGCAGGCGTCGGTCGCGAGCGCGCAGCGCGCCGCGAAGTGGCACCCGACCGGCCACTGGCCGACGGGCGGCACCGCGCCGGGAACGGACGGCAGGATGCTGCGGGTCTCGGCCGCGCGCTGCGGGTTCGACTCCATCAGCGCGTAACTGTACGGGTGCCGCGGCCGCGTGAAGACCGCGTCGATGGGCGCCTCTTCGACGACCTGTCCCGCGTACATGACGAGGGCCGAGTCACACGAGTCGGCGATCACACCCCAGTCGTGCGAGACCAGCACGACGGCGAGCCCCATCTCGGTGCGCAGCAGCCGCAGCAGCTCGAGGATCTCAGCCTGCACCGTCACGTCGAGTGCGGTCGTCGGTTCGTCGGCGATGAGCACCGCCGGCTTGCCTGCCAGCGCGATCGCGATCAGCACGCGTTGCGCCATACCGCCGGAGAGCTGGTGCGGGAAGCGCCGCGCGACACCCGCGGGGTCAGGCAGTCGCACCTGGGCGAGAAGGCTCAGCGACTCGGCCTTTGCTGCGCGCCGTGAGAGCCTGGAGTGCCTGCGGATCACCTCGACGATCTGGTCGCCGACGGTGAAAGCCGGGTCGAGGCTGGCAGCCGGCTCCTGCGAGATCATCGCGATGCCCGATCCGCGCACGGAGCCGTAGCGGCGCTCTCCGGCCCCCTGCAACTCGGTACCACGGAACAGCACCGAACCCGAGGTGGTGCGCACGCCCTCCGGCAGCAGCCCGATGATGGCCAGCGCGGTCATCGTCTTGCCGCAGCCGGACTCGCCTACGATGCCGAGGCATTCGCCCGGTTCGAGGCTGAAGGTCGCGTTCGTCACGATCGGCGCGCCGTCGGCGCCGATGCAGAGGTCCCGCACGCTGAGCACGGCACTAGGTGACACGGGCACGGCCGCGCGCTCGGGCGCGGTCGCACCGGCGCCGTGCTGCTCGGCGAGGTGCCCGTCGACGCGGTCGGCGCTCGCAACGGTGAGCGCTGATGCCGAGATCCGGTCGCCACGCAGGTCCTGCAGCGCGTCCCCGATCAGGTTGAACGACACGATCGCGAACACGATAACGATGCCGGGCGGCATCACCATCCAGGTGTCCTTGCCGATGTAGTTCGCACCATCGGAGACCATTGCGCCCCAACTGGGCGCGGGCGGCTGGGTACCGAGCCCCAGGAAGTCGAGGCCGGTCTGGAAGAGCAGTGCCGTGCCGGCGAACAGCGCGACCTGCACGATCACCGGGCTGGCGATCCTCGGCAGGATGTGACGGATGAGGATCTGCGCCGTGCGAAGGCCTGACACCCTGGCGGCGGAGATGTATGGCTCCGCCCGCACTGTCTTCGTGGCACCGCGCACGAACACGGCGAGCCCCGGAGCGCCGAGCAGGCCGAGTGCGAGCATGGCCGCGCTGGAGTCGTTGGCGAAGATGGCGAGAATGGTGAGGATCACGATGATCTGCGGCAGCGCGAAGGCGACATCCGCGATCCACACCACGATGCTTTCGAATACTCCGCCGACGTACCCGGCGACGATGCCGGCGGCGAGTCCGAGCGCGAGATAGACCGCGACGGCTTCGGCGACGCCGACCAGACTCACCCGGCCGCCGTAGATGATGCGGGCCAGCAGGTCCCTGCCGAACTCGTCGGTGCCCAGCCAGTGCTTCACGCTCGGCAGTTGGAACGCGTCCGCGAGCTCGTTCGAGATCGGGTTGAACGGCGTGAGCAGGGGAGCGGCGATGGCTGCGATGATCAGCAGCGCCAGCACGCACAGGGCGACGATGGTGACCGGGCGGCGCAGCGCGGGCGGCACGCCGTTACGGGCGGTCGGCCGGGGGAGGGCGAACGTGACGGCCATGGCTAGCGTGTCCTCAGCTTCGGGTTGAGCGCCGCGCGGGTGACGTCGACGATCGCGAATGCGACGATGACCACGATCGTGAAGTACAGCGCCGCGCCCTCGAGCACCGGCAGATCGTGCTGGTTGGTCGCGACGACAGCGACCGAGCCGAGGCCCTGCATCGCGAAAACGGTCTCGACGAGAGTCGTGCCGAGCAGCATGCCCACGACGTACAGGCCGAGCAGTGTGACGACGTTGCCGAGCGAGTTGCGCAGAGCGTGTTTGTAGATGATGCTGCGCGAGCTGAGCCCGCGCGCCCGGAGCGACCGGATGAAGTCGCGGCCGAGCGTGTCGAGCATCCCCTGCCGGGTCTGCCGCGCCACGATGGCAGCGCCCGGGATAGCGAGGGTGAGCACCGGCAGCACGATGGAGAGCAGCCAGCCGCCGAAATCCTCGCCGGGATCCACCCAGCCGGAGGGCGGAAGCCAGCCGAGGGTGTCGGCGAAGAGGAGCGTGAGCAGCAGGCCGAGGAAGAAGGGCGGGATGGCGTAGCCGACGAGCGAGAAGGCGTCGATCAGCTGGCCGCTCGATTTCGACCGCCGTGCGCTGGCGACTCCGATCGGGATCCCGACCAGCACAGACACGATCACCGCGCCGACGATGAGGGTGATCGTGATCGGCAGGCTGTTGGCGAGAATGGTCGTGACCGGCTCGCTCGAGAAGATCGACCTGCCGAGATCGCCGTGCACGAGGCCGGTGAGCCAGTGCCAGTACTGCACCCAGATCGGTTTGTCGAGCCCGAGGGTCTTGTTGATGGCGGCGATGGCGGCCGGGGTCGCGTTGGTGCCGAGGATGGTATGGGCCGGGTCGCCCGGGGTGAGCCCGGTGAGCACGAAGGTCAGGATGGAGACGATGAACAGCAGCGGTATCGACAGCAGCAGTCGTCTGAGCAATGCGCGCAGCATGGTCGTTCTCCTCCCCGGGCGATCGTGCCCACCGGGTCTCGTTCGGTTTAGAAGTGGAATCTCGTCGGGTCTGGCACGAAGGCCGTCGGCGACAGCGCGACGCCCTTCAGCTTCTTGACGCTGTAGTACAGCGAATCACCCGATCCGACCGGAACGAACCATCCCAGGTCGACGACCCGCCGCTGGATCGCGTTCCACGCCGCGGGCAGCTTCGACTGGTCGGTCTCGCCGTACGCGGCGTTGATCAGCGAAGTGAGCTGCGGGTCCTCGGTCTGGAACGGGTTGAAGGTGCCCGCGTCCTTCGCGAGGCCCTGGCCGATGAAGATGTACATCGGCTGCGCGTCGTACACACCGGTCGTTCCGGAGAGCTGCTTGCCGAGCCACGGGCCGACCAGGTCGCCGATCGTGGAGTAGCTCTGGATCTTCGCGGTGACGCCCACCTTGGCCCAGTCGCTCGCGACGGCCTGAGCGAGCTCCACGCCGTCGCCGAAGACCGCGGTTCCGCCGATCGTCAGCGTGAACCCGTCAGGGTAACCGGCGGCGGCCAGCAGCTGCTTCGCCTTGGCCGGGTCGTAGGCGTAGTGGTCGTTGTAGCTCGGGTCGAAGCCGTCCTTCTCGTAGCCCTTGATCGAGGCCTCGTCACCGGGCGTACCGTACTCGCCGAACAGGGCCTTCACGATCGACTTGCGGTCGATCGCGTAGTTGAGCGCCTGACGCACCCGGATGTCCTTCAGAGCAGGAGCGAGCGCGCCGTCCCGGTCGAAGAGGAACACCGAGTACCAGCTCGACGCCGTCGCGTTCACGACGAGGCCCTGGCTCTTCGCCTGGGTCGCCGTGGAGAACGCGCCACCCGCGTAGGAGATCTGCCCGCTCTTCAGCGCGCTGAGCGCCGTCTGCGGGTTGGCGATCACGCGCACCACGAACTTCTTGAAATGGATGGCGCTCTTGTCGTAGTAGTACGGGTTCGGCACGAAGGTGTAGTGGTCATTGCTCACCGTCTGCTTCGGGTCGAGCATGTACTGGCCGGCGCCATCCGTCGACGTTCCGAGCGAGTCGGGGTTGGCGACCCCCTTCGGTCCGACGATGGAACCGATCAGGAAGCGCTGCGTGAGCGTGAGCCCGATGGTCGGGTTCGAGCGCACCAGGTCGAGCTGCACGGTGTGCGCATCGATCGCCTTGGCATCCTTGATCTCGTTGACGTAGATCGCGACCGGTCCGTTCGCCGTCTTCTCGTGCTGGATCGAGTCGACGACGGTCTGGGCGGTGAGCGCCTGGCCGTCGCTGAACTTGACTCCGCTGCGGAGTTTCAGCTGGAAGGTGGTGAGTGTCGAGTCGGTGTATTTCCACGAGGTGGCGAGACCCGGGGTGAGCGAACCGTCGCTGGCCAGGTTGATGAGCGGTTCGTAAGCGAGGTCCATGACGAGCTGCGAATCGGCGGTGTTCGAGTTCTTCGCCGGGTCGAGGCTCAACGGCGCGGACGAGACCGCCACCGTGATGGAGTTGCTCTGCGCAACGGAGCCGCCGGAACTGCAGGCAGCCATGCCGGCGACGAGCGTCGCGGCGATGCCGATCGAGACCAGGGTGCGCGGCACGCGGCCGAAGCGGCCGTGGCCTGCTGTGAGTGGACTCATTGAAACTCTCCTTTGATGTTTCAGAAACTTGTGGTGCAGGTGCTGTGGGGGTGCTACGGCCGAAGCTCATAGTGTGTCGGATTGCTCGTGTCGTCAAACCCGAGGGGGTCCTCTCGGCCTGTCATCGCGCGTGGTCACGAGTGACTCCATCCCTCGGCGAGGCCGTGCACGATGGATGCCGTGGCCGGGTACAGCTCGAGGTAGAGCCGCCAGAGCCTGTCATAGCCGTCGCGGAACTCCGGCCGCGGCTCGATGACCGCCACCTCGGGGTTCCACGTGTCGATGGAGACGTCGGAGAGAGCGAGGGCCGCGAGATACGCGGCGCCGTATGCGGCACCGATCGTCACGGCCGGCACCCGCTGGGCGAGCCCGGTGATGTCTGAGACGAGCTGGAGCCAGAGCGCTCCCTGAGTTCCGCCGCCGACGGCGATGACGCGGTCCACGGCGGCACCGGCAGTGCGCAGCGCGTGCACGTTGTGCCGCACGCCGAAGGCGGTCGCCTCCAGGGCGGCGCGGTAGAGGTCGCCGCGGGTGTGCTCGATGGTCAGTCCGGCGATCACTCCCCGGGCGGCAGGGTCGGCGATCGGGGTGCGCTCCCCGGCGAAGTAGGGGAGCATCAGCAGGCCGTGCGCGCCGGCCCCCGACCGCTCCGCCTCGGCCAGCAGGTCTTCGTAGGAGGGGGACCCCGCGAGGTCGCGCAGCCAGCTTGTGATCGCACCGGAGGTCGCCATTCCGCCCGCGAGGGAGCGCGTTGAGCGGAAGGCGCCGACCGTGCCCCAGAGGCCGGACACCGTGATGCGCTCGCGGATCGTGCTGACCAGGAACATGGTCGTGCCGTACATGAGCATGAGGTCACCCGGGCGCACAGCGCCAACACTGATCGCCTCGGTCCAGGCGTCTATCGTGCCGATGATGACCGGGATGCCCTCCGGGAGTCCGGTCTGCCGGGCAGCGACGGCACCGACGGTTCCGGCCGTGTCCTCCGGCCAGAGCAGCCGCGGAAGCTCAAGGGCGGGCGCGATGTCCCGGCACCATGCCGCGTACCACTCGTTCGCGTCTGTGTCATAGAGGGGAACGGACTGGCTGGCCGAATGGTGGTCGAGCACGTACTCGCCGGTGAGCTTCCACGCCAGCCAGGAGTTCGGCATGAAGAGGCGGGCGACCCGTGCCCAGACCGCGGGCTCGTTGTCGGCGATCCAGGCGAGCTTAGGCCCGACCGCCTGGGTCGACAGTGCAGAACCGGCACGCGCCAGCACCTCGTCCGCGCCGAATCGATCGGACTGTGCCCTTATCTGCGCGGTGGCGCGGGTGTCGATGCCGTACAGGATCGCGGGGCGCAGCGGCACGCCCGCGGCGTCGGTGACCACGACGCACGGCCCCATCCCGCTGACTCCGATGGCGACGATCTCGCCCTCGGCGGCTGCGAGCAGTTCCGCGCTGATGGCGACGAACTCGCTCCACCAGATGTCGGCATCCATCTCCGCCATCCCGGGCGCAGGACGCGACACGGCATGCTCCCGCGTCGCGGTCGCCAGTACGCGCCCGTCGAAGTCGACGATCACGCCTTTGCTGCTCGAGGTTCCGATGTCGACGCCCATGACGGTTCTCACGACGGCACCTGCACGTCACCGCACAGATGCACATCGACCCCGAGTTTCGCGAACATGGCCGCCTTGGCCAGCAGCGCGCGGTCAGCGGTCTCGGCATCCGGCGCGTAGGCCACGTTGGCGTGATTCGCCTTGTGGCGCGCCATGAACTGGTCGCGGCTGACGCCGTGCAGCACCGCGTGCATGATGGGCCACTCCGGGTTGGTCGCGTTCCAGCGGCGCTCGGTCTCGGCCGTGGGCAGTTCGACCGCGGTGGCGCGCCCGAGGTCGATGTGCAGACGGCCCTCCGCAACGTAGACGCGGGACCAGACGACCTCGCCGGGCTTCGAAACACCCTTGATGGTGGAGCCGCCCTTCGGGAAGTACACCGGGTTCTGGCGCCAGCCCACCGCGCCGGCGTAGCCGTCTGCGAAGTGCGAAGGCGGCACGGCGCCCGAGATCTCGAACACCCAGACGAAGTCGTCGCCCCAGGTCTCGCCCCAGCGCACGTCGTGCAGGGTGGTCGCCGGGTCGAGACCCATGGCCGACCAGACCCGGTTCGTGATGAGCGCGTCGATCGCGACGCCCTCATCCGCCTCGTTGGCCAGAGGCACCGCTCTGCCCGCCCAGAGCACCCGGGATCCGTCCCGGCTGCTGACCGGAGGCCGGTCGACGTTGTTGATGAGGCCCTCGGCCAGGTCGCTGGCGGGTGAGAGGTCCTTGAGGCCCTGCTGATACTGGATGCCGAGAGCATCCACACCGAAATCGTCGCCGATGCGCAGCGCGGCGATGTACAGCTTGAACTGCCAGCGCAGCTGGCGCTCGGTCAGCTCGGTGGCATCGTCGGTGCCGAGCGCGAAGGTCATGCCGCGGTCACGCAGCCAGGCGCCGACGGCATCGGCGTCGGAGTCCGAGACGGTCTGCATCTCCGCCCACAGCGCGCTTTGCGATAGACGTTCTTTGTAGATTCCGAGCGGGTTCATCAGCTCGTCGTCGATGATCGCGTTGTACATGCCCATGCAGCCCTCGTCGAAGACGCCGAAGATCGCCTTGTCTGTGGCGAGTTGCGCGGCGAGGGCTTCGCCAAGCCGCCGCTCCCGCGAATCGGGCAGTGCGGGCAGGTCATGCACGTGGGATGTGTCGTGTGTGATGGTGCCGGTGGATGTCCACTCGCTGATTCCGCCGATGAACCACTCGTCGGTGAAATCGACGCTCCAGGTGGTGGAATACGGCACGTTCATCTTGGTCAGCCCGCCATTGAGGCCGAGCAACCCTACGAGTCCCGGCCAGTCGCCCGCGAAGTTGGCGACGGTGAGGATGGGACCGCGGTGGGTGCGGAGCCCTGCGAGCACGTGATGGCTGTACTGCCAGACCGCCTCCGCGACGATCAGGGGCGCGGTCGCGGGAATGGTCCTGAAGACGGTCATGCCGGCGCGCTGGCTGTCGATGAATCCGTGGCCCTTGACGGGGTCGAAGGGGTGCGCGCGCTCGATCGCCCAGCCGATTCCCGCGAATGCCGAAGTGATCGCGGCCTCGACCGCCGCCTGCGTGGGCCAGCCCGCGACATTGGCGGCGGGGCGCAGATCGCCGCTCGCGATGAGGTAGGCGGTGCGGGGTGCCGCGGTGAGTTCGTGACGGGCGACCGGGACGTCGTACGTGGGCATCTGTCCTCCTTGACAGCATCAGCATGCCAGCAATCGATTTCTTAAGCAATCGATTTCTGAGAAATCGGCGGAAGCGGGATCTTCGCGCCGAAGATCAGGGGCTGACGATGCCCTTGCGCAGCAGCGCGTTGCCGTACGGGCGCGTTTCACCGGTGCGGATGACGAGGAACGCGGCGGCCGCCAACTCGTAGAACTCCTGTCGTTCGACGTCGCCCCAACCATCGGAAGAGACCCCGGCTGCGTCGATCAGGGCGAGCTGTACGGGGAGGACCAGCCCGTCAGCGGTGCGCATCAGGTCGAGAGCACGAGGTTCATCGAGAGGCAGCACGGTTCTGATCGCCGCGACCACTTCGGGTGCGCTGGTGCCGGGCAGTGTGACCACTCGCGCGCCGATCCGTGCGGCCGGGAAGTGGGCGTCGGCCACCACCACCGAGTCCGAATGACCCATCGCGTCGAGGTTGAGCAGGAGTTCGCCGCTGAGAAGCGGATGGATTCCGGTGAGCATGGCGAACAGTATCGCGCACCGCGAGCCCCGCGTGCGCTCAGCGCTCGGGGACGACGCCGAGCAGGGTCGCCAGTGCCGTCTCGGCCAGCACCGTTCGAACGTCGATGGCGGCATCAAGCTTGGCGTTGTATGGACTCGAGTTGAGCACGCCGAAGACCGCGTGCATCCGCACTTCGAGTTCTGCCGGGCCGAGATCCGGCCGCAGCCGGGCGAGGATCTGCTGCCAGCCCTGGATGTACCTGCGCTGCACCTCGCGCACCCGGTGATTGGGCTCGGCGGGCAGGCTGGCGAGCTCTCGGTCCTGGATGCGGATGACGTCGCGCTCGCTGATCGCGAAGTCCGCATGGAAGGCGATGAGGTTTCGCAGGGTGTCGAGATCGGGTGCGCCTTCGGCGACGGTTGCCTCGAATCCGGCCATCAGGCGCTCGCTGGAATCGAGAAGAAGCTCGACCAGCATCGCCTCTTTGCTGGGGAAGTGGCGGTACAGCGCCGGGCCGCTGACGCCGACAGCGGCCCCGAGCTCCTCGATCGATACCGCACGGAAGCCGCGCTCCGCGAACAGGTGGCCGGCGGCGGCGAGGTACTTCTCACGCCGGTGGGCCTTCTCGGTCGCGCGCCAGGTCTGCTCCACTCCTCGATCATAGGGTGACCTGGACATTTCAGTTAGTGATCAGTAACCTGAATTTCGTGCAGACACTCGCGACGGAAGCCCGCCCATCGAGCGCCGGGTTCCAGGCGAACGCGTCAGCTCAACTCGCCGCCGTGACAGAACTGCGCGAGCGACTCGCCGTCGCGGCGCTCGGCGGACCGGAGTCGTCGCGACAGCGCCATGTCGACCGCGGCAAGCTGCTGCCACGGGAGCGCATCGACCACCTCATCGACCGTGGCAGCCCGTTCCTCGAGATCGCCCCGCTCGCGGCGAACGGCATGTACGGCGACGAAGTGCCGGGTGCAGGGGTCATCGCCGGCATCGGTCTGGTGAGCGGCCGCCAGGTGATGATCGTCTGCAACGACGCAACGGTGAAGGGCGGCACCTACCTGCCGATGACCGTCAAGAAGCACCTCAGGGCGCAGGAGATCGCCTCCGAGAACGAGCTGCCGTGCGTGTACCTCGTCGACTCCGGGGGTGCGTTCCTCCCGCGGCAGGACGAGGTGTTCCCCGACCGCGAG
>JAZJYU010000045.1:0-2094 GCA_040390225.1 Actinomycetota bacterium | reverse complement strand
TCTACAATCAGGCGCGGATGTCCGCTCGCGGCATCGCCCAGATCGCCGCGGTCATGGGATCGAGCACGGCCGGCGGCGCGTACGTGCCTGCCATGAGCGACGAGACGATCATCGTGCGGAACCAGGGCACCATCTTCCTCGGCGGTCCACCGCTCGTGAAGGCGGCAACCGGCGAAGTGGTCTCCGCGGAAGAGCTCGGCGGCGGGGTCACGCACACGAAGTACTCCGGCGTCGCGGATCACCTCGCCGACGACGATGAGCACGCCCTGCAGATCGTGCGCGATATCGTCGCGCAGCTGCCTGCCCAGCGCGAGCGGGCGTGGGAGATCGCCGAGTCCGCGGCGCCGGTCGTCGACCCGGCACAGCTGTACGGCGTCGTTCCGGCCGAGCTCTCCGTGCCGTACGACGTCCGCGAGATCATCGCGAGGGTGGTCGACGGCAGTGAATTCCACGAGTTCAAACACGACTACGGCTCGACGCTCGTGACCGGGTTTGCGCACGTCGAAGGGCATCCGGTCGGCATAGTCGCGAACAACGGCGTGCTGTTCGCAGAGTCTGCCCTCAAGGGCGCGCATTTCATCGAGCTGTGCGACCAGCGCAAGATCCCGCTGCTGTTCCTGCAGAACATCACGGGATTCATGGTCGGCCGCGAATACGAGCGGGGTGGCATCGCGAAGCATGGCGCGAAGATGGTGACCGCCGTGGCCTGCGCGCGCGTGCCGAAGCTCACCGTGGTCGTCGGCGGATCCTTCGGCGCCGGCAACTACTCGATGAGCGGCCGGGCATACTCGCCGCGCTTCCTGTTCACCTGGCCGGCGAGTCGCATCTCGGTGATGGGCGGACCGCAGGCGGCATCCGTGCTGGCCACGGTGCGCCGGGACCAGCTCGAGGCGGCGGGAACCGAATGGTCGGCCGACGATGAGGCCGCGTTCAAGGCGCCCGTGCTCGCCCAGTACGAGGAGCAGGGCAACCCCTACTACGCGACCGCTCGGCTGTGGGATGACGGCATCATCGATCCTGCCGACACGAGGCGCGTCGTGGGCATGGCTCTTGAGGTCTGTTCGCGGGCACCGATGGATGACGTCTCATACGGCGTCTTCAGGATGTGACAGAGATGCCGGAGAGCAGAATGTTTCACACCGTGCTGGTCGCGAACCGGGGCGAGATCGCCTGTCGGGTGATCCGCACCCTGCGCTCGCTCGGCATCCGGTCGGTCGCCGTCTACAGCGATGCGGATGCCGGTGCCCGGCACGTGCGCCTGGCCGACGTCGCGGTGCGGCTCGGCGCCGCCGCCGCCGCGGACAGTTACCTGAACGCGGAGAAGATCGTCGACGCGGCGCTCTCGACGGGCGCAGAGGCGATTCACCCCGGTTACGGTTTCCTCGCCGAGAATGCCGAGTTCGCCACGGCCTGCGCGGCGGCCGGCATCGTGTTCATCGGGCCGAGCGTCGGGGCTCTCGAGATCATGGGTGACAAGATCAGCGCGAAGGCGCAGGTCTCCCAGCGCGGGGTGCCGATCGTCCCCGGGCTTTCTGAGCCAGGCCTCACCGACGAGCAGCTCGAGGCCGCGGCTCCGGGCATCGGGTTCCCGGTGCTGATCAAGCCGTCCGCCGGCGGCGGCGGCAAGGGCATGCATCTGGTGCACGAGCAGGCCGAACTCGCCGGCGCGATCGCGGCGGCGCGGCGCGAGGCGGCATCATCGTTCGGCGACGACACACTGTTCATCGAACGTTTCGTGCAGCATCCGCGGCACATCGAGGTGCAGGTGCTCGCCGACGGCGATGGCAATACCGTGCACCTGGGCGAGCGAGAGTGCTCGCTGCAGCGGCGGCACCAGAAGGTGATCGAGGAGGCGCCGTCCGCGCTGCTCGACGCCGCGACCCGCGCGCGAATCGGGCAGGCCGCCGTCGACACCGCGAAGAGCGTGTCCTATCGGGGTGCTGGCACCGTGGAGTTCATCGTGTCCGCGGACGCGCCCGGCGAATTCTTCTTCATGGAGATGAACACGCGACTTCAGGTCGAGCATCCCGTAACTGAGTTAGTCACCGGCGTTGATCTGGTGAAAGCACAGATACGCTCCGCGGCTGGTGAAAA
>JAZJYU010000044.1:0-7064 GCA_040390225.1 Actinomycetota bacterium | reverse complement strand
CGCCGTCAATACACTGGGGGAAGGGAGTGGAGTACATGGGCGTTCCAGCAGCAGGGAACCTGGCCGGTCGGCTGCTCGGGGAGCGCTATCGCCTCGAGTCCGCCATCGGATTCGGAGGCATGGCGACGGTCTACCGAGCGACTGACGAGGCGCTCGGTCGCTCCGTCGCGGTGAAGCTCTTCGATTCGGGCACCCTCGATCCGGCGCGCCAGGAGAGCGAGCTCGCCGTGCTCGCGAGCCTCGACCATCACGGGGTCGTCAGCCTGTACGACGCCGGCGTCGACTGGGACGAGCTCGGCCACAGCCGACGCTACCTCGTCATGGCCCTCGTCACGGGTGAAAACCTGCACGAACGAATCCAGCTCTCCCCGATCGCGTCGCGCCACATCGCGGAGATCGGCTACGACATGGCGGAGGCCCTTGAGTACATCCACGCGCGCAATGTGCTGCATCGCGACATCAAGCCGTCCAACATCCTGCTGGTCGATTATGGAAACGATGCACCTCGAGCACGAGCCAAACTCACCGACTTCGGCATCGCCCTCTCCGACGACATCGAGCGGATGACCGCCGCCGGCGAGACCACAGGAACTGCCGCCTACTTGAGCCCCGAGCAGGTCGCCGGAACGCCCCTCACCCCTGCCAGCGACGTCTACTCGCTCGGACTGGTCCTGCTGCAGAGCTTCACGCGGGCCATCGAATATCCGGGCTCGATGGTGGAGTCGGCGATGGCGCGCCTCTCACGCGATCCGGTCATCCCGGACTTCCTCCCGTCGCACTGGCACGACCTCCTTTCAGTGATGACGGCCCGAGATCCCTTACAGCGGCCGACCGGCCACGAACTCGTCGCCATGCTTCGACAGGTGGTGATCGCCGACAGCGCGCGACACAAGGAAGCCGATTTCGACGCCTTCTACCCCTCCGACTCGCATCCCTCGAGTGGTCGTGCCGCGATCCTCGACACAATCCCCGACCAGGCCTTACACCGCGTCACGGCGATGGCGGCGCGCCTGTTTTCCGCTCCGATATCGATAGTGAGCGTCGTCGACCATGACCGCACCTGGTTCCGGTCGCACTACGGGCCCGAGGTGGAGCAGATCGCGCGCAACGTCGACCTCCGCACCGCGACCATCCCCCAGGAGGGACCGGTGATCATCGAAGACGGTCGCATCGATCCACGCGCCAAAGACAGCCACCTGGTCACCGGGCCGCTCGGACTGCGATTCTATGTCGGAGTGCCTCTGAAGCGCGGTGACGGGCAGACCATCGGCACACTGTCGGTGCTCGACTTCAGCCCACGCACCGCGACGGCGGCCGAAATAGCGAACCTCGAGGACCTCGCCGCGCTCGTCGTAGCCCAGCTGGAGACCCGTCACGAGGGGTTGCGCACCGTCGAGATGGCCGGTCCGATGCTGGCCGGGGGCTCTCAATCCGACCCGGATGCGGCCGCCGTCTGACCCGCCTACACGCCCCGGGCCTCCCCAGGCGGGTCGGTGAGCGCAGAATTGCCCCGCTCGAGCGAACGAGCGGGGCAATTTGACTTCGGGGTGGATCCAAGGGGATTCGAACCCCTGACCCCCTGCATGCCATGCAGGTGCGCTACCGGGCTGCGCCATGGACCCCGGTTGCCGCCCGGCGAGCCGGACAACCTCTAAAGATTACTACACATCCCGATCCCGCCCAACCGAGTGCAAACTGGGGGCATGAGCGCCGAACCGATCACCGTGTCGATCACCAGGATGGTTTCGCCCGACCGGGCCAAGGAGGTTGCCGCCTGGGCTCGAGCCGGCCAAGACCTGCTGAGCGCCAGCCCCGGTTACCTCGGGTCCGGATGGGTACGCCCCGACCCCGATTCGCACGAATGGCACATGCTCTACCGGTTCGCGGATGCCGGGAGCCTGGCGCTCTGGGAGGAATCCCCGGAACGCGCGTGGTGGGTCGCCAGCGCGCTCGGCCTGGTCGAGGATGCCCGTCAAGAGA
Organism: Actinomycetota bacterium; assembly: GCA_040390225.1. GTDB lineage: Bacteria > Actinomycetota > Actinomycetes > Actinomycetales > Microbacteriaceae > Lacisediminihabitans. The sequence goes on along the minus strand of JAZJYU010000044.1, from coordinate 5,084 downwards.
AGCGGACCGGTATCGAGGGCTGGTTCGATGAGCCGTCCAGCGTCGAGGTGCTCGCCGCGCCGCCGTTCGCTCCCCCGCGCTGGAAGCAGATGGTGAGCATCTTCATCGTCTTCTACCCGCTGAGTCTGTTGGCGAACTGGGCCCTCTCGTCCTTCGACACGGGGTGGGCCCTCCCGCTCCGTGTTCTTCTGCTCGTACTCGTCGTCTCACCCGTCATGACCTACCTGGCGCTGCCGCTCGTCACCCGGGCGCTCCGCCCGTGGTTGCAGCGACGGCCGCCTGCCGCAGCGACAGCATCCCGCGAATGGCGGAACGCAACTCCTGCAGATGATGCTCGGGAAGAAACCTCTGGGTGAACTCACCGAGGTCGTTCGCGGCCGCGCTCGTGCCGACGGTCTCGACCGCGATGCCGTAGCCGAGGCCGAGCGTCTCGACCGCCGCCGCACCCTGGTAGGGCACGTAGATCGGGGTCGTAACGACCAGCGCGCTTCGGGCGTCGGTGCGCTCCGCCCAGAAGCGGAACGTGTCCCGCGAGTTCGCGCGGCGAGCGGGGTCGGATGACGGGGCCGCCAGCACCGAGAACGCTCCCCACGCCACCTCCCGCCACCGGGCATCCCCAGCCACGACCGCATCCCCCAACGGGCCGAACGCCAGCTCCATGCCGGCCACCATCGCCGCGAACTCATCGCCGCCCCGGATGCCGAGCGCCTCAGCGAGGTCGAGTTCGTCCCCGGCGAATGGCCGGAAACCACCGAGGAAGACAACACTGTCGGCCGTGATGCCGTTCTCGAGCAGGGCGGCGACGTGCCGCGGTTTCACGATGCCGGCGCGGATCATGCCGCCCGTCATCAGGATCGCGTCGTAGTGCGTGTGCGACGGCGACGCGTGGCCGGACAGCCCGAGCTCCGGCGCGAGATCCAGAACCAGCGCCTGCTGGCGGTCGGTCAGCCGGGCGCGATCGGCCAGGTTGCGTTCGCGGCCCGCACGAAAATCCCACTGCGCAGCAGAGAAGTCATCGAGCCAGGGCAGTGTGCCGGCGTTCGGCAGGTGTCCGCCGAACGCTGCGACGAGTTCGTGCATGGCCGGTTGCGCCGCCCAGCCGTCTACCAGTGTGATCAGGCGGGCCGGGTCATCCGACGGACCTCGCCAGCCGGGTAGCTCGGTCAGTCGGCGCGCTCCGTCACCGGGAGGTCGATCGGAATGACGGGACAGTCCTTCCAGAGCCGCTCCAGCGAGTAGTACATGCGGTCCTCCTCGTGGAACACGTGCACCACGAGGTCGCCGAAGTCGAGCAGAACCCAGCGACCCTCAGACCGACCCTCGCGGCGCAGCGGCTTCACGCCGAACTCGATCAGCTTGTCTTCGATCTCACTCGCGATCGACACGACGTTGCGTTCGTTGCGTCCCGTCGCGAGCAGGAAGATGTCGGTCAGCGGCAACGGCCCTGACACATCCAGCGCGACGAGATCGACCGCCTGCTTGGAGTCGGCCGCGAGAGCGGCGACCTTGAGGAGTTCGCGGGCGCGGTCGGTTGCAGTCACATGGTCCTAACGGGGAGGGAGCGCGAAGAATGCACTACTTGAAGACGCCGAACAGCATCGCACAGACGACGAGCACGACCACGCCGACCGCCATCACGGTCGCTGCGACACCGAGAATGAGCGGCAGGCGCGAATTGCCCTTCGGCTTCTTCGCCTCCATGACACCTCGGGTCGAGGTATGGGTGCTCACGGCGCGGATCGCACGCACCGGCGCGGAGTCTGGGTTCGATTCAAAGTCCTCGCGGTCGCCCGCCTCGAGGAAGGCATCGACATCGGAATGGTCGTACCGACCTGGGTGCGCACCGGTCGAACCGAGGCTGCGGGGCAGATCGATCGTGCCGGTGATGAGGATCTCACCGGTACTGCCGAGCGGGCGCGTGAGGCTGTCAGACGGCAGGCTGGGCAGAACGAGGGCACTCGTCGTGATCGCACCGCTGGTCGCACCGACGTTGCGGCTCAGAGTGTTCTCTTGCACCTGCTCGTCATCGTCGATCATCGCCTGGGTCGACCAGTGGCCGGTTGGCGGAGTCCAGGTGGACGGCTCGGATGCCGGCTGCTGCTGAAACGCTTCCGGCTGCGCGAACTGCTGGGGCGGCTGCGGCTGCTCGACGAACTCGTCGGAGACGGCTCGGGTGCGGGTGCGCCGAAGCGGCTGCTGCTCGACGGGAACAGCCGGAACCTCTGCGACCGGATGCTGCGCGGCTTCCATCGCGCGGAGCTCGCGGCGCGAGAACGTACGCTCCTCGACGGGTGAGTCGAATGCCGGTGAATCGAATGCCGGTGACCCGAACTGTGGCACGGGCAACTGCACCGGTGCCGGGTAGGCCGGCGACGCGCCCTGAGTGCGGTACCGGAGGTTCTCAGGGACGGTCGGCCCGACACTCTCCGGAGTCGTCGACGAGAACGACGGCCGCACATCCGGGCTGAAGTCGCGAACGCGGTAATTCTGCGGCTCGTACTGCTGCGGTGCGACGCTCGGATCGACCACCGGTGCGGAGCGACGACGCGATGGCTGCGCGTCGGGGCTCTGCGCCTGCGGGCGGCCCTGGGTCAGGTATTCCAGCGGTTCTCCTGACCCGTGGCCCGGGTCGACCGCCTGGAGTGGCCGCTGTGAGCGACGGCTCGAGGGCTGCGGCGCAGACTGCTGCTGCGGGGCCTGCTGGGCCGCGGCGATGCGCCGGGCCTCGGTTTCCCAGCCTTCGCGAGCGAATGACGAGAAATCGGGCTGCTCTGCGGACTGCGACGGGAGGTCGACGACGGCGCTCGTGGCGTCGCCACGTTCGTTCTGTCTCACCTGACGCCGGGAGAGCGGTTTATTGCTCTGCGGCGGCTGGTCCTGCCACGCTGTCATGTCGAACTCCGATACAAGTGGTGCTTGGAGATGTATTGGACTACACCATCGGGAACCAAATACCACACCGGGAACCCCCGGCTGACCCTGCTTCGGCAATCCGTTGACGAGATCGCGAGGGCCGGCACCTCCAGCAAGCTTACGTCCGACTGAGGCAATCCGGAAATAGTCAGCACGTGCCCAGGTCGGGTGACAGCGACGAAGTGAGCGAGCGACCAGAGCTCCCGCACATCCTTCCAATCCAGGATCTGAGCGATTGCGTCGGCACCGGAGATGAAGTACAGGTCGGCGTCAGGATGCTGCGCGTGCAGGTCGCGCAGCGTGTCGATCGTGTACGTGGGTCCGTGGCGATCGATGTCCACCCGGCTCACCGAGAACCTCGGGTTCGCGGCGGTCGCGATCACGGTCATCAGGTAGCGGTGCTCGCTCTCGGTGACATCGCTCTTCTGATAGGGCATTCCCGTGGGAACGAAGAGCACCTCATCGAGGTCGAAGGACTGCGCCACCTCACTGGCGGCGACGAGGTGGCCGTGGTGGATGGGGTCGAAAGTGCCGCCCATCACACCGATCCTGGGGCGGCGCTGCACGGCCTCAGCCACGGGTGATCCTTAGTGGCCCGCGCCGTGCCCGCCGGAGGACTGACCGTCGGTCTTGTCGCTGTGACGGTTGGCCACATCGCGGAAGCTGTGCATGACGAATGCAAGGAATCCGAAGACGACGGCGGCGATCAGCGGGAAGACCCAGTTCGGCCAGATGAGGGCGTGCTGCGTCTCTTCAGCTGCGCGTACGACTTCCTGTAGCACTGAGCTCCACCAATCCCTGCTCTAAACAAACTCTGCTCGATACGACCCGCCAAGCCTACCAAGGGCTACGCGCGAACCTGCCCACTGCCGCGCACGATCCACTTCGTGCTGGTCAGCTCGCTGAGTCCCATCGGACCGCGAGCGTGCAGCTTCTGCGTCGAGATGCCCACCTCTGCGCCGAACCCGAACTCGCCTCCGTCGGTGAAACGGGTCGACGCGTTCACCATCACGACGGCGGAATCGACCTCGGCGAGAAAGCGCTCGGCATTCGCCAGGTCGTTCGTGATGATCGACTCCGTGTGCTGCGTCGAATAGGTGCGGATGTGCTCGAGCGCAGCGTCGAGACCGCTCACCACCCGCACCGAGAGGTCGAGCGTCATGTATTCGGTGCGCCAGTCGTCCTCCGTCGCGGCGACGGCATCCGGGAACAGCGCGCGCGTGCGCTCGTCGCCGTGAATCGTGACTCCGGATGCGGCCAGATCGGCGAGCACGGCCGGAAGCAGCCGGTCTGCCGCGGCCTCGTGCACGAGCAGCGTCTCGAGCGCGTTGCACACGCTCGGCCGCTGCACTTTCGAGTTCTGCACGATGTCGATCGCCCACTGACGGTCGGCGGACTCGTCGAGGAACACGTGCACTACGCCCGCGCCGGTTTCGATGACGGGAACCTTCGACTCGGCGACGACGGTATTGATGAGATCGGCGCTGCCCCGGGGGATGAGCACATCGACATAGCCGCGCGCCTGCATGAGTTGCCTGGCACCGTCACGGCCGAACTCGTCGATCGTCTGCACAGAGTCGGCGGGCAGTCCGACGCTCGCGAGCGCCTCCCGGATCACCTCGACCAGCACGCGGTTGCTGTTCTCCGCCGCGCTGCCGCCGCGCAGCAGCACGGCGTTTCCGCTCTTCAGCGCCAGGGCGGCGATGTCGACGGTGACGTTCGGGCGCGCTTCGTAGATGACCCCGACGACTCCGAATGGCACGCGAACCTGGCTCAGCTTCAGCCCGTTCGGCAGGGTCTGGCCGCGCACGTTCTCGCCCACCGGGTCGACCAGCGCGGCCACATCACGCACCGCGGAGGCGAGTGACGCAAGGCGCGCGTGGTCAAGGCGCAGGCGATCCTGGAGACCGGAACTCAGGCCGTTCTCGCGCCCGTTGGCCAGGTCGAGATCGTTCGCCGGCACGATCCGGTCGGCATTCCGCTCGATCGCGATCGCGATGGCCTCCAGCGCGCCATTCTTCAGGTCGGCATCGACTGTCGCGAGCGCTCGTGACGCGACGCGCGCAGCCTTCAGCTTCTCGGTGAACGAGCGCGTGGCGACAACGGTCATTCCCCGAGTGTACTTCTCCCGCGAGCTGTAAGAATTGGCGCTTCCCGCGTCCGCGGGAGCG
>JAZJYU010000043.1:2867-3461 GCA_040390225.1 Actinomycetota bacterium | reverse complement strand
CGTCCCGCACGGCCGACGCGCTCGCGCCGGTGCGACGGAGCGTGCACGAGGCGATCATCGAGGGCCAGCGTCGCGGCGAGCTGCGCACGGATCTCGCGGCACCACTGCTTGCCCGTCTCGTCGAAGCGTCAGCACTCTCCGTGCTCGAAGAGTCGACCGCCCACGCCCTCGGATCGCACGAGGGTCACGACCTCGTCATGCTCATGGTGCTCGGCGTCGTCGGCCTTGGCGCCCGGGAGGCTCGCGCGCTGATCGACACCCACGCCGAACTCGCCTGGAAGGCCACCGACCGATGAAGGTGGTGCTCGAATCCGCGGGAATCGGCGAGGGGCTCGGAGCTGACGTGCCGCCCGTCTCCCTCGTCGTGAGCGAGGGCGCGCCGGTCGCGATCGCCGTCGAGGGCGATGAGCAGCCGCTGTTCGTCTCGATGCTGCTCGGCGGCCGGCTGAAGCCCGACACCGGGGCGGTGCTGCTCGACGGCCGCGATGACGCCGCGAAGTTGCGTTACGCGACGGCGCTGGTCGACACCCCGTGGGTGGCCGAGCCGTCCGCCGGCGTGACGCTGCACAGCATCGTCATGGAGGAACTCGCCTT
>JAZJYU010000043.1:0-2857 GCA_040390225.1 Actinomycetota bacterium | reverse complement strand
CCACGTCGCGCCATCGACCGGCTGCTGCGCGAGCACGGCCTCGAGCAGTACGGCCCACTGCCGATCCGCGCGCTGCCGGCCCGCGACCGCGTGCGGCTGTTCAGCGAGCTCGCCATGATGCGACCCGGCGTCGGAATGATCGTCGTAACCTCGCCCGAGCGTCACGGTGCCGCGGCCTCCGACTGGTACGCGCCGCTCGCCGCCATCGCCGGCCGCGGTGTACTCGTCGCCATCGTCACCGATGTCGCAACAACCTCCGCCCTGGTCGCCCTCGGCGCACGAAAGCTGGAGTCATGACCGTCATTCCCCTCATCCGCGCCGAGTTCGCCCGGCTCACCGCGAGCAAGCTCGGCATCGCGTCGCTCATCGCGCTGATGACCGTCCCGCTGTTCTACGGCGGGCTGTACCTGTGGGGAAATCACGACCCGTATGGCAACCTCAAGAACATCCCGGCCGCCGTCGTGGTGGCGGACACGGGCAGCTATGGCGCGCACGCGGCGAAGACGCTCATCGACGGCAAGAAGTTCGACTGGTCGAGGGTATCCGCGTCGCAGGCCGCCGCGGGCGTGCGCTCCGGCAAGTACGACTTCGCCATCACCTTTCCGGCCGGGTTCTCGAAGGACCTGTCGTCGGCATCCGGTTCATCACCCCGAACCGCCTCCATCCAACTCACCACCGACGACACCAACAGCTACCTGAGCACCACCATCGCGAAGCAGGTCGCAGAGTCGGTGCGCGTCGAGATGGCGAAGGAGGTCGGCGCCAAGGCGACGATCACCCTGCTGGATGACGTGAGCGGCATCCGCTCCGGCCTCGTGAAGGCGCAGACCGGCGCGTCGAGTCTCGCGGATGGCGCGGCCGCTGCAGCATCCGGCGCATCGACGCTCGGCAGCGGCCTCGCCCAGCTCGACTCCCAGGCGTCGGCGCTACCGTCAAGCACCTCGGCGTTGTCCACCGCCGCGAAGACGACCTCGCAGTACACCGCACAGGGGCTCGCCCAGGTGCAGACCCTCGCGACCACACTGCAGAACGACGGTGTCACCGACCCGAGCGTCTACGCGCAGCTCCAGGCGCTCGGAGTCTCGGTGGGCACGGCAAACGGTTATGCCGACGGGGTCGCGTCGGGCGCTGCGACCCTGGCCGCATCCGCACCGGCGCTGTCGTCGGCGGTGCACTCCGCAGCGGGCGGTGCGGCGACGCTGGCGACGGGCACCGCCCAGGTCGCGTCAGGGGCATCCACGCTCGCCGGCTCGCTCGGGGATGCCGTGGCCAAAGTCCCCGCGACCACATCCGCAGAGCGGTCGGCGACCGCGAACCTCGTCGCCGACCCGGTCAGCGTGAAGCAGGATGCCATCACGCAGGCGGCCGACTACGGCGCGGGGCTCGCTCCCTTCTTCCTCAGCCTGTCATCCTGGATCGGCATCTACGCGCTGTTCCTGATCGTGCGCCCGCTGTCGCGCCGCGCGCTCACCGCCGTTCGACGCCCGGTGCGCACCATGCTCGCCGGCTGGCTCACGCCCGCCCTGCTCGGGGTGGTGCAGGTGGTCGCCCTGTTCCTGCTGGTCACCCTCGCGCTCAAGCTGCCGGTCGCGCAGCCCCTCGGACTCGTGGCGTTCATGGCCTTCGTCGCGCTCACCTTCGCGGCGATCGTGCTCGCGCTCAACGTGCTGCTGGGGAGTGTCGGGCAATTCCTCGCCCTCATCTTCATGGTGGTGCAGCTGGTCGTGGCAGGAGGTACCTTCCCCTGGCAAACGCTCCCAGGCCCGTTGCGCGCGCTGCACGAAGTGCTGCCGATGAGCCATGCCGTCGACGGCATACGACAGCTGATGTACGGCGGGCTCGGCGCGAACTTCTGGGCCGCGGTGATGCCGCTCGCGCTCTGGCTGGTCGGGTCGCTCGCCGTCGCCTACCTCGGCGCGCGCCGACAGGGCCGGTTCCGTACGCTCCGCGAGCTGCGGCCCTCCGCGATCGGCGGTTAGTCCCGGCGTAACTGATTCGGCCCCCTCTCCTGTCCGAGAACGCCGCACAGGATTAGTACCGGGGTTAATTGCACCCTGAGTACTGGCTCGCCCCCCTCGTGGAGGATCATGCTGGTGACGATGTCCAGGTCATCGAACGATTCCGCAGCACGCCGCGCATTCCCCGTCGTCGATCGGTTCCTGGTAGCGGCCATCCTGCTCGAACTACTGTGCACGGCACTGGTACCCGCGCTGCCGTTCGCAGTTTTCGCGCTTGCGTTCCTCACCCCGCTTCGTCGATCGAGGTCACGGATGCTCGTGCTCGGCATCCTCGCCGCTGCCCTCACCCTCCTGGTGGTGATACCGATCATCGTCACGCGCCTGGGGGTGGCACAGATCGTCCAGCAGGGACCGGTGCACCGCGTGCACCAGTGAATGTGTCGTCGAGATGCGGTCGCACAGTCACCTGGCGGGTCGCTAGGCGTGCTGCGTCACCCAGGCGAACATCGCCACGGCGGCGGCGGCCGACGCGTTGATGCTGCGGGTGCTGCCGTACTGCGTGATCTCGACCACGGCGTCCGCGGCGGCGAGCGCCGCCGGGCTGAGACCCGGGCCCTCCTGGCCGAACAGCAGCACGCATGCCGCGGGAAAGCCGAAGGTCTCGATGGCGACCGACCCGGGCACGTTGTCGATCGCGATCACCGGCAGCGCGGCATCCCGCGCCCACGCGACGAAGGACTCGACGTCGGGGTGATACGTCACGTGCTGGTAGCGGTCGGTGACCATGGCGCCGCGCTTGTTCCAGCGTTTACGACCGACGATGTGCACCGTGTCGGCTGCGAAGGCGTTGGCGCTGCGCACGATCGACCCGATGTTCATGTCGTGCTGCCAGTTCTCGA
>JAZJYU010000042.1:32607-33159 GCA_040390225.1 Actinomycetota bacterium | reverse complement strand
TCATCGCCCGCGCCCGTGCCGCGGACGGCCAGCCCCCCTTCTCCGACCAGTCCCTCGTCGATCTGCGCACCGGCACACGCCGGCTGCTCACGCTTGGTCCCGCGGTGGCGATCCTGGGGGATGGCGAAGCCGAATTCGTAGTCGACCCGGATGCACGGGGCCGCGGCAGCGGCAGCGCCATGCTCGAGCGCATCGTCTCTGACACGACGGGCACCCTGCTGTTCTGGGCGCACGGCGACCACCCGGCCGCGCGAGCCCTCGCCGCGAGCCACGGGCTGCAGCCCGTGCGCAGGCTTCTGCAGCTAGAAGGGCGGGTCGAGCATGTCGAGACCGGCTCGACCCGCTTGCGCGCCTTCCGCCCAGGCATCGACGAACCCGCCTGGGTCGCGCTCAACGCCCGCATCTTCGCGTTCCACCCCGAACAGGGATCCGTCACGGTCGAAGACCTGCGGCAGCTCGAGGCCGAGCCGTGGTTCGACCCCGAGGACTTCCTCCTCGCCTGGGATGACGGCACCATGATCGGATACTGCTGGCTGAAGATCGAAAGAAGCG
>JAZJYU010000042.1:28862-32597 GCA_040390225.1 Actinomycetota bacterium | reverse complement strand
CCGCGCGCGACATCCGTACGGTCCATCTCTACGTCGAGGGTGACAACGACAAGGCCCTCGCCCTCTATCGCTCGCTCGGTTTCACCGATCGCTCCGTCGACATCCAATACCGCCTCGAGCGGTGACCACGGCCAGGCCCCGGGGGCAGGAGCGGATGACGGGAGGGGCCGGTACCGCGGCGACCGCCTGGAGCGACCGGTCGTTCACTCCACGTTCACCGGCTCAGGTGGTTGGATGGACGCATGGACACCGAGGGCTACCTGGCGGATGCGATCGCCGCGACCGACAGCCTGGACGACGACTATGACGACGAGATCTGGGTCGACGACGGCACTCTGCCTCCCGAGCGCTACCTCGACCGCGAACTGAGCTGGCTGTCGTTCAACACCCGCGTGCTCGAGCTCGCCGAAGACCCCGAGCTTCCGCTTCTCGAGCGTGCCAACTTCCTCGCAATCTTCGCCAGCAACCTGGACGAATTCTTCATGGTGCGCATCGCTGGCCTGAAGCGCCGCATCCTCACCGGGCTCGCCGTACCCACCAACGTCGGCACCGCGCCGACCGAGGTGCTCTCCCTCATCCAGGACAAGGCGCACCAGTTGATGCTGCGGCACGCGGCCGCGTTCCGCGACCTGGTGAAGCCCGATCTGGATGACGAGGGCATCCACATCGAGACCTGGTCCGACCTCGGCGAGACCGATCGCACCTCGCTCTACGAGATCTTCTCGACCCAGATCTTCCCGGTGCTGATGCCGCTCGCGGTCGACCCCGCGCATCCGTTCCCCTATATCTCCGGCCTGTCGCTCAATCTTTCGATCCGGGTGCGCAACCCGAAGACCGGCAAAGAGGAGTTCGCGCGCCTCAAGGTGCCGCCAATGCTGCCGCGGTTCGTGCAGCTTCAGGATGACGGCAGCGGCCTGCAGCGCTACATTTCGCTCGAAGACCTCATCTCCAATCACCTGGGGGATCTGTTCCCGGGCATGGAGGTGCTCGACCACCACGAGTTCCGCGTGACACGCAACGAAGATGTCGAGCTGGAGGAGGACGAGTCGGAGAACCTCATCCAGACTCTCGAGCGCGAGCTGTTGAGGCGCCGGTTCGGACCGCCGATCCGGCTCGAGATCACCGATGACATGGACGACCTCACTCTCACCCTTCTGGTGCGCGAGCTCGACATCACCGAGGCGGAGGTCTACCGTCTGCCCGCGCCGCTCGATCTGGCCGGGTTGTTCGAGCTGGCGAAGATCGACCGCCCCAGCCTCAAGTACCGCAAGCATGTGCCGGTGACCGCCGCGCAGCTGATGCCGCTCGAACCGAACGCCGCACCGGATATCTTCGGGTCCATCGCGCGGCAGGACATCCTGCTGCACCACCCCTACGAGTCCTTCGCGACCAGTGTGCAGGCCTTCCTCGAGCAGGCTGCGGCCGACCCGAATGTGCTCGCCATCAAGCAGACGCTCTACCGCACCTCCGGCGACAGCCCGATCGTCGAGGCGCTGATCGCCGCGGCCGAGTCGGGCAAGCAGGTTCTGGCTCTCGTTGAAATCAAGGCGCGGTTCGACGAGTCGGCGAACATCTCGTGGGCGCGGAAGCTTGAGAAGGCGGGCGTGCACGTCGTGTACGGCCTGGTCGGCCTGAAGACGCACTGCAAGCTGGCGCTGGTGATCCGGCAGGAGGCCGGGGTGCTGAAGCACTACAGCCATATCGGAACCGGCAACTACAACCCGAAGACCAGCCGCATCTACGAAGACCTCGGACTGCTCACGGCGAGTGACACCGTCGGCAAAGACCTCACCCGCCTGTTCAACGAGCTGTCTGGCTACGCGATCGAGAAGAAGTTCAAGCGACTGCTGGTCGCCCCGCGTCACCTGCGCAAGGGGCTGCTGAAGCGCATCCAGATCGAGACCGAGAACGCACGCAGCGGACTGCCTTCCGGCATCCGGCTGAAGCTCAACTCGATCGTCGACGAGGCGATCATCGACGGCCTGTACCGGGCCAGTCAGGCCGGCGTGCCTGTGCAGCTGCTAGTGCGCGGCATCTGCGTGATCAAGCCCGGCGTACCCGGACTGAGCGAGAACATCACCGTGCGATCGATTCTCGGCCGGTACCTCGAGCACTCGCGCATCTTCTCCTTCGCCAACAACGGCGACCCGCAGGTGTTCATCGGCAGCGCCGACATGATGCACCGCAACCTGGATCGCCGGGTGGAGGTGCTCGTTCGCCTCACCGACCCCGACCACCTTCGGGAGATCGACGAGATGCTCGACCTGGCGATGTCGGATGAGACGGCGTCATGGTCCCTGGCCGATGACGGACACTGGACTCGCCACGCGATGAACTTCGACGGCGTGCCGCTGCAGGACGAGCAGAATGTGCTGATGCGCCAGATATCCCAGCGCCGGCGAGCCGGAGTCGCGCGGTGACGATCGCCTCCCCCGCCGTCGTGCTCGCCGCCGGCGCCATCTGCTGGCGCCTGGATGGCGACAAGACCCAGGTGCTCCTCGTTCATCGTGGAGAGCGAGCCGACATCTCGCTGCCGAAAGGCAAGGTCGACCCGGGCGAGACACCGCCGCAGGCCGCCGTGCGCGAGCTTCGCGAAGAGACGGGACTCGACCTTGTGCTCGGTTCGCCGCTCGGCACCGTCGAATACACCCTGCCCGGCGGGCGGGAGAAGGTCGTCTACTACTGGACGGCAGAGGTGACGGATGCCGCGCTCGAGCAGTCCACGTTCACCCCGAATGCAGAGATCGCCTCGCTCGAGTGGCTCCCGATCAAGGCTGCGCGGGCATCCCTCAGCTACGACCGCGACCGCGACGTTCTCGACCGGTTCGCAGCGCTCGTGAAGGCGGGCAACGCCCGCACCTTCCCGATCATCGCGCTGCGGCACGGCAAGGCGGTGTCGCCCGGCAGCTGGGATGGCCCAGACACGACTCGACCGCTCATGCACCGTGGACTCACCGAGGCCAAGAGCGTCGCCCCCGCCATCGCGGCGTGGGGGCCGCAGAAGCTGATCAGTTCCACCGCTGTCCGCTGTCTGACCACGATCGAGCCCACGGCATCCATCACCGGCCTGACGGTGAAGCACGAGCCCGGCATCAGCCAGGACGCGTATGAGGACGGCACCGCGAAGGTGAACAAGATCTTGCGCAAGCGCGTCGCGAAGCAGAGGCCGGTAGTGCTCTGCAGCCATGGCCCGGTTCTGCCGGGAATCATCGACGCCGTCGCCTCGGCGACCGGCACCGCCATGGATGCACCGCTCAGGCGCGCGGGAATGCTCGCCACCGCGGAGTTCACCGTGATGCACGTCTCGGTCGCGCACCCCGAGCAGGGCCTCGTCGCGGTGGAGACGCACGGCCCCGCCGTCGATTAGCCGTTTGTTGCCTGCGCGTTAACCTCCCGTTCACCTTCCGGCGCGACCTTGGTAAACCTCCGCCCGTAACTTCGCTTGTTGGACCGGCACCGGTCTGTCATCATCCCGAAGGGAACACAGTGAAGTTCAAGAACGCAGCAGTGGTCGGCGCAGTCGCGCTCACCGCCGCAATCGCTCTCGCGGGCTGCTCGGCCACGAGCACCCCGTCCGCCTCGACCACCCCCACCGCTGACGCGGGCGTCACCTACAAGATCGACCCGACGCTCACCGGTACCCTCACCGCTGGTGGCTCGAGCGCCCAGGCCAACGCGCAGACCGCGTGGACCGCCGCGTTCAAGGCCCAGGCGACGGGCGTCACCATCAACTAC
>JAZJYU010000042.1:22990-28852 GCA_040390225.1 Actinomycetota bacterium | reverse complement strand
GCGTGGGAGCAGGTGATCGGCGGACCGATCAGCAACGCGCAGTCCTCGGGCGTCACCATCAACTACGACAAGTCGCAGGGCTCGGGCGGTGGCGTCACCAACTGGCTCGCCGGCAGCTACGACTTCGCAGGTTCGGACGCGGCTCTGAACCCGACCCAGTACACGTCGTCGCAGACCACCTGCGGCGCCGGTGGCGGATTCAGCATCCCGGCGTACCTGTCGGGCGTTGCGGTCATCTACAACCTCCAGGGCGTTTCGAACCTGAAGCTCTCTTCGGCCACGATCGCGAAGATCTTCGAGCTCCAGATCAAGACCTGGAACGACCCGGCGATTGCCGCTGACAACTCCGGCGTGACCCTCCCGGCCACTCCGATCACCGTCGTCACGCGGTCGGACGGATCTGGCACGACTGCCAACTTCACCAAGTACCTGAAGGACACGCAGCCGAGCATCTTCACGCAGGCCAACGGCACCGCGTGGCCCGTTCCGGGCACCTCGGGTCAGCAGGGTGGATCCGGTGTCGTGAACACCGTCACCGCCGGCGCCGGCACCATCGGTTACGCCGACAACTCGTCGATCGGGTCCGTCACCTCCGCGCAGATTCAGGTTGGAACCGGCACGAAGTTCGTCGCATACTCGCAGACGGGTGCTACCAACGCATTCGCTGCTGCCGCGACCGCGACGCCGTCCGGAACGGGTGACCTCACCCAGGTGCTCGACTACTCGAAGATCACCAACGTGAACTCCTACCCGATCCCGCTGCTCTCCTACGCAGTGGTCTGCTCCACGTTCAAGGACGCTGCTCAGGCCAAGCTGACGAAGGCGTACCTGTCCTTCATCGAGAGCGACGAGGGCCAGAAGGTCGCATCGGTCAACGCGGGCTCCGCACCGCTGCCGACCTCGATCCTGAAGGAAGCGGTCAAGACGCTCGCGCTGATCAAGTAATCAGTTCAAAATAGTCCGGTAGCGATGCCGGGTCGTCAGCCTCCTCGAGAAAGAATCCAGTGAGCACCAACCAAGCTGTTCCTTCCCGTACGACTGCACGACCCGGTACCGCTGTCCGGGTGAAAGCCCGGCCCGCCGACCGGATCTTCTTCGGCCTGAGCTTCGGCTCCGCGGCGCTGATCATGGTCATCCTGGCGGCCGTCGCCCTCTTCCTGATCGTCCGGGCCGCACCTGCCATCGCAGCCAACTGGCAGACCAACTCGCTGCTCGACACCGGCCCGACCGCCGGCTTCGCGAACTTCTGGGCCTATGTCGGACCCCTGCTGTTCGGAACCCTCTGGGTTTCCGCGATCGCGCTCATCATCGGCGCCCCGATCGCCATCGGCATCGCCCTCTTCATCTCTCACTATGCGCCGCGCCGCCTCGCCGGCGTGCTCGGCTACCTGGTCGACCTTCTGGCCGCCGTGCCGTCCATCGTCTTCGGGCTCTGGGGCATCATCGTCATCCGCCCGCTGCTGCTTCCGCTGACGCACTGGCTGAACGACCACCTCGGCTTCATCCCGATCTTCGCCGGGCAGGCGTCGAGCACAGGGTCGACCATCCTCGCGGGTGCGGTCGTGCTGGCCGTGATGATCCTGCCGATCATCTCCTCCATCTCGCGCGAGATCTTCCTGCAGACGCCCCGCCTCCATGAGGAGGCCGCCCTCGCCCTCGGCGCAACACGCTGGGAGATGATCAGGATGGCCGTGCTGCCCTACGCGCGCTCCGGCGTCGTGAGCGCCACGCTTCTCGGCCTCGGCCGTGCGCTCGGCGAAACGATGGCCATCGCGCTCATCATCTCGCCCTCCATCGGCGTCTCGTTCAAGATCCTCACCGACGGCAGCAACGCGCAGACCATCGCGGCAAACCTCGCCCTCAACTTCCCCGAGTCGAACGACCTCCAGCGCGAGGCTCTCATCGGCACCGGCCTCATGCTCTTCGTGGTCTCGCTCGCGGTGAACTTCATCGCCCGCTGGATCGTGAGCCGGTCGAATCCCGGCCGCCCGAGGCGCCAGCGCAAGGACGCGCGCACCGCACTTCCCGCGAACGCGACCAGCCGTGTCGACGCCGTGGCACTCGGCGGAGCATCCGTCTCCAGTGAGCTCGAAGGGGAATACGAATGACGGCGATCGTCGGCTCCAAGGCGGGCGCACCGCGCAGCGGCAGCCAGGGGCCCATCCCCAACTCACTGACCACCGGCCAGCTCCCGAAGCTCGTCGAGCTCTACGTCGGCGTCGGCTCGCTGATCGTCGTCGGCGGCATCATGCTGCTGCTGGGTTTCAACATCGGCGGCTGGATCTTCCTCTCGATCATCCTTTACCTGATCGCGCTCGGCGTGCTCTCCTCGATCGCCGAGAACCGGCGCAAAGCCACCGACCGCATTGTGCGCAGCCTTGTGGTCATCGCCTTCCTGCTCGCCCTGGCCCCGCTGGTCTCGACGCTCATCACCGTCATCTACAAGGGCATCGGCGAACTCAACCTCGACTTCATCACCAAGACGGGCGGCGCCGTTTTCGACCCCGCCACGCTCAAAGTCGAGATCACGGCCGGCGCGCTGCAGGCCATCGTCGGTACGCTCATCATCACCGGCATCGCCGCGCTGATGTCCATCCCGATCGGCATCCTCACCTCGATCTACCTGGTCGAGTACGCGAGGCCGAACTCGTGGATGGCGCGCACCGTCACCTTCCTGGTGGACGTCATGACGGGCATCCCCTCGATCGTCGCCGGCCTGTTCGCCTTCTCGCTGTTCACCCTCATCGTCGGGCCGAAGGCGTTCAGCGGCTTCTCCGCCTCCGTCGCCCTGTCCGTACTGATGATCCCCATCGTGGTGCGCTCCTGCGAGGAGATGCTGCGCCTGGTGCCCCACGACCTGCGTGAGGCATCCTTCGCCCTCGGGGTCTCCCGCTTCTCCACGATCGTGAAGATCGTGCTCCCGACGGCCATCGCGGGCATCATCACCGGCGTGATGCTCGCCATCGCCCGGGTCATCGGCGAGACCGCGCCGATCTTCGTGGCGGCCAGCTTCACCGACAACTTCAACGCGAACCCGTTCTTCGGCCCGATGCAGACGCTGCCCGTGCTCGCGTACACGGGTTACAAGTTCCCCGGGCAGGACATCGCGGCGTCGAACGCGTCGGCCTGGGGGGCCGCGCTGCTGCTCGTGCTCATCGTCGTCATCCTCAACATCATCGCCAGAATCATCGCCAGGGCGTTCGCCCCCAAGGGCTCCCGCTAAACCCATCGCCTACTGGCCGACCGAGAAAGCACACACGTGTCAAAGCGCATTGAAGTCCACGACCTGAACGTCTTCTACGGGGACTTTCTCGCCGTCGAGGGTGTCAATATCACCATCGAGCCCCGCACCGTGACGGCGCTCATCGGACCCTCCGGCTGCGGCAAGTCCACCTTCCTCCGCACGCTGAACCGCATGCACGAGGTCATCCCCGGTGCCCATGTCGAGGGCGAGGTGCTGATCGACGGCAACAACCTCTACGGGCCCGGTGTCGACCCGGTGCTGGTGCGCCGCCAGGTCGGCATGGTGTTCCAGCGGGCGAACCCGTTCCCGACCATGTCGATCCGCGACAACGTGCTCGCCGGCGTGACGCTCAACAACCGCAAGCTCTCCAAGCGCGACGGCGACGACCTCGTCGAGAAGTCGCTGCAGGGGGCGAACCTCTGGAACGAGGTGAAGGACCGCCTGGACAAGCCCGGAATGAGCCTGTCCGGCGGCCAGCAGCAGCGCCTGTGCATCGCGCGGGCCATCGCGGTGGCTCCCGACGTCGTGCTGATGGACGAGCCGTGCTCGGCCCTCGACCCGATCTCGACCCTTGCGATCGAGGACCTCATCGAGGAGCTGAAGCAGGAGTACACGATCGTGATCGTGACTCACAACATGCAGCAGGCATCCCGCGTCTCGGACCGCACGGCGTTCTTCAACATCGCGGGGACCGGCAAGCCGGGCAAGCTGATCGAGTACGACGACACGAACACGATCTTCTCGAAGCCCTCCGTGAAGGCCACCGAGGACTACGTCTCCGGCAAGTTCGGTTGATCACTTAGGCGGCGACGCCGCCGAAGCGGGTCGAGCCTGTCGAGACCTCACCAACGTGTATCGCGGGTGAGATTTCGACGGGCTCGATCTACCTAAGCGGTCGGGATCGCGACGACGGGCTTGGTGGTCGGCTGCTTCGAGCCGCCAGCCGGTTCGATCGTGATGCCGACGATGTCACCGCCGGTCATCGAACCCTTCAGCACCTGGGACATACCGCCACCCGCCTGCGGCATGAAGGTGCCCGCCGGGGTGATCCGGGAGCCCGCGATGTACCAGAGTTCGTAGGTCTTGCCGGCGGGCAGCGCTGGCAGATCACTCATGACGACGGCCGAGCGCTTCAGCTGGTTCGACCAGATGACGGTGACCGTGCCGCCGCCGACGATGGCGGAGGTCGCGTGCTGCGAGTCCGCGGCTGCTGAGATGCGCATGACGCTCATCGCCTGCTGCTGCTCTTGGGTGGCCGAGTAGACGTAGCTGATCACGGTCGCGCCCAGGAGGATCACGACGACCGCAGCGGCAGCGGCAAGAATGGTCGCTGGGCGCGCGTACCAGCGTCGTGGCGCCTTCGCCGATGCCACCACGCGCGCCTCGAAGATCGACGTGACGTTCGAGGGTCCCGGCTGCTCGGGCAGCTGCGGGGTCACGGCCACCTGCGCGAGGATGCCGTCGCGAAGCGACGCGGGAGGCACCACCGGCTCGGTGGCGAGGCCCAGCATCACGGCGGTGTCGGACAGCGATGCGGCTTCCGCCCGAGCCTGCTCCGAGGTGAGAAGGTAGTGCTCGTAGGCCTCGCGTTCGCTGTCGCTGAGCGCGCCGAGCGCGTATGCGCCGGCCAGCAGATGCAGTTCGTCGCGGTCGCTCACGATCCCACCCCCAGCTCGTCGCGCAGGCGGATCATGCCGTCACGCAGACGCGTCTTCACTGTGCCGATCGGCACCTTGAGCATCTCGGACACCTCGCTGTGGCTGAACCCGCCGTAGTAGGCAAGGGTGACGGCCTGGCGCTGCAGTTCGGTCAATTGCGACATGGCTTCCTTCACCCTTTCACTCTCGATGGTCACTTCCACGGTGGTCGCGACGTCGTCGTATTCGGCAACGAAGTCCCGTACTCCGATCTTCAGGTCGCGGTTCCTGCTTGCCTGCGAGGCCCGGATCCGGTCGACGGCTCGGCGATGAGCCATGGTGAGCACCCAGGTGAGTGCACCTCCCTTGCCCGGCTCGTAGCGTGTGGCGTTCTGCCAGATCTCGAGGAACACCTCCTGGGTGACCTCTTCGGACTGGGAGTGATCGACGAGCAGACGCCGGACCAGGCCGAACACCCTCGGCGAGATCTCGTCGTACAGCGCGGCGAACGCTCTCTGGTCACCCTGGGCGATACGCGCCAGAAGCTCCTCTTTCGAGGTCGGCAGCTGCACGGACTCGGAGTCCTGGCCGCTGTCCGTTTGATCGGTCACGAGAGCCAGCATGTCAAACATTCCGTGAAACGTCGGGGAAGGATCTCGTGGACCCGCCGCGTGAATCGCTTCTGTTCTTCACAACAGGCGTTCGTAACGCCGGCCCGACCGGATTGGCGCCGGGCCGCAGAACGCCTCTCGGCGCATGGCCGCTCGGAGCGGCTAATAGTGGAGCCCGGGGTTACTGCGGCCCGGCTCAACGAGTTTACCCGTTCGTCAGTCCAGCTCGCCGGAGCGCCAGAGCCGCTCCAGGGCGACGGTGAGCGATTCGCGAAGGCGTGCGGCCTCGACCGGCGACTGGTTCGGCGCGTCGATGGACTCGAGCAGGATATTCAGCGTGCGGTGCTGCGCGAGCACGGCGGGGCGCTTG
>JAZJYU010000042.1:13271-22980 GCA_040390225.1 Actinomycetota bacterium | reverse complement strand
AGAGCCGGGCGCACGACGTGAACTCGGCCGCGGTCGTCGAGAAGCGCAGCGCGCGCGTCGTCAACTCGCTCGCGCGGTCGGGGGATGCGGCATCCGCGTCATCGGCGATGCTGGTGCAGCCGAGCGACATGATGCGGCAGAAGGCCGCGGCGCGGTCGAGTGCGACGGCGAAGTCGCCGGCGAACAGGCCGCGCAGAATCTGGTCGGCGAGCGTGGTGATCTCGTCCGGCCCGGTGGGCGTCGGGGCGCCGGCCACGACCGGGTCGATGCCGGCCGCGACCTCGCTGCCGCGCTGGAACAGGTAGCTTGAACCCTCGGCATCCTGCCGAACCAGTGCCCGCATCAGGTAGATGCGCCACAGCGCCCCCGGCAACGTGCGGGGGTTCGCGCGGGCCCATAGCTCCGCGAGGGCGTCGATGCCGTTCTGGTCCGTGTACGAGACCAGACGGTCGACGATGTCCGACTCCGGATTCTCGCGTACCCGGCTCAGTAGCGCCTGCGCGGTCTCGTGGGCGACCCGGCTGATCTGCGCCGGGTCTTCGCCGCCGACGAAGGTGTCGAACTTGTCGCCCGAGTACTGGGTCGGTTTGTGGAACTCGTCAGTCATCGGTTCCAGCCTAACCGCCGCGCCCGATCCGCTACATTTGTACCGCGGGCCTCTAGCTCAGTTGGTAGAGCATCGGACTTTTAATCCGCGGGTCGCGGGTTCGAGCCCCGCGGGGCCCACCCACGAAACCCCCGAATCTTCGGGAATCTCGCCCTCCTCTCCTTGGCCTTCTTGGCCGGGAGGGGAGCGTTTGCCCACCTGTCATGCGTCTGCCGAGCGGGATCAGGTCGCCCTATTGCGTCGTCTCTTTCGATACTCCACGATCGTCAACCAGGTGATGAACAGGTCGAACAGGGTGAGGAGCAGCAGCCATATCGAGAAGCTGATCGAGATCTCATAGACCTGGTAAAGGATGAAGACCAGCAGGAACGCGATCATCCATGGGAAGGCCCACAACCTGTCCAGGAGAACCGCCAGAACCAGCACGATCTTCACCGCCCCATGCAGCAGCAGGTAGATGGCGGCGAACACGGAGGCTGAAAGGGTCAGGCTGTCCGCGAATTGGATGAGGTGGTTCGCGATGAAGTCGTTCGGGTCCTCTGACAGCTCGTGCTGGGTCAGTGCGCGCATGACAATGCTCAGCTGAGTGGGCGAGATGATGAGGGCGAGTACTCCGCCGACCAGCTCGAGTATCCCGTCCAATCCCTTGAGAATGAGCGAGACACGAAATACGCGGTCGAGTGCGTTCACCGGGGCAATTCCGATTTCTTCGAAGAGAAGGCTCCAGTGAGCGCCGCGGCGACAATCGCCACACCGCCCAAGGCTGCGAGCCCGATACCGAGCGTCGCCACGCTCGCTATCGCGCCGACGAGAAGCGGGCCGCCGGCATCGCCCGCCTCACGCCCGAGTTCGGCTGTCCCCATGGTTCTTCCCATCCGCTCGTGAGGTGTTGTCGTCGCGAGCTGGGTGAAGCCGAGAGTCGTTGCTGTGCCGATTCCCGCCCCCAGCAGAAGTGCTGCGACGTAGATCGTGGCCGGCGACGGAATCGTTGCGACCAGCAGCAGGCCGGCAGCAATGGCCGACATTCCCGCGGGAATCCCCGCCCGAGGCTCCAAACGGCCGGTGTCCCTCAGCCTCCCGATCCTGGGCTGAATGAGCGAGGAGGTCAGCGCGAGCACCGTCACTGCGCCGACGCTCACAAAGATGTTCAAGTGGAGATGGGACCCGATAAGGGGCAGGAAACCGACCGCAACACCCAGGGAGCCGGTGGCCACGGCGAGGGCCGCAACCGGGATGAGGAAACGTGAGTTGCCGATCTGCCTGGCGAGATCCAGCACGGTATAGCGGGGTCGTGGAAGCACATTCAGTGCGGGCATCGATACAGCGACCCAGATGGCCACTGCGCTCGCTGACACGGCGAGCGAGAGGAAGAGCGCGGGAAACCCGCCGACGAGAATCAGACCAGCACCGATCAGCGGGCCGAGGGTGTATCCCAATCCCTTCCAGGATCCGTATCGTCCGAAATGTCGTCCGAGGGTCTCAGGGCTCGAGAGCCGGGCGACGGCGGATGATGCGGCCGGTGAGAACGCGGCAGCCGCCGCGCCCTGACCGAAGCGGACGAGAGCGATCGGAATCGGCGTGGTCGCAAACAGCCCCACGAAAGAAATGGCTGCGAACGCTGCAAGGCCGATGACGATGACGGGCTTGACGCCGACGCGATCACTGATGTATCCGAAGACAGGCTTGAGAATGACTTCGGCTATGTCGTAAACAGCGAGGATGACGGCCAGGGTCAGCACCCCCACACCCATCGACAGGGACTCGACGCCGAGCCCGGCGGCAATGCTGTGGGCCCCGTACGCGGTCACGAACCCGGCCGCGTTCAGGGCTCCACGCGACTGCGCCATGAGCCTCTCCCCCCACTGGTCCAGGTCATTCCGGTCCGACTCGACGGTCGCGCTTGACATGCAGACGTCGAAGTTCATGATGCCGCACAACCTCTCGCGGCGGCCCCAAGAAGCTGCCGGCCGCCCGGATTGTGTGGAATCGGGTCTTTGGTCCCGGCCGTGCACGTGACTTCGCGAATAGCTTCAACACTATGGATGCTTCATCATGATGTACGGGTACGGCTCGTCCGCGTGGGGCGTCGGGGGCTGGATCATCATGGCGATTCTGATGGTCGTCTTCTGGGCCACCGTGGTGACCGCCATCGCTCTGATATTCCGGCGCAGGGTGCAACCGCGAATGACTCCGGATTCGAGAGCGCGATCCCATGGGAGCGCGCTGCAGATCCTGTCGGAACGATTTGCTCGCGGCGAGATCGACGAGGCCGAGTACCGGGCGCGTCGCGCGACGTTGCACGACGTCGAGTGAGCTCGTCGACAGGCCGCTCGCCGCGAACTCTCGTGATCGGATCCGTTGCGGCGACATTGTTGCTGGCCGCCGCATCCGTCGTAGCTGTGGCTGGATTCAGCGGCCAGTGGAACGCGACCGCCGCACACTCCTGCACCGTGCCGGCACTGCCTGGCCCGCTCGTCAGAGTCACGCTCACCAACATGGGTGGCTCGATGATGAACGGCACAGGTGGAGGGCACTCGGCCGGGGCGATGCGAATCTTCGCCGACCACACGACTATCGAGCACGGCATGGTGACCTTTCTCGCCACGAACCGCGGAACCCTGAGCCATGAGCTGGTCATCCTTCCGCTACCGGGTTCCGAGCGTGCAGGAACACGCACGATCGGCGGAAAGGGCGCAGTCGGCGAAACGGGCAGCCTCGGCGAAGCGTCGTCGTCCTGCGGCTCCGGTTCCGGCGACGGTATTCTTCCGGGAACCTCGGGGTGGGTGACCGTGACACTGACGCCAGGCAGATACGAACTCGTCTGCAACATTCCTGGCCACTACGCAGCGGGCATGTACACAGTGCTCACCGTCGATTGAGCCAGACCGCTCCTCGAGCGGGAACCATTCGCGATGTGCGAATGGGGTCAGCGATGGGTCAGCGATTCGTTCGTTGCCGCCGGTGCCGTCACTCGCGGAAACAGGAGTCGGATGATCGCGAAACCGATGGCCCCGCCGATCATTTGAGCTCCGATGTAGCCGAGTGTTGAGCTCGGTGCGATGCCGGCGAACGTGTCGCTGAACATCCGCCCGACGGTGATCGCGGGGTTGGCGAAGCTCGCCGAGCTGGTGAAGAAGTACGCGGCGCCGATGTATGCACCGACCGCGGGAGCGGCCCAGGCGGATCGACCGGATCGTGCGAGGCTGAAGATGATCAGGATGAGGCCGGCCGTCGCCACGATCTCCGCGAGAAAGTGCGGGCCGGTGAGTCGGGCGGTCGTGCTGATCGTCACGGCGGGCAGCGCGAACATCGCGTTGGCGAGGATGGCGCCCACGATGCATCCGGCGATTTGAGCGGGCACATACACAGCTACGTCTCGCCAGGGCCTGAACCCGAAGGCTGCGTCGACGATCGACACGACCGGGTTGAAGTGCGCGCCGCTGACGGGGGCGAAGATCAGGATGATCGTGAACAGGCCGAAGGCTGTGGCCAGTGCGTTCTCGAGCAGTTCGAGTCCGACATCGTGCGGTGAGAGCGTGACCGCGGCGATTCCCGATCCGATGACGAGAGCCGTCAGGAGCACGCTGCCCAGGAACTCGGCGACGATCCGGCGAAGCTCTGCTCTCATGCGCTGACGAGCAGTCGTGCGACCGAGTCGAGCGCGCCGGGGACGAGCCTGAAGTAGGCCCACGTGCCGCGCTGCGTGCGAGTGAAGAACCCGGCCTCGACCAGGATCTTGAGGTGGTGGGAGACGGTCGGCTGGCTGAGTCCGACGGGTTCGGTCAAGTCGCACGCGCACGCTTCTTCGCCGGCGGAGGCTGCGACGATCGAGATCAGGCGAAGTCGAGTCGGGTCTGCGAGGGCTT
Source organism: Actinomycetota bacterium (assembly GCA_040390225.1). Taxonomy (GTDB): domain Bacteria; phylum Actinomycetota; class Actinomycetes; order Actinomycetales; family Microbacteriaceae; genus Lacisediminihabitans. The sequence continues at coordinate 18,507 of JAZJYU010000042.1, read as the reverse complement.
TGAGCGATCGCGCGAGGTCGTCGGCCTGCTGGGCCGGAAGCGTCTCCCGGGTGAGGGGCGCGCAGCACGCGGTGACGTCGGTGATCGGGAGAAGCGTTTGTGTGGACACGACGCCAGCATATGGGATATTGACAACCTTCGATATAGCTCGTCATACTCGTGATATCGAACATCATCGATATAGCAGGGGTAGCAATGACACTCATCGATCTCAGCCCAACCGTTCGCCGTTCGCCGCGGCTCGACGACCTACCCGTCGCGATCATCGGCGCGGGTCCCATCGGTCTCGCCGCAGCGGCGAACCTCGTCGAGCGCGGCATTGACTTCGAGATTTACGAGTCGGGGGCCACTGTCGCGAGCAGCATGGAGTCGTGGCGTCACATCCGCCTGTTCTCTCCGTGGCAGGAGCTGATCGATCCGGTGGCCAGAAGACTCCTCGCGGGCACCGGCTGGATCGAACCGGCCTATGGCACCGCGCCGCACGCGGCTCAACTGATCGACGACTATCTTCTGCCGCTTTCGTCGCTCGACTCCATCGCGCCGCAGATCCGCACGGGTTCGACGGTCGTGGCTGTCACCCGCGAGGGAATGGATCGCACGCGCTCCGCCGGCCGCGAGACGACACCGTTCCTGCTGCGCCTACGAGGTAGCGACGGAGCCATCACCGAACGGACAGCACGCGCGGTGATCGACGCATCCGGAACGTACGCGAACCCGAACAGCCTCAGCTCCAACGGGCTCGAGCCGCTCGGCCTCGCAGAAGCTGCCCCGTTCGTCAGCCATGCACTGCCGGACGTTCTGGGCAGCGAGCGGGCGAGGTTCGCCGGGAAACACACGGCCGTGGTGGGCGCAGGGCACTCCGCCGCGAACACGCTTATCAATCTGGCGAAGCTCGCGCGGGAAGAGCCGGGCACTCGCGTGACCTGGGTCATCCGAAACGCCGGCGCCGCTCGCATCTCTGCCTCCGATGACGACGAACTCCCGGGTCGCGCCTCACTCGGCGTCCGCGTGAACCGTCTGGTGAAGGGTGGGTACGTGAAGCGTGTCGACAGCTTCGAGATCAGCAGACTTCAATCGACCGATGAGGGGGTGACGCTCCTGGGCAGCCGCAATGGTCAGGTCGAGAAGGTCGACGTCGATCTCGTCGTCAATGCGACCGGCTTCCGGCCCGACCTCGACATGTTGCGGGAGATCCGCCTCGACCTCGACGAGGTCGTCGAAGCACCCAAACGTCTCGCACCGCTCATCGATCCGAACGTGCACAGTTGCGGCACCGTCGAACCGCATGGCTTCGCCGAACTCCGCCAGCCCGAGCCGAACTTCTTCATCGCCGGGATGAAGAGCTATGGCAGGGCGCCGACATTCCTTCTCGCGACCGGGTACGAGCAGGTGCGGTCGATCGTGGCATGGCTCGACAACGACATGGAATCGGCGAGCACGGTGCAGCTCGTTCTCCCGTCGACCGGGCTGTGCTCGGCAGACCCCAGCAGCGGATGCTGCAGTTAGCTTGACGCTGAAGCTATAGTCAGTCATTATTGACTCAATGAACGCTGAGTCGATTGCCGATCTGCAGCGCCGTGCAGCCAAGCACGCCGCGCTGTCCGACCCGACGCGTCTCGCCATCGTAGACATGCTCAGCTTCGGCGACCAGACGCCGAGCGAGCTCCAGCACGTGCTGGGGCTTCCCTCTAATCTCGTCGCACATCACCTGAAGGTGCTGGAGGCAGAGGGAATGGTCGTCCGCACCCGCTCCGAGGCCGACCAGCGGCGCAACTATGTCCACCTGGTACCTGCGACGCTCGATGGCATTCACGTCGGTCGGCCTCGCGCGGTGAGCCGCGTGGTCTTCGTGTGCAGCGCCAACTCCGCCCGGTCCCAGCTGGCTGCTGCCCTCTGGAGCAGAGCGAGCTCGATTCCCACCGCCTCCGCGGGAACCCATCCGGCGGCTCGCATCGCGTCCGGTGCGATCGACACTGCTGACCGGCATGGAATGGCTCTGACGACCGCGCGCCCACGGCAGCTCGACGATGTGCTCCAAGCCGATGACTTCATCATCACCGTCTGCGATAACGCCCACGAAGAACTCGACAGCGTCGGCGACCTCCACTGGTCAGTACCCGACCCGGTCAAGTCCGGCAGCGTCGACGCCTTCGATACCGCTTTCGACGAGCTGTCACGTCGCGTCGCGGCCCTGGCCCCCCACCTCACCCCGCTCGATCCGATTGGAAAACGACAATGACGTCTCAGAGCCCCCGTGCCACCATAACCATCGACCAGGAAGCCTCGCTGAGCACGGCCGCGGCGACACTGGCGAAAGAATTCGACGGCACCTTCGGTGCACCGACTATCGAGCGATTCCTCCACGACTCGTACGAGCAGCTCGCGGCCTCTGCGACGGTCGCCAACTACTTGCCGTTGCTCACCGAGAAGTTCGCCCGTCAGCGGCTACGTGCCCTCGCGAAGATCGAGGGTGAGCACGTCAACGGCAATCCGATCGTGTTGTTTCTTTGCGTGCACAACGCCGGCCGATCTCAGATGGCATTGGGGTTCTTCCAGCACTATGCCGGAACCAATGCGGTGGGCTGGTCGGGTGGGTCGGAGCCCGGTAGCGAAGTGAACCGCGCCGCGATCGAGGCCATGAATGAACGCGGCATCGACATCTCCGGTGAGTACCCCAAGCCGTGGACAGACGAAGTCGTGAAAGCCGCCGACGTCGTCATCACCATGGGATGCGGTGACGCCTGCCCGGTCTTCCCCGGCAAGCGGTACGAAGAATGGACGCTCCCCGACCCCGTCGGCTGGGACGTCGAAGGAGTGCGCCACGTGCGCGACGAAATCGAAACCCGCGTGCTGACGCTGCTCGACGAACTGAACATCCCCGCAACGAACTGACAGCCCCACCACTCAACACCACACAAGGAAGCACCCACATGCCTGACAAGCCCACCGTTCTCTTCGTCTGCATCCACAATGCCGGCCGCTCGCAAATGGCCGCCGGCTACATGACCGCGCTGTCAGGAGGCGCCGTCGAAGTGCGCTCAGGCGGATCCGAACCCGGCGACCAGATCAACCCGATGGCCATCCGGGCGATGGCCGAAGAGGGCATCGACATCTCACAGGGCGTGCCACAGCTCATGACCACCGAACAGGTCAAAGACTCGGATGTCGTCATCACCATGGGCTGCGGGGACGTCTGCCCGATCTTCCCCGGCAAGCGCTACGAAGACTGGGAGCTGGTCGACCCGGCGGGCAAGAGCATCGACGAAGTCCGTCCCATTCGCGACGACATCAAGGCGCGGGTGGAGGCACTGCTCGCCGAGCTTCTGCCTGCGAAGGGCTGAAGCTACCGGTCGAGAACCTGCTCGTCGCTGGCGCATGATCGCGAGCAAACGGCAAGATTGACGGATGACGGGCATCTCGATCAGAGCGCTCACGCCGTTCGACTGGCCAGCGGTGGAACGGATCTACGCCGAGGGCATCGCCACCGGACACGCGACGTTCGAAGCTGAGCCACCGACCTGGGAGAACTTCGACTCCGGCAAGCTCGCGGCCCTGCGACTTGTGGCCGTTCACGGCGGCGACGTTCTGGGATGGGCTGCGGCGTCGGCGACCTCAGCGAGACCCGTCTACCGCGGTGTGGTCGAGCATTCCGTCTATATCGCTTCAGACGCCCGCGGGAGGGGTATCGGGCATCTGCTGTTGGACGCGCTCATCGACGCTGCTGAAACCGGGGGAATCTGGACGATCCAGTCTGCCGTGTTCCCAGAGAACGCGAACAGCCTGGCCCTCCACGCGGCGCACGGTTTTCGGATCGTCGGGCGCCGGGAACGCGTCGCGAAGATGACCTACGGGCCGCTGGCAGGCGTATGGCGTGACACGGTGCTGATCGAGCGACGGAGCGACTCGGTCGGCGTCGACTGACGAGTGCCATTGCAACAGTTCAGCGTGGGCTGTACTGTCAAGGGATGCTGACGATCGCTTCCCGGCTCGATGTGATGAATCGCCTCGGTAGGGCCATGGCCGATCCGACCCGATCGCGCATCCTCATCAGCCTTCTCGACGCACCGGCGTACCCCGCACAGCTCGCCGATGACCTTGATCTCACCCGATCCAACGTGTCGAACCATCTCACCTGCCTTCGCGGATGCGGCCTCGTCGTCGCCGTGCCTGAAGGCCGGCAGACCCGGTACGAGATCGCCGACCCGCACCTGGCGGCTGCGCTCTCGGCGCTGACCGACGTCGTGCTCGCCGTCGACGAGGGAGCACCCTGCCAGAACGACACCTGCACAGCCCCCGGCTGCTGCGACTGAGCCACCCGTAAACCACGGGTTGGGAAGGAGGCGACATGACTGACTGCTGCGATGGAAGCTGTTGCACTGCAGACTGCGCTGAAAGCTGCGTCTGCTGCTAGTAACGGCAACGTGGGCGCCCCGACCGGACCAGTTCGCTCGGGGCGTTTCCCGTGTCGGGATCGTTATGCCCGGATGTTGCCCACGCTTCTCGCGGACGGTCTCGGTGACGGTCATGACACCTCGATTCCTAGTGGTCGGACTCGACGCCGGGCTTGGTCGTAGCGATCAACGCGGATACACGCTCCGCAACGCCGAAGTCGACCTGACGCCAATAGCCGATCACACGGTCAAGCAGACCCGGCACGGTGATGCGCGATGCATGCCCGGCAACATTGGATGCGAGACGCTCGCGTTCGTCGGCTGACATGACGTCACGCACCAGCGAGCCCGCCTGCCCGAAGTCATCATCATCCGCGTGGAGGCCTGCGGCCGCCCGGATCAGCTCGCCATCGTTGTGCCATCCCGCACTCTCCGTACTCCGAGTGGCGTCGGCCACCGGCCCTCCGAACGAGTTGGGGGCGTAGACAGGCCGCTCCGCCGGCGTGAATCCGTGCCTCATCGCGCCCTCCTTCGAGTAGCTGTTGACTGGCGAGTGCGACGCGTTGACCGGCAGTTCGGCGTAGTTGGTCCCAACCCGGTATCGGTGGGCGTCGGCATAGCTGAAGATGCGCGCGAGCAGCATTTTGTCTGGGCTGGCGTCGATGCCGGGAACGAAGTTGGACACATCGAACGCCGCCTGCTCGATCTGGGTGAAATAGTTCTCCGGATTGCGGTCGAGCGTCATCGTGCCCACCTTCCGCAGTGGGTAGTCGGAGTGCGGCCACACCTTTGTCACGTCGAACGGGTTGAACGCATTGATGCCGCCCGGAATGAAGGTGCTCTCG
>JAZJYU010000042.1:0-13261 GCA_040390225.1 Actinomycetota bacterium | reverse complement strand
TAGGTCGCAGCGTCGGTATACGGCATCACCTGCACAAACAGAGTCCAGGTCGGGAACTCCCCCGCCTTGATCGCCTCAGAAAGATCACGCAGGTGGAAGTCGGGGTCCTCGCCCGCGATCCGCTCGCCCTCCTCCTGGGTCAGATACTTGGCACCAAGCTCGGACTTGAAGTGGTACTTCACCCAGCTCCGCTCGCCACGAGCATTGATCCACTGGAACGTGTGTGAGCCGAATCCATCCATGTGACGCCATGACGCCGGGATACCACGATCGCTCATCAGAATGGTGACCTGGTGCGCGCTCTCTGGGGAGAGGGTCCAGAAATCCCATTGCATGTCATTGTTACGCAGGTGCTCGCCGGGGAGGCGCTTCTGCGAGCGGATGAAGTCGGGGAACTTGATGCCGTCACGAATGAAGAACACCGGGGTGTTGTTGCCGACGAGGTCGTAGTTGCCTTCATCGGTGTAGAACTTGAGCGCGAAGCCACGGGGGTCCCGAGCAGAATCGGCGCTCCCCTGCTCACCCGCCACCGTCGAAAACCTCGCGAGCATCTCCACCTTCGCGCCCGGCTGGAACAGGCTGGCCCGAGTGAACTCGCTCACGTCCTCTGTGGTCTCGAAGCTGCCGAAGGCTCCGCCACCTTTGGCATGCACCACTCGCTCGGGAACGCGCTCACGGTTGAACTGCGCGAGCTTTTCGACCAGGTAGTGATCGTGAAGCGGGATCACACCGCTATCACCCACGGTCTGCGAGTACTGGTCGCTCGCAACCGGTGCGCCCGAGTTCGTGGTCGTGAAGTTGTCGCCCATTGAGTCAGCCCTTTGTCGTTGGTGGACCCAACGGTAGGCCGAGAATGGCCGAAGAAGACGAACCTGAGCAGATTCACTTCACCGATCCGCGATCTCGAAGCGTGCTACCACGCACCTCGGCGGTTCATTCGCGAGGCGAGACCTGCAGTATCGAGAGCGCGAGCACCGGGCAAAGAGCAACGGCCTCCCCGGCGGCTTCGATGAACGCCGGGGCCAAGGGAATCGTCGATCTGTCAGCCGGCACACCGTGAATAGCGATCGGATAACCCCACTTGTCTCGCGAGATGTAATCGGGCAGCAGTTCTGCACACAGACCCCGACCATCGCAACGGGTCCAGTCGATGTGCAGCGCATCGACCGTCTTCCGACTAGCCACGGTCACCTCCCGTTGGAGGATTCGAGCGTCGACAGCGCCCGATGACGTGTGCATCGACGTCTGCGGCGAACGTGTCGAGGGCGCTGCTCACAAGTCGTGCGGTTCCGTCCGGATGATGGCAGGCACCCCGGCCAATGACCGACCTGCCCAGCCTGTCCAGTTGTCGACTGAGATCGTGATCTCGATCGCCGGCTGCGACGCGCTCAAAGAGGCGGGCCATCTCGGGAAGCCCGAACATGCACGGACCGCACTGACGCGCCGACTCATCGGCGAGAAATCGAACGATCTTCGCTGTTGCAGCGAGTCCGCACTCGTGTGTCCCGAGCACGAAGATGATTCCCGCGCCCGGCGTTGCTCCGAACTTCGCGAGTCCGCCAGCAGACAGGTTGGCGTCGAGGTGATCGCGACCGATCCAGGTGCCGTGGTAGCCGCCGACCAGCACTGCCGAAACGCTGGTCAGATCTATTCCGCTGCTGACCAGCACATCGGACAGCATCGCGTGCCCGGCGATCTCGAGTACCTGTTCGCGTTCGAGATGGCCCGAGACGGTGACGAGGCGGGTTCCAGGGTCACGCTCCGATCCGACCGATCGGAACCAATTCGCGCCGTAGCGTGCAACCAGACCGACGTGTGCCAGAGTCTCGACGTTGTGGACGAGGGTGGGTCGCCTCCGGATACCCGTGGTCGTGAGGTGCTGTGTGCGGTCAGTCGGCAGCGCTATGCCGTTCTCGATCGCGTTCACTACGGCCGTGGCCTCACCCGAGATGAAGCTCTCACGAGCCTCGACGAGAGTTATGGAGCGCGTGTCCCTGCGCTCCCTCATGGCAGACCGAACGCCGGAAAGCGCTCTCGCAGGAGCATAGATGTAGAGCGAGGATGCACCTACCGCCGATGCCGCGGCGAGCAGGCCGTCCAGCACCAGGTGTGGAGCATGGTGCAGAAGAGTTGCGTCCTTCACACTTCGCGGTTCCCCCTCTGCCCCGTTCGCAACGATGATCGGGCTGCTGGCCCACATCCGGCTCTCTCGCGAGACGTTCGCTGCGCTCAGCTTGCGTGCCGCAGGGAAGCCGGCCCCGCCTCGACCAGTCAGTCCGGAACGGGTGAACTCGTCAAGCAGCACATGAGCGGGTGGAAGGAGAAGCTCGCCGAAGGCGGCCCGATGCGCCCGATAATCTGCGTCGGCGCCGGCGGCAAAAAGGCGATTGGTTCCTCTCGGCGCGGTCGATGCGCGGGTACCGGTCGTTCCCAACGCCGTCACTGGAGCGCCCGCTCACGAGCCTGCGCTGTCTCGAGGAATCGTGCGGAAAGCCTCCACGAAACCGCGATGACGACAGCCAGAGCACAGCCCACGGATAAGAGTAGGAACCACGCGCTCGTTCCGTTCGTGCCGTTCCCGATCCCGTGGATCACGGCGATCGGCCACATCGCGTACGTGAGCCAATGTACGGCCTTGAACGCCCGCACGCCGATGCGGCGACGCAGCAGACTGGTGATGATGACCGCCACGATCAGGTCGAGGGCGACCGTTCCAAGACCTTGCCAGAAGGGCTTATACGCGCCGAGGAACGGCACGAGCACGTCTGCGAGCGTCAGCTTCGCGTAGGTATCCAGAAGCAGCGTTCCGACGTGGAGCACGAGAAAGACGCTCGCGAGAATCGCAAGGTTTCGGTGAACGAGCGATACCGAAAAGCGCGGCAGACCTGGAAGCGGGCGCCCTGATCTGGTGATGATACCGAGAACGACCGATACCGTCAGCAGCACCAGTGAGACCACGCCGCTCACACGGCCGAACGCCCACAACACGTCACTCATCGCCAGTTCCGATCTGTCGCTCGACATCCACCGGCCGAGGCCACGAACCGGTCCTGGCGACGCGGCCCTGTTGGTCGACCAGCCTGGCGCTCACGTTCAGCCCATCGAGCCAGTTGACCGCACGCAGCCCCCGCACGATCGCTGCACTGCTGTAGGCGTTCGCGTGGAGGCAATCGTCCGATGCGACCGTCACGCTTCGCCAGATCGGTACTGCGGGAAAGCCGGTTCGCGGATCGAGAAGGTGGTGGACGGCGAGACCATTGCTGGACCAGCGGCGCTTCTGAGTGCTCGATGTCGCGATGGCGCCGCCAGCGGCGAGAGTGACCTGCTGCCGCGGGTCGTCGGGAAGATCTTGGACTTCAATCTGCCAGCCCTCCGCGAGAGGTGGTCCGGCGGTCGCGAGATCTCCACCGATATTCACGAGAACCGGGCACCCCAGAACTCGGGCAACACTCGCTGCGGCCATGTCCACTGCCATCGCTTTGCCGCTCGCCCCCAGGTCGAGCATCAGATCGGCCGGCACGGTGAGTCCGCGTTCGTCACGGTGAACCCGTGTCCATCCAGGGCGTCGCACTGCGATGCTCATCGACGAGCCGGGACGATCACTCGGCAGCACTGGATCCAGCGTGGAGACGTCGCCGGCGTAGCCCAAGCCGATCAGGTCGTATCCGAGCGTCGGATCGACGTCACCGTCGGTAAGTCTCGCTACCTCGAGAGCGCTGTCGACGAGCATTCCGAGGGTTGCACTGACCGAATGACCGTCGCTGTAGAGGGATCCGCCCAGCATCAGCTCTGAGTCCGGCCGAAAACGACTGCACGCCAGCTCCACCTCACCCATGACATTGCGAACGATCTCCGCCGCCGCATCAACGTCGGCGTCGGCGGCCACGACGACCGAGACCGTGCAACTCCAGTCCGTCCAATCCCGACGACACGTGTGAGCGACTTTCATGACCCGGTCGATTGAGATTGAACGCCGCCGCTGCCGCCTGGCGAGACGATGTTCGATTGAATCTGACCATCGCCTCCGCCTGACGAACCGTCATCCCCCGACTGCTGGAAGGATGCGGTCGGACTCTTCGCCGCCTCGGTCTGACGCCACAGCACCAACGACCCGAAGCCCGCCACGAGAAGTGAGGCGACACTCAGCACGGTCGTCACATTGGCTGCGAGCCGCTTGCCTTCCAACCGAATACTCATCTCAACCTTCTCTTCTCGTTCTGGATTCGCTCCAGCGTTCGTGATCCGCCTTGAAGTCGGCTGCGATCAACCTTGGAGAAGACAGCTCCCTTGCTATGGAGTTGCTATATGCCGGTTGGTCACAGGCGGCACGCACCGCGTTGGCTCCGTCGCCTGTTCTAATCGACTGTGCGCCCGCACCGATAAGAAGGTTCTAAGACGTCTCATGAACCGCTGGATGTGGACTGTGGAGGAGGAGCAGGGGCGCAGCAATGCTCGAGCGTGCGATCCTCTTGCCGCGTCGCCGTGTTCTCATGCCTGTCTCCGGTCTTCCACCACGAGGTCAGCGCGTGCGCGGCGGCGGCACCGCCGCACCAACTCGACCAGCACAGCGACCACGAGCGTGGTGGCCAGCGATGCGCACACTGCGAGGAGCGGGTTTGCAGCCAGAGCGGATCCTGCAAGGCTCGCGATGGCGACGTGATAGCTCGTGTACGCCACGGGGAATCCGGCGAGGAGCGCTGTCATCGTCGAAGGAGGCCGCTCGCCTTGTGAGAATCAGCCAGGTCGGCAATTCTGGGACGGATCTTGGTAAGCGGTACGCACTGTTGCCGGCGATGAAACACAACGGGTCAGGAGTGCGCTCGACACGGGTGATCGCCATCTCGATTCTCATTGTCGGGTCGATGGCGGAGTGGATTCGTCTGCCCGCGGTGGCCCGAGGAACATTGTGGGCAGAGGATGCGCGCCGGTTTCTCGACAACGCAGCGGTCGTCGGGCCCATGAGGGCGCTTGCTATCCCATACGCCGGTTACCTGCACACCGTCCCGCGGCTCATCGCAGGATTCTCGGTGCAGTTCGTGCCGGTAAGCGCATGGGCGGTCGCGATGTCGGGGGCATCCTGCGTTGTCGCAGCCGGTGTCGCAGCGCTGGTGTTCGTGTGCTCGCGCGATGTCGTCACTTCGATCGTGCCCCGCCTGCTCCTTGCAGGCATCACACTCCTCGACCCGCTCAGTCCGCACGAAGTACTCGGCAACACAGCGAACCTGCACTGGTACTTCCTGTGGTTGTCGCCGTGGCTGCTGCTGTACCGTCCGCGGTCCCGCCTCGGTGCGTGGGCGCTCGGGCTGGTGGCACTCCTCGCGAGCCTCACCGAGATTCAAACGGTCTTCGCGATGCCTCTGCTCGCCTGGCGCGCACGCGATCGCAGGCGTTGGCCTGTTCGCATTCCGTTCGCGGTCGGCGTGATCGCGCAGGTGATCGTCACCATCACCCATCCCCGAGGTTCTGGCGCCCACGCACTGATCGGACTGCCGTCCCTTTTCGACGGTTTTCTGGTGAATTCCGTTCTGCCCATCGTCTTTCCCAGCTCGTCAGCCGTTGGCTGGACTTTCACGCATGGTGGCCCGCTGATCGGCATAGCCATCTTGCTCATCTTCGCGGCTCTCGCGTGCTGGGGTTTCCTGCGCACGCGGGGCACCGCGCGATGGTTTTTCGTCGCCCTGCCCTGCGCGTCGATGGGGCTGTACGCAGCCGCTGTCGAGGCCACACCGGCAGCGTTTTCCGACTATGCGGCGCTTTCCCCCACCCAATGGGCGACGCCGTGGATCGATCGCTACGGGGTCGTTCCGTCCATGCTGCTGCTTTCGATGATCCCGATCGCACTGGGATTCATGAGCCAGACCACCCGCACCGCTCGGAGGGCGCGCCTACTCGGGTCAGTGGCGCTTGTCGCCGTTCTACTGGTGCAGTTCATTCCGTCATCGACACGGCGCGATAGCGGCCCCCTCTGGGCTCCTCAAGTATCGCGGGCGGCGCTCGTGTGCGCGGGAAAGCCGCCAGCCACCTCAATCGCTCTCGCGGGAGCACCGGGCGGAACGTGGCTCGTTCACGTCGAGTGTGCACGCTTGCTTCGCTGAGAATCAGCGATTGGTCGACGTCGATCGGCAATAATCAGATCGACGTCACAAAGCAATAAGGAGAACGCACTCATGGCCACAGGTTCTGCAAACTCGTTCAAGGTGTTCAGCGCACTCGTGGGGCTGACCTCACTCGCGATCTTCGTACAAGCCATCGTCGCCGGGGAGTTCGTTTCACAGAAGCATCGCGACGGATGGATCAACGTGCACGACATCGTCGCCAACGTCGTGGCAGTGCTGGCGCTCGCGACGATGATCTTCACCATCGTCGCGCTGCGCAAAGTGAGCCGAGCTCTTCTGGTCGGGACGATCGTGCTGTTGGTGCTCGTCGTCGCCCAGACCTTCATCGGCCACCAGATCACCGATGGCAGCCAGGACTGGCTCATCGGCGTGCACGTTCCCCTGGCCTTCATCATTTTCGCGCTCGCGATCTGGTTGCCGATCCAGTCCGTCGCGCTTCGTCGAGCGGCGGAACGAGCGAACTCTTCCGGGGCCACCGCACCCTCCCACTAGGGCACACGCGGGGGGATCATCGACCGAGTAGTGGGAGACACTTGATCGATGGACAACTACACCCTCAACAACGGCATCACGATCCCACAACTGGGATTCGGCGTTTTCCAGACGCCACCGGACGAGACGCGGGATGCCGTGACCGCCGCTCTGAATGCCGGCTACCGGCACATCGACACGGCCGCCGCCTACGGGAACGAACGCCAGGTCGGTGAGGCGATCGCCGCATCCGGAGTCGACCGCTCCGATGTGTTCATCGAGACGAAGATCTGGATCAGCGACTACGGCTACGACGAGACGCTGCACGGCTTCGAAAAGAGCACGCGAAAGCTGGGTGTCGACCAGCTCGACCTGTTGATCCTGCATCAGGCGCTGCCCACCGACTTCGACAAGACCCTTGGCGCCTATCGCGCTCTCGAGACCCTGCTCGCCGACGGAAAGGTGCGCTCCATCGGGGTGAGCAACTTCATGGTCGAGCACCTGGACCGGCTCATGCAGGTCGCCACCGTCGTGCCCGCGGTCAACCAGATCGAGGTGCACCCGTACTTCCAGCAGCCAGAGGTGCAGGCCGCGGATGCCCGGCTCGGCATCCTGACGCAGGCGTGGGCGCCGATCGGCGGAATCACGTTCTACCGCGACAGCGGTCACCGCAGCACGCTGGAGGACCCGACGATCGGAGCGATCGCGACGACCCACGACAAGTCGCCGGCACAGGTCATGCTCCGCTGGCACCTGCAGGAGGGCCGCCAGGTCATCCCGAAGTCCACGAAACCGGCCAGGATCGCGGAGAACATCGATGTGTTCGACTTCGAACTCACCACCGATGAACTCTCGGCGATCGATGCATTGGACACCGGGCACCGTGGCGGACCGGAGCCGGAGACGATGACACTCGAGAAATTCGGGCGCCCGATTCCGGAGGACTAGTCCCCGGTAGATACCGCATAGTATCTGCGTATGCGCGCAGATAAGCAGATTTGCGGACGGGATCCCGACGGCCAGTTCGTCGAACTCGCCGTCGAGGTGTTCTCGATGCTCGCCGATGCCACCAGGGTTCGGCTGATCCTCGCCCTCAGGGACGGAGAAAGATCGGTCAGCGACCTCGCGGAGACGGTCGACAAGTCCCCCGCCGCGGTGTCCCAGCATCTTGCTCGACTGCGCCTCGCGCGTTTCGTCACCACCCGCCAGGAGGGGACACGGGTTTTCTACCGGCTCGAGAACGAGCATGCCAGCCAGCTCGTGTCGGATGCGATCTTCCAGGCCGAGCATTCGCTCGGTGGGATCCCCCGCCACCACCACCAACGGGAGGAAACCTCATGACACATGACCATGACCACCACGACCACGACCACGACCACGACCACGACCACAGTCATCCGACAGGGGTGAAGGGATTCCTGTACGGCCTCTTCGTGCCGCACAGCCATGACGCGGCCGACTCGATCGACGACGCGCTTGAGGCCAGCAAAGAGGGCGTGCGGGCCCTGAAGACCAGCCTGTTCATCCTGCTCGGCACGACGGTGCTCCAGTTCGTGATCGTGCTGATCAGTGGATCGGTCGCCCTGCTTGCCGACACCATCCACAACTTCTCAGACGCCCTCACCGCCGTTCCGCTCTGGATCGCCTTCGTTCTCGGCCGACGCATCGCGACTCGTCGTTACACCTACGGGTACGGTCGCGCGGAGGATCTTGCCGGGCTGTTCATCGTCGCGGTCGTCGCACTGTCGGCGATCGTCGCGGCGTGGCAGTCGATCAGCCGGCTGATCCATCCGGAAACTCTCCACAACCTGTGGTGGGTGGCCGCGGCGGGAGTCGTCGGGTTCATCGGCAATGAGGCGGTGGCGATCTACCGGATCCGGGTGGGTCGCAAGATCGGGTCAGCGGCACTCGTCGCGGACGGCGTGCATGCGAGACTCGACGGCTTCACTTCGCTCGCGGTCGTTCTCGGCGCCGTCGGCGTCATCCTCGGCTTTCCCCTTGCGGACCCGATCGTCGGCATCCTCATCTCCGTCGCGATCATGGTGCTGCTCTGGGGAACGGTGCGAAGCATCGGCAGACGGCTGATGGACGGCATTGAACCAGAACTCGTCGACCGCGCGCAGCACGCCCTCGAGCACACCCCGGGGGTGCTCTCCGTGCCCTCACTCCAGCTGCGCTGGGTGGGACATCGCCTGCAGGGCAGTGCAACGCTTCAGGTGGCCGACGGGCACATCTCCACCGGCGATGAGATCAGCCACCGTGCGCAGCACGAGCTTGCTCACGCGCTGCCCAACCTCGACGAGATGGTGATCCGCACTACCGCGAGGAATTGAGGAGGCCCGGCGAGTGTTGGAACAGCTATGGATGACACCGATCTCAAGTCACTGCTGGAGTCTTCTCGCACGGTCGCGATCGTCGGCCTGTCGACCGACCCGGAGAAGACCTCGAGCAAGATCGCCGAGATACTGATCGGCGCCGGATACGACGTGATTCCGGTGCACCCGAAAGCGACCGAGATTCTCGGGAGAAAGGTGTACCCATCGCTCGCGGACATTCCGTTCGCCGTCGACATCGTCGACGTTTTCCGGCCGGCGGACGAGGCGCCGGCGATCGCTCGCGCGGCCGTCGACATCAAGGCGAAGACACTGTGGCTTCAACTGGGCATCGCCTCGGACGAGGCGCGGCGTATCGCGATGGATGCCGGGCTGCGGTACGTGGAGGACACCTGCATCGGTGCGACCACCCTCCGACTCGGGAATCGCGCTCACGCCTGAGCCAGATCACACCTAACGTGAGGCACCGTCTACTCTTGTAGATACGGCGCCGCACCCGCGCCCGGATTCCTCCGATCCCTGCCTGGATTCCTCTGAACAGTTATCGTTCGTTGAAAGCCGCCCATGGCATCCGGACCGGTACCGACGACCAACTCGTCGACACAGCTCGAAGCACGATCGCTCTGCTCACAGTTCGTCGACGCGCTCCACGTCGACGGCGCGTCGATCTCGATGTTCGGCCCGAGCGGCAACCAGTCGACGATCTGCTCGACCGGCGACATCGCGACGAGCGCGGAGACGTTCCAGTTCGAGCTGGGTGAGGGCCCGCACTGGCAGGCACTCAGTTCGGGGCATCCCGTGCTGTGTTCCGATCTCGGGAGCGAGACGCATCGGCAATGGCCCATGTTCTCGGGCGCCGCTCGCCGGCTCGGAATCTCTGCGGTGTTCGCCTTTCCCATGAAGCTCGGCGCGGCAACGATCGGGGTGGTGGATCTGCTGTCGCTGAGACCACGACGCCTCGACCTCCATCAGATCTCCCTGGCGTCGTCCATGACGAACCGGATGGCGAGTACCGCCGTCGCCCTCGCGATGCGCTCGGCCGATGACGTCGAAGCGCACGAGTCCTCGGCAGCTCCCGCGCTTCGTCGCGAAGTGCACCAGGCGACTGGAATGCTGCAGGTTCAACTGGACATCAGCGCGACCGATGCCTTCGCGAGACTGCGCGCTTACGCCTTCACGGCCGGCCGGCCGGTGAATGATGTCGCCGGCGATGTCGTCGGCCGGATCCTCGACTTCAGCACCCTACCTGACTGAACAGCACACACAAGGAGAACGATTGCCATGGATGAACCTACTCGGGAGACCCGGATCAATTCCGCTTTTGTCGCGGTAGCCGACACGCTCACTCACGACTTCGATGTCGTCGACCTGCTGCACACCCTTGTCGAGCAGTGCACCACCATTCTGGACACGGATGCCGGCGGCCTGATGCTCGTCGACGGCAACGGACGGTTGCAGCTCATGACCTCCACCAGTGAAGCGGCCGATTTCGTCGAGGTGATGCAGCTCAACGCCGACAGCGGCCCCTGCATCGACTGCTTCGCCAGCGGACGGGCGATCTCGGTGCCCGACATCACGGAGTCGCCTGACGAGTGGTCGGCCTTCCGCGACGCGGCCGTCCAGGCCGGCTTCTTGGCGGCACACGCGACACCGCTGAAACTCCGGGGTCAGGTCATCGGCACGATGAACCTGTTCGGCACCAGTCGGGGTGCCCTCTCCGAACGTGACGCCGCGGTAGCCCAGGCCCTGTCGGATGTCGCGACGATCGGCATCCTGCAGGAACGCCTCGTGCGGGAAGGAACGATCGTTGCCGAACAACTCCATCGGGCGCTCGACACTCGCATACTGGTCGAGCAGGCCAAGGGGATCATCTCGCACACGCTCTCGCTGACCATCGAGGAGTCGTTCGCTGTGCTCCGCACCTACGCTCGTAACAATAATCTGACCATCCGGTCTGTTGCCGAGGGCGTCAGCAACCGCACCGTGACCGTGGAGGCGATCGCGTCAGCACGACATCTGCGCATCGTGGACTAGGTTTTCGCGTCTCACTGGCGTAGATTCACAAGTGTTGCTCCTACCCCTGGTGGCGTACGTTATCGCGCCGACCAATTGGGGGGAATCGTGAACGGACGACACGCACAGACCGGTGGACAGCCGGAAGATCGCCATGAGGCGCCTCGATCGGCGCGCGGCGCCGAGGAATCCGTCATCGCTACCGACTTCGAGCACGTGATCCACAGTTGGGTCACGGATATTCACGATGAGCCGGATATCGCAGGCCGGCGATCGAACACGGTCGACTCTCCGGTGTGACGATCGGCGCCGGGCCGGCCCTGACTTTGACACAATCGAACCATGTCACTGCCGGCCGAACTGGAGCGTGCCCTGGTCCACCGAGGCAGGATGCTCGAGTGGCTCACCCTGTCGTGGAACGTCATGGGTGTCGTCGTGCTCGGAGTTCTCGCCGCCGTGAGTTCCTCGGTCGCACTGCTCGGTTTCGGGCTGGACAGCCTGATCGAGATCGGTGCGAGCGTAGTCGTGCTGTGGGAGCTGTCGGGAACCGGCGAGCAGCGCCAGCGCCGGGCACTGCGTCTCATCGGAATCGCATTCATCGCCCTGGCCGTGTACCTGCTCGCCCAGTCCGCGTTCTCCCTTGCCGTACACCATGAGGCGTCGCCCCAGGCGGCGGGAATCGCCTGGACGGGTGTCACCGCTGTGGTGATGTTCGCTCTCGCCTTCGGCAAGGCACGCACTGGACGCGCACTCGGCAACCCCGTGCTGGTCAGCGAGGGACGCGTCACCGTCATCGACGGAGTGCTCGCGTGCGCCGTGCTCACCGGAATCACGCTCGATCTGCTGTTCGGCTGGTGGTGGGCCGATCCGGTGGCGGGACTCGTGATCGTGTTCTACGCCGCGCGCGAGGCGATCGCCGTTTTCTGGGCACGGTCTTAGAGCCGCCATGAAGGATTGATGACATGTCGACCACGTCAACTCAACGACTCTACGGACCGCGGTTTCTGCGGGTCGATCTCCCTCTCGGTCGCGCCCAGCCCCGCCCGCTGCGGGTCATCGTCTCGCTCATCATCGCCGTGATCCTGTCGATCGCCGCCTGCTGGGCACTGGCCGCGGCGGCCATCGTACTGATGCCATCCACGGCCGGCTACGAACACTTCCGGTTCACGGACTACGCGAGGCTCACGATCATCGGCGTGGTCATCGCCGGGGTCGCATGGCCCATCGTGACCCTGCTGTCCACTCACGCTCATCGCATGTATCTGCTCGCCGACATCATCGTGGTGCTGGTCAGCTTCGCCCCCGATCTGTGGATCCTCCGGGGTGGCCAGCCCATACCCGCGGTCATCGTGCTCATGCTGATGCACGTCGCGCTGGGGGTCATCACCTATCCGGTGATGGTCTATGGGGCTCCACAGCGACGCTGACGAGTTCCTCGGCGGTGCAACACCGTCGCGTTCAGCTGTGTGTGGCGCGAGCGGAGAGTCGCATCACGGCGTCCACCTCAGAGCGGGGGCTGCCCTCGAGCAGTGCCTGGATGCCGCTGGTAACAGCCGCGGCGATCCGCTCGCCGACCGCGAACCCGCCCGGGGTCGCCTCGACCAGCGTGACCCGCGCATCCTTCTCCGAAGGGCGACGAGCGACGAGACCGCGGCGCTCCGCGCGGTCGACCAGGCCCGAGACGGATGACCGATCGAGTTCCAGATAGTCGGCGATCTGGGCCATGGTCGGCGTTCGGTCCCGCAGGATCCCGAGCATGCGGAGCTGCGTGACCGAGAGGTCGTGTTCGGTCGCGATGCGGGTCAGCACCAGCTGCACGGTGAAGCTCAACTGAACCAGCGCATCCACGTCCGGCGGAGTGTCTACTGACTGCATGCCCTCAGCTTAGTTGATTTAGTTTGTATCACCAACTACTATGATTGGTAACACCAACTAAATCGAAGGGGCTGTGCCATGCATGCTGCCGTCGTCCGAGAGTTCGGGCAGTCGCCACGGTACGAAGAGTTCGCCGACCCGATCGCCGGCGAGCATGAGGAGATCGTCGACGTGATCGCCTCGGGCCTGCACCCCCGCGTGCGCTCACAAGCAGCCGGCTCGCACTACACGTCGACCGATGAACTCCCGCTCATCCCGGGCATCGACGGCATCGGCCGCCGCGCCGACGGATCCCTCGTCTACTTCCTGCTGCCTGACACCAGCCTCGGCGCCATGGCCGAACGCACCGCGATCGACCCGCGCCGCAGCGTTCCCCTCCCGGCCGACGCCGATGCCGTGCTTCTCGCGGCGGCCATGAACCCCGGCATGTCGTCGTGGGTGGCGCTGCACCGG
>JAZJYU010000041.1:11571-13248 GCA_040390225.1 Actinomycetota bacterium | reverse complement strand
CGTAGCCACCGGGGTTCACGACGAACACCTCGTCGGCGAGGTCGATCTTGGCCAGGTGGAGCCGGTCGAGCGCGGCCTTGTCGTTCTCGGGGATGGTGACGCCCTCGGTGTGGCCGAACACGCCCGGTGCCAGGACGATGATCCCGGCCAGGGTCAGCGTCCGGTTGGCCGCGTCGAACTCGGTCCGGAAGCGGGTCGAGCCGCACAGGCAGACGACCTTGGGGCGGGTGGTGTCGTTCATCGCCGGCCTCCGGTGGCGGTCGCGCGGTGGGTGCGGAATCCGTCGCCCTGTGGCACGGCGACCACGACCTGAAAGGCGTCGACGCGATCGTGCTCCCGGGCGGCTTCAGCTACGGCGACTACCTGCGGGCGGGAGCGATTGCAAGCCATGCGCCGATCATGGCCGAGGTGATCGACGCCGCCAACAGGAGCGTGCCCGTTCTCGGAATCTGCAACGGATTCCAGATGCTCGCGGAGGCGAGGCTGGTGCCGGGAGCGCATACCCGCAACGCGCACCAGCAGTTCATCCGCCGCGACCAGAAGCTGCGGGTCGAGAACGCGTCGACGGCCTGGACCAGCGACTTCGAGACCGGCGAAGAGATCGTCATCCCGCTGAAGAACGCGGACGGCCGGTTCATCGCCGACGACGACACTATCGCCCGCATCGAGGGGAACGGGCAGGTCGTGTTCCGTTACGTCGACGTGAACCCGAACGGATCGCTCAACGACATCGCCGGGGTGTCGAATGAGCGAGGCAACGTCGTAGGGCTCATGCCGCACCCCGAACACGCCACGGAACTCGGCTTCGGTCCAGACACCGACCTCGCGATGCGCAACGGCACGGACGGGCTCAGGTTCTTCACCAGCGCTCTCAGCGCGGTCCTGGCTCACTGACGATCGGCACCGCGCCGGTGAACTGGCTCGCGCGCTCCTCCGCCTCTGCACTGCCGGTGAACAGACCTCCCGTGTCGGGTTTCGGTTCGGCCTTCTTCTTCGCACGGGGCTGCTCCTCCACCATCTCCACGCGCGTCCGAGGGATGCCGATGCCTTCCGAGGAGTGCAGCCACTCGACGAGCTGCTCGCGCACGTGGCAGCGCAGGTCGAAGAGGGTGGGGGCGTCGACCGCCGTCACCAGTACGCGCACGTGCACGAAGCCGCCGACGGCATCCGTCACTTGCAGCACAGAAGCGCGCTTGTCCCAGAGTTCGGTTTTCGCCAGCACCGCGTCGAGCTGTTCCCGCATCAGTGCCGGGCTGACCCGCCAGTCGAGGTCGAAATCGACCGAGCCGAGCAGTTCGCTCGAATGCCTGGTCCAGTTCTCGAACGGCGTCGTCGTGAAGTGGGTGGACGGCAGCACGAGCCTGCGATCATCCCAGATGTGCACGACCACGTAGGTCAGAGTGATCTCCTCGATGCGGCCCCACTCCTGCTGCACGACCACCACGTCATCCACCCGCAGCGCGTCGTTGAAGGCGAGCTGCACGCCGGCGAAGAGGTTCGCCAGGGTCGACTGAGCGGCGAGGCCGGCGATGATGCTGACCACACCCGCCGACGCGAGCACGCTCGTGCCGACCGCCTGCACGCCAGGGAAGGTCAGCAGGATCGACGCGACGCCCACGATCACGAAGGCCGCGGCGAGAGTCGTCGCCGGGCATAAAGCCAAAGTGGCAATCGCGA
>JAZJYU010000041.1:11135-11561 GCA_040390225.1 Actinomycetota bacterium | reverse complement strand
AGACGACCGTGGAGAGCCGGCGCACGATGATCAACTGTGTGCGAAGCCTGCGCCGCAGGCGATTGTCCGGAATGTCGATGCGATACTTTCCCATCGCCATGCTGAGCACGAAGGCCACCAGCGCGGCGGAGAACCAGGTCGACACCGCGATGGTCACCACCAGGAAACCGTGATTGATCGCGTCCCAGTACCCGCGCTGCGGCAGCGTGAACCAGCTCGCCACCCACAGGCCGATCACCACCAGCAGCAGGCGATACGGATGCCGCGCCGTGCTCCTCAGAACCCGCCCCCAGTCGCGCTTACGCGACGACAGCCGCACGATGAGCGACGTGATCGCGCTCACGATGATCGCCGCGACGAGCACGATCCCGACAGCGATGGCGAACCCGGGCCATGATTTCCAGTCGAACATGCTCTGGACAGTAC
>JAZJYU010000041.1:0-11125 GCA_040390225.1 Actinomycetota bacterium | reverse complement strand
CCCTCGTGCCGTCCCTCGACGACCCGAAGAATCCGTTCAGCTACGCGGTGGTCGGCGACACCATCGTCGGCACCTGGAACATCGTGAATGCGAAGTATCTGGAGTGGAAGCAGGCCGGAACGATCGATGAGAACTATCAGCTCACGGTCAAGTTCGACGAGAAGAAGAAACGGTTCGACTTTGACGAGAAGAAGCAGTCGGCTTCGTCATCCGCGGGCGTCGACGACGGAACGCTGCACATCGGCGGGGAGAAGAGCTTCTTCTCCGGCAAGTCGATCGGAAAGTCGTTCAGCTTCGAGACCGGAGGAGTCTACGAGAACAAGGGCAAGGTCGCGCCGTACCTCGCCTACACCTTCGAGACGAAGCGGATCAAGCAGCCGCTGTTCGACCTGCTGAAGAAGAACGGCTGGAAGGTGAAGGAAGGACTGCTCGCCCACCTCTTCAGCGAGCGATAGCAGTTCTCACGGCCGGTAGAATCGACAGCGATGAGCGCCGCCGATACCGTCTCCAACGCCGCTGCGACGCCAGACCGCGAACAGCCGTACGCAGCCCTCGGCCTGAAGCAGGACGAGTACCTGTCGATCCGCCGGATCCTCGGCCGTCGGCCGACCAGCGGCGAGCTCGCGATGTACTCGGTGATGTGGAGCGAGCACTGCTCATACAAGTCGTCGAAGCAGTACCTGCGGCAATTCGGCACGAAGACCACGCCCGAGATGACGAAGAACCTCATGGTGGGCATGGGCGAGAACGCCGGCGTGATCGACATCGGCGACGGCTGGGCCGTCACCTTCAAGATCGAGAGCCACAACCACCCGTCGTACATCGAGCCGTTTCAGGGTGCCGCAACCGGTGTCGGCGGAATCGTGCGCGACATCATCTCGATGGGCGCGCGACCGGTGGCCGTGATGGATGCTCTTCGTTTCGGGGCCATTGACGACCCCGACACGGCGCGTGTGGTGCACGGCGTCGTGGCCGGCATCTCGTTCTACGGCAACTGCCTGGGCCTCCCCAACATCGGCGGCGAGACCTGGTTCGACCCGGTGTATCAGGCGAATCCGCTCGTCAACGCGCTTGCCGTCGGGGTTCTCCGGCACGAAGATCTGCATCTCGCGAACGCCAGGGGAGTGGGTAACAAGGTCGTTCTATTCGGAGCGCGCACGGGCGGGGACGGTATCGGCGGGGCATCCATTCTCGCCTCGGATTCGTTCAGCGCTGGCGGTCCGACGAAGCGCCCGGCCGTGCAGGTGGGCGACCCGTTCGCCGAGAAGGTGCTCATCGAGTGCTGCCTGGAGCTGTTCCAGCTCGGGCTGGTCGAGGGCATTCAAGACCTCGGCGCCGCCGGCATCAGCTGCGCCACCTCCGAGCTTGCCTCGAATGGCGATGGCGGCATGTACATCGAGCTCGACAAGGTGCTGCTGCGCGACCCGACCCTCACGGCCGAGGAGATCCTCATGTCGGAGAGCCAGGAGCGCATGATGGCGATCGTCACGCCGGAGAAGCTCGACGGCTTCCTGGCCGTGGTGAAGAAATGGGACGTCGAAACGTCGGTGCTCGGCGAGGTCACCGATACCGGCCGTCTGATCATCGACTGGCACGGCGAGCAGATCGTGAATGTCGAACCGCGCACTGTCGCGGTCGACGGGCCGGTGTACGACCGGCCGGTCGCCTACCCGTCCTGGATCGACGCGCTCAACGCCGACACGGCATCCCGCCTGCCACGTGGATCCGACCTTCGGTCGGAAGCCGCCGCGCTGCTCGCCAGCGGCAACCTGGCCTCGAAGGACTGGATCACCAACCAGTACGACACCTACGTGCTCGGCAACACCGCGCTCTCTTTCCCCGACGACGGCGGCATGATCCGCGTCGACGAGCAGACCGGGCTCGGCTTCGCCGTGGCGACGGATGCCAACGGCCGCTACGCCCAGCTCGACCCGTACCGTGGCGCCCAGCTCGCCCTCGCGGAGGCGTTCCGCAACGTCGCGATGACCGGCGCGACGCCGGTCGCCGTCTCGGACTGCCTCAACTTCGGCAGCCCCGAGAACCCCGAGGTGATGTGGCAGTTCTCGAAAGCGGTCGAGGGGCTGGCCGACGGGTGCGTCGCGCTGTCGATCCCGGTGACCGGCGGCAACGTCTCGTTCTACAACCAGACCGGCGACGTGCCCATCCATCCGACCCCGGTGGTCGCGGTGCTCGGTGTGATCGATGACGTGGCCGAGCGCATCCCGTCCGGCTGGCAGGACGAGGGCAACAACATCTACCTGCTCGGCACGACGCGTGACGAGCTCGACGGCTCGGCCTGGGCCGGCGTCATCCACGATCACCTGGGCGGCCTGCCTCCGGTCGTCGATTTCCCCGCCGAACTCGCACTCGCGGGGCTGGTCAAGGCGGGCAGCGACCAGAACATCATCGCGTCTGCCCATGACCTCTCAGACGGCGGCCTCATCCAGGCCCTGTCCGAGGCGGTGCTGCGTTTCGGGCTGGGGGCGCGAGTCTGGATCACCGAGATCATGGAGCGCGACGGCGTGGATGCGACGGCCGCGCTGTTCTCCGAGTCCACCGCGCGCTGCATCGTCACCGTGCCGCGAGAGGATGACGTGCGTTTCGTCGGACTGTGCGAGGGACGCGGTATTCCGGCCCTGCGCATCGGCGTGACCGACGGCACGGACCTCGAGATCCAGGACCGGTTCAGCTTCACGCTCGACGAGTTGCGCGCGATCCACCGCGGCACACTGGCCGAATACTTCGGCCCCGTCATCGGACAGTAGCGATCTCGGCGTTTCGACCCGCTCGGGCAGCTGGAGCTATGGGGCGAAGTGCTCCCCGGTGAGAGTTTCGGAGAGTGACCACAGCTTCGCACCGAATTCGGGGGAATGACTCGATCTCACGGGCGTCCCGAGGGCGGGCGGGCCGAAGACCTGAAAGCGCGGACCCCAGTACTGGCCGCCCACGGCATCCGGATCGGTCGCCGCGCGAACAGCGGCACGTGCGCCGATCTGCTTGCTCGCGCCTGTCACGATGCTGACCTTGGCGAGAGCGCGCTCGCCGGCGGTCGGCTCGATCACGCCCACTCGTGTCGGGCTGTTTCCGTCGACACCCCCGCCAGGGTGCACGACGAGCGCCGTCACCGGACTGCCGGCCGCGCGCAGGCGACGGTCGAGCTCGAACCCGAAGCCCTGGGTCGCATGCTTCGACTGCGCGTATGCGGTGAACGCGGAGTACTTCCCTGACGTCGCCTGAAGGTTGTCGGGAGTGAGCGCGCGCAGGCGCGTCGCGGCGCTGCCCATCGTGACCACCCGGCTTCCGGGCGTTTCACGTAGCTTCGGGTACAGCAGTGCGGTGAGCAGAAAGTGCCCGAGATGGTTGGTGCCGAACATGATCTCGTTTCCGTCCGCGGTCTCCTCACGGCTGCGGGACGGCATGATCGAGCCGGCGTTCTCGATCAGACCGTCGATGCGGGGAAGCTTGGCAAGCTCCTTCGCCGCGGCGCGCACCGAGGCGTAGCTGGCCAGGTCGAGAGTGACCGAGCTGACCCGGGCGCCGGACACTTCGCGCTCGATGGATGCGATGGCGGCGGCGGCCTTGGCGGTGTTGCGCGCAGCGATCACCACTGTCGCGCCGGCGCGGGCGAGCTGCTCGCTGATGAAGTAGCCGATTCCCGCGTTGCCTCCGGTCACCACGAAGGTCTTGCCCGCCTGCGACGGCGGAGTCCAGCTCACTTCGACGCTCCCAGGTCGATGACCCCGGTGGCGATCTGCTCGTGCTGGTGGATGACCTCGGCGATGATGAAGTTGAGGAACTTCTCGCCGAACACCGGGTCGAGGTGGGACTCGACGGCGAGCTCCTTGAGGCGTGCCACCTGCTGCCTCTCGCGCTCGGGATCGGCCGGCGGCAGGCCGTGCTCCGCCTTGAGCCGCCCGACTTCCTGTGTGATCTTGAACCGCTCCGCCAGAATGTGCAGGAGCGCGGCATCGAAGTTGTCGATGCTCTGCCGAAGGGCGGTGAGCCGCTCGGTGGGGTCGTCGGCAGGGGTGACGGTGTCGAGAGCCATGCCTTCAGGCTATCCCTCGGCCGGGCTCACATCCGTCGGTTTTCGGCGCAGAAGCTGCCCCTGGGTGAGCAGGATGCCGAGCAGCACGAGCACGGCACCCACCGGTTCGTTCCAGGTGAGCCTGTCGCCGAGCACCAGCACTCCGAGCAGCACACCGACGACGGGGATCACATAGGTCACCGTTGACTGCCCGGTCGGTCCCCAGGCCCGCAGAACGTTCACACTCCAGAAGTAGGCGACGCCCGTACCGAGGCACCCGAGAAGCAGAATGCTGCCGACGACCCAGACGTTGAGTGTGAACGGGCCCAGCGCCAGGACCGGCGTGAGCAGCAGCATGATCGTGCCTGACATCCCCACGTTCATGAAGGCGACCGTGGTGCCGGGTATGGGCCGGTGGCTGATGAACTTGCGCATGTAGCCGATCGCGAACCCGTAAGACGTCGCCGCGACGATACAGGCGATCTGGCCCTCGAGGCTGCCGGTGAGTGCCGAGTACTGCCACGGTCCGATGATCACGAGAACACCGACGACACCCACCGCGACCCCGGCGACCTGGCTGTGGGTAAGCCTCTCGACGTGGAAGACCAGTGTGGCCATGAGCGCGGTCGCGATCGGGGTCAGCGAGTTGTAGATCGAGCCGAGGCTCGATGACACGTACTGCTCGGCCCAGGCGAACAGCAGGTGGGGGATGACGGCGTTCGCCAGCGCGATGACCACGAAGTGAAGCCACACCACGCGCTCCTTCGGAAGTCGCTGCCGGGTGATGAGCACCACGACCCCGAGAGTCAGGCCCCCGAGGATTTCGCGGCTCCAGGCCAGTTGCCCGAAGCTGAGGCCGCCGAGGGCGCCCTTCATGAACAGGAAGCTGGAACCCCACACGAGGCCCATGCCGACGAACTGGACGATGACGAGGGGTTGCCGCGACCGTGCGGCGGTTTGGATCACCACCAGACACTAGCGTGTAGCGGCGACAATGGGGCATGGCCGATTTCGATGACCTCATCGCCGAGGGCGAGAGCGTGCCCGTCGACGGCTGGGACTTCTCCTGGTTCGACGGGCGGGCGATCGAGGAGCGCACGTCATGGGGCTACTCGCGGCGGCTGCCTCCGCTCTACGCGGAGGCGCAGGCGGTGCTCGACCTGCAGACCGGCGGCGGGGAGGTGTTCGCAGACGCTCTCGCCCGCACGGACGTGCGGCCGTCGGTCGTCGCCGCTACGGAGCCGTGGGAGCCTAACCTGCGGCTGGCGCGGCGAGCGCTCGCACCGTACGGAGGTGAGGTTGAGCGGGTTGCGAACAACGAACCGCTGCCCTTCGGCGATCGCAGCTTCGGCGTGGTCTCGAGCCGGCATCCGGTGTTCATGCCGTGGGCCGAGGTCGCCCGAGTGCTGGAGCCGGGCGGGATCACCATCAGCCAGCAGGTCGTTCCACTCGCCACGAACCGGGAGCTCTACGAGTTCTTTCTGGGGCCGCAAGGATACGAGCCGGAGGACGGACTCGAGGCGATTCGCGCCGGGGTCGGCGGAGCGGGTCTAGAACTGGTCGACCTGCGTTACGAGGAGTCGAAGGTCGAGTTCTTCGATCTTGCGGCCGTCGTCTACTTTCTGCGGAAGGTGGTCTGGACCGTCCCCGATTTCGCTGTCGAGCGCTATCGCGACAAACTGATCGAACTGCACGCCGAGATCGAGGAGCGCGGCTCGTTCGTGTCGTACAGCCGGCATGCGCTCGTCGTTGCACTGCGCGGCTGAATCATCACGACCGCATAGACCTGAACAGCACCGGCCGGTCGCCGTAACCGGCCAGCCTGGTTTCGAGCAGTTCGCGCACCCGAGGCCAGTCGTCGATCGTCACCGAGAAGCGTGCGCTGTCCCGCCAGCTGCCATCCGCACGCTGGATGTCGCGGCGTTGAATGCCTTCGAAAGTCGCGCCGATGCCGCCGATCGCCGCTCTCGAACGCTCATTGAGAGCATCCGCCTGAATGAGCACGCGCCCGAACCCGTTGTCGAACGCCTGGCCGAGCATGAGCAGCTTCGCCTCGGCATTCACCGCGGTTCCCCACACGCGCGGGTCATAGGCGGTCCAGCCGATGTGCGCGGACTCCCGCGGCAGGTCGAAGTCGGTGAGAGTGGTCGTTCCGACCAACTCGCCGTCGTGCGGGCCGCCGACCACGAAGACGGCCATCACGTTGCCGTCATCCCAGCGGAAGTAGGTCTGCGCCCACTCGATGAATGCGGTCTCGGTATCGCGGTAGCCCTTCGGACCCCCGCCGTAACCGCCGGCGAAGACGATCGGATGCCCGATCGCCCCATACAGGCGAGGCAGATGCTCTCGGTCGAGGGGCTCCAGTCTGATGAACCGTCCGTCGATGGGGGCATGGTTCGGGCGTGTCGCGCTCACATGCTCCAGTCTGGCAGCGTGCGGTGCGACGATGGTACCCGTGAGCAGTGCAGCACTCTTCAGCCGTTCGGCGAGTTCCTATCTGGAGCTGCTCGGGCAGATCCGCGACGACCAGTGGTCGCTCCCCGGTCTCGGCAGCTGGGACGTGCGCGGACTAGCCGGCCACACGGCGCGCGCCATCCTCACCGTGGAGAACTATCTCGGGCAGGAGGAACCCGGCGAGGCGACGATCCCGTCGGCCGAGGGCTACTACACGACGATCTACGCACAGGTGATGGATCCCGCCTCGGTCGCCGCGCGCGGCGTCGAGGCAGGCGAATGGCTGGGCCACGATCCCGTCGGCCAGGTATCCGCGGCCCTTGCGCGTACGAAGGCGCTCATCGAGTCCCAGCCCGACAATCGAATCGTGGGCATCGGCGGAATGGGCATCCTGCTCCCCGAGTACCTCCGCACCAGGGTGCTCGAACTCGTCGTGCACACCATCGACCTCTCGCGCGCGACCGGCATCCCACACAGCCTTCCGGAGGCGACCATCGTCGACGCTCTGTCGCTGGCGACCGCGACTGCCGCCCAGCGCGGCGAGGGCGAAGCGGTGCTGCTCGCGTTAACCGGTCGGGGCTCGCTGCCGGAGGGCTTCAGCGTCGTCTAGCGCGCTGTGCCGGTGGACCACTAGCCTTCGTTCGTGACCCGAAACTCCAGCGTAGTTCGCGTGCTCGGTTCCATTGTCTCGTGGTTCCTGTTCGCGCTGTCCTTCACCCTGCTCGTCCAGGCGGTCTTCGGCGTCATGAGCGTCGGTGGCACCTGCGCGTCAGGCAATACCCCGTATGTCATCGCCCACCAGTGCCCGGATGCCAGCCTGTGGGCGGCTCCCGCCGTCTTCGGCGGTCTGATCGCGGTCGCGCTGTCGTTCTTCCTCGCTCAGGGTTTCGGAACGTCGCTCATCGTGCTTGCCTGGCCGATCCTGTTCGGCGTGCTCGGCATCGTCTTCGTGTCGTCGCTCGAGATCATCGGCTACCTTCTCGGCGCGATGTTCCTGGTGATGGCGCTCATCCCGCTGATCCTCGCTTTGCGCGCGAGCGCGCAGCGAGTCTTCCTGGGGGCGGTGAACGCCGCCGGTGAACGATTCACCGAGGGGGCCAATGCCCGGCAGATCCCCTTCAGCGTGAGCTTCCCCGACAGCGACAACCCGGTCAGGGCGACCGCGGTGAACTGGCTCGCCAGCATCGTGATCTGGCTCGTGGCGAGCGGAGCAGGCTTCTGGCTGGCTCTGAAGATCGACGGCGGGGTGTAATTCGACGGCGCAGTCTAGTTCGACGGCGCTGAGTGGGTCGCGTACTCACCGACGTAGTAGTCGATCCATTCCGTCCTGAAATCGGGCGCGGCATGACGAAGATCCGGATTCCGGTCCTCGTTCACTAGGCGGAACACGGTGTCGGCTTCGGTGTCGCCGACATCGAACACCTTTCCGGCGAGGATGCCGAACACAGGCGAAAGCCGTTCTGGTGCGGTCGCCCAGCCGGCCACGACGGCAACAGCGATGACCACGACGACCAGCGACGCGAGAACCGCGCGCTGTGCCCGGCCCGCGACGGGCCGGCGCACCAGGAGCGAACTGATCATGGTGATGCAGACCACAGCGAGCAGCACAGCCATCAGCCAGCTGAACTTCTCGGGGTAGTAGCCGAACAGGTCGGCCGAATCGCGGCGCTGGTAGAGCAGGTACGCCATCCCGACCACACCCGCTGCCGTCAGCGCAATGGTGCCTGAGGCTACGTGACGAAGGCCCATCCGCAGGGCGTCCACGATCAGCACGATGGCGATCAGCGCGACGAAGGCGAACACGATGGGTGTGCTGAGTTCCGGGAAGCCACCATCCTTACTGAGGTCATTTGACCGCAGTCCCACCGTGAAGACAGCGGCTATCGCCAGCACCGCGAGAGCCACCACCACGATCACCGCGAGCACCTGGCTGAGGCGGGCAACCAGCCGCACCAGTACCAGTACCGCCAAGGCACCGACACAGATGATCATCGGACTCCAGGTCGGCACCATCACGATCGCGGCGGCGGTGAGCACTATCAGCCCGGTCAGAGGCCGGCGTTCGCTCTCCAGGTACGCGTGCCAGGCTGCAAGCAGCACGATGATGGCGAAGCCGGCGTTCAGATAACCGTCGGCCAGCTGGATGCCGATCACCCACCAGCTGAGTCCGGCGAGCGACACGATCACGGTCAGCGGGATCGCGATCGAGGCCCGCACCCCGCGCAGTCCCCGGGCCACGATGGCGCCCAGCAGCAGACAGGTGCCGGCCGCGACCGCGATCCAGACCTCGGCCATGCGGGTCACATCGAACCGGAGCAGGCCGGCCGGCGGCATGGAGCCGCGACCGGGCAGCATGTTCGCGGCCGTGATGCCGAACGGCAGCGGCGTCGGATCCCCCGGTGTCGAGCCAGTGCCGTGCGATGCCAGGATCAGGCGAGCGTCGAACAGATCACGAACGCTGTCGTCATTCATCGCCCAGGCGAGATGCACGGCACCCGGGAGAATCGTGCCGACGATGGTGAGCAGTACGACGACAATCGTGCCCGACCCAGCGGCCAGCGCGAGCCGCCGGTCCGCCCCGGTCCAGGAGCGAGCGGGAGCCGGGATGACGGCCGACGCGATCCCTGCGCCCGCGCCGATCGCGGTCCAGGCGATGCACTGCGTTGCCAGAATTCCCGGGCCGCCGAACGATCCGGTCACGAGCAGCAGATCCTCGATCGTCATGAACCCGATCGAGGTCACCGCGAGCGTCAGCCCGGCGGACAGCCACCGGCTCAGCAGCAGAGCCGACGCCGCAAGAGCCGCGGCCCACAGGAACACCAGCGGAAGGCCGCACAGCGCCAGCACCAGCCCTGTGATCGTGAACGCCACAGCCAGTGCGCCCGGGATGCGTGCGTGCGTGAGCACGTCAGCCCAGCAGGTCGTGCCGTACGACGATCGCCTCGCGGTCAGGCCCGACGCCGATCGCGGAGATGCGTGACCCGCTCATCTTCTCGAGGGCAAGCACGTAAGCCTGAGCTGTCGCCGGAAGATCCTCGAAGGCGCGCACGCCCGTGATGTCCTCCGTCCAGCCCGGGAACTCCTCATAGATGGGAATCGCGTGGTGGAAGTCCGACTGCGACACCGGCACCTCGTCGACTCGCACGCCGTCGACGTCGTACGCCACGCAGACGGGAATCTTCTCGAGTCCGGTGAGCACGTCGAGCTTGGTCAGCACGAAGTCGGTCACGCCGTTGATTCGTGCCGCGTAGCGGGCGACCGGGGCGTCGTACCAGCCGCAGCGGCGCGGCCTGCCGGTCGTCGTACCGAACTCGAATCCGTTCGCACGCAGGAACTCACCCGACTCGTCGAACAGTTCGGTCGGGAACGGCCCCGACCCGACACGGGTCGTGTACGCCTTCACGACGGCGATGACGCGGTCGAACCGGTTCGGCGCCACGCCGGATCCGGTCGCGGCGCCGCCGGAGGTTGCGTTCGACGACGTGACGAACGGGTATGTGCCGTGGTCGACATCCAGCATGGTGGCCTGGCCGCCCTCGAACAGCACCGTCTTGCCATCGTCGAGGGCGCGGTTCAGCACCAGCCCGGTGTCGACCACCATGGGGCGCAGGCGCTCGGCGTACGACAGCAGGTCTTGCACGACCTCTTCGACCGAGATCGCCCGGCGGTTGTAGAGCTTCACCAGCATGT
This sequence comes from Actinomycetota bacterium, assembly GCA_040390225.1. Lineage (GTDB taxonomy): Bacteria > Actinomycetota > Actinomycetes > Actinomycetales > Microbacteriaceae > Lacisediminihabitans. The sequence continues at coordinate 954 of JAZJYU010000041.1, read as the reverse complement.
GGTTCTTGACGTCGAGGGCGCCCTCGCCCTTCTGCCGCAGGATGTTCTCATCGAACAGGTCCTGGATGCGGATGCCGACCCGGTTGATCTTGTCGGCATAGGCCGGTCCGATGCCCCGCCCGGTCGTTCCGATCTGCCGTTTGCCCAGGAACCGCTCGGTCACCTTGTCGAGCGTGCGGTGGTACTGCGTGATCACGTGAGCGTTGGCGCTGACCAGCAGTCGCGACACGTCGAGTCCCCGTGAAGTGAGCGCCTCAAGCTCATTGAACAACACCTCGATGTCGACGACGACACCGTTGGCGATCACCGGCACGACCCCCTCAGTGAGGATGCCGGACGGCAACAGGTGCAGAGCGTACTTCTGGTCGCCGACCACCACGGTGTGGCCGGCGTTGTTGCCACCGTTGAATTTGACGACATAGTCGACGCGACTGCCGAGCAGGTCGGTCGCCTTGCCCTTGCCTTCGTCGCCCCACTGGGCGCCGATCAAGACGATTGCGGGCATGGAGGATCCCTTCGAAAGAGGTGGGGATTACACCCCAGTCTAACCGGCCTGTTTCCCGGTTAACTTGCACAATAATGTGCAAGTTATTACGCTGGGGGTCATGACCACTACGAGCACCAGGGCACCGCGGCGTGACGCCACGGAGAATCGCGGCGCGCTTCTCGATGCCGCGCGTGCACTGCTGAACCGCGACCCGTCGGCATCCCTCGAAGCCATCGCCGCCGAGGCGGGCCTCAGCAGGCGCTCCGTCTACGGGCACTTCGCCAACCGAGACGACCTGCTGAGCGAACTGGTGACCCTCGGTTCCCAGCGCGTCGCTGGCACGCTCGACGGCGTCTCGCATCCCGACCCTGTCGTCCGGCTCGCCCTGATCGGTGCGCGGCTCTGGCGCGAGGTCGAGAGCGTGCGCGTGATGGCCGTCATCGCGGTGCGCGGTCCGCTCGCGTCCC
>JAZJYU010000040.1:31679-31912 GCA_040390225.1 Actinomycetota bacterium | reverse complement strand
CTCTCTAACTTGCAAAGGATGCACCGTCGACGTGCGCCTAGCACTTGGGGATAGCGTCATATCGGGTACGGAGCCAGTTTGGAGTCCTGAGGTTTCCGCCGGGGGGTATAAACGTTTCCGGTCTGTTACGTGGCGCGACCGGGTGTAAACATCATGTTTCGAGCGCCTCCCGGTTCGCTTCGCATCTTCTCGACCCATATCGGGGATGCTGGGCTGGTGAGAATCGTGAGGAA
>JAZJYU010000040.1:26454-31669 GCA_040390225.1 Actinomycetota bacterium | reverse complement strand
CTGGTGGTCGCGGCAGCGGTCGGTGTCGCGCTCGCGAACTCGCCCGCCGCACCCGCTCTGCGCTCGTTCATGGCATTCCGCTTGGGGCCGCACCTGATCGGTCTCGACCTCTCCATCGATCACTGGGTGAAAGACGGGCTCCTCGCTCTGTTCTTCTTCCTCGCGGCGATCGAGCTGAAGCATGAACTGCAGCACGGCGAGCTCGACACCCCACGAAAGGCGATCGTGCCCGCCGTCGCGGCGGTCGGCGGGGTGATCGCGCCGGCGGTCATCTTTCTGGCCATCGCGCACTCGTCATCGCTGGCCGGCGGCTGGCCGATCCCCACCGCTACGGACATCGCCTTCGCGCTCGGGGTTCTCGCCATCGTCGGGCGCGGTCTCCCGGCACGCATCCGTGCGCTGCTACTGGCCCTGGCCGTGATCGATGACCTCATCGCGATCCTGATCATCGCCTTCTTCTTCACCCACGGCATCCACCTCGTTCCTCTGCTCATCGCCGTGCCGGCGATCGCGCTGTTCGCCTGGCTGAGCCGGCTGCGGATGTCGTGGTGGCTGATCCTGCTTCTTGCTGTGCTCGCAGTCGCGACATGGGCTCTCGTGCACGCCTCCGGCATCCACGCGACCATCGCCGGGGTCGCGCTCGGCGCGGCCATGGAGTCGCGGAGCGCCGCCCCCGCACGTCACGCGCTCGAGCCGGTGAGCAACCTCCTCGTACTCCCTCTGTTCGCGTTCGTGGCCGCGCTCGTCACCGTTCCCGCCGTGGGTCTCAGCGAACTGAGTCCAGCGTTCTGGGCGATCGTCGTCGCGCTCCCGGTGGGCAAGCTGATCGGCATCACCGCCGGCGCGCTTGCTGCCAGTGCCGCATCTCGCCAGCCGCGAGCCGAACGCATACCGATCGGCGACCTGGTCGCGGTCGCCGGTCTGGGCGGCATCGGGTTCACGGTTTCTTTGTTGATGAACGAACTCGCGTACGTGAACGAACCGCAGATCGCTGCGGAGGGAACGCTTGCGGTGCTGGCGGCGTCGGTGATCTCCGCTGTGATCGGCGCACTGCTGGCCGGTCTTCGCGCCAGGCGCTACCGGTCAGACCGGATCGGGTGACGTGAGCGCGATCATGCGCGACATCGCCCTTCGGTACTTCTTGCTGAAACCGCCGGCCAGCATCTCTTCGGGAAACACCCGGTCGAGGGCGGTCCCCGTTCCGATCATGCGAACCTGCGCGTCGTACAGCCGGTCGACGAACGCGACCAGTCGCAGTGCGTCGGTCTGGTTCTCGATCGGGTGCACGTCGGTGAATGCGACCCCGTCGAGCCCGTCGATCACCTTGACGTAACGGGAAGGGTGCACCGACCCCAGGTGCTCGAGCACCGAGTCGAAAGGGTCGACGGTCACCGTGCCGCCGAGGTCCCCGACTGCGGATTCCAGATCGCCAGGCGAGATCGAGACGGCATGACCCTCGATGTCGCGGCGGCGGTAGTCCAGCCCGTCGATTCGCACCGTCCTGAATCTCGCGGCAAGCGCGTCGATCTCGCGCAAGAAGTCCTCAGCTGCGAACCGGCCCTCGCCGAGTGCGTTCGGCGGGGTGTTCGAGGTCGCGGCTATGCGTGAGCCGGATGCGACCAGTTCGGAGAGCAAGCGCGACATCAGCCGGGTGTCGCCGGGATCGTCGAGTTCGAACTCGTCGATGCAGATCAGCGTCGCTCCCTTGAGCTGCGCCACCGCCGCCTGGTAGCCGAGCGCACCGACGAGAGCGGTGTACTCGATGAATGTGCCGAAATACCTGCGGCCGGGTGCCAGGTGCCAGAGCGCTGCGAGGAGGTGGGTCTTGCCGACACCGAACCCGCCGTCGAGATAGATTCCAGGAAGCGCATCATTCGCCTTCCGCCTGCCGAACAGTCCCCCGCCCTTCGCCGACCACACGGACGCGAACTCGCGGATAGCCTCGACGGCGGCCGCCTGTGACGGATAGTCCGGGTCGGGCCGGTACGACTCAAGGGTCGCGTGTTCGAATTGACGCGGTGGGACGAGGTGAGCGACTATTTCCGCCGCCGAGAGGGTGGGGGCGCGATCGACCAGGTGGGCGTGCGTGGACGTCACGGGGAATACCTCGGGCTGGGATTGTGTCGAACTCTTACGGGAAGACCCAACTCGACGAGTCAAGTGCGTAGATTCGCTTGGGGGTCAGGTAAAGCCTATCCCGACGAATATGTGGAGGAACTCATGGCCATCGCGCCGGACTCGTCATCGCGCTTCGCGGACTACGCGCATCCAGAACGCCTGGTCGGCACCGAGTGGCTGAGAGCGCATCTCGGCGACCCTGGACTCGTTGTCGTCGAATCCGACGAGGACGTGCTGCTGTATGAGACCGGCCACATCCCCGGGGCAGTCAAGATCGACTGGCACACCGACCTCAACGACCCGGTGGAGCGGGATTACATCGACGGCGCGGCTTTCGCGAAGCTGGTCGGCGGCAAGGGCATCGGCCGCGATACGACGGTCGTCATCTACGGCGACAAGAACAACTGGTGGGCCGCATACGCCCTGTGGGTCTTCTCGCTGTTCGGGCACGCGGATGTTCGGCTCCTCGACGGCGGGCGCGCCAAGTGGGAGGCGGACGGCGGCGAATACACGACCGACCCCGCGACCCCGAACGCCGTCGACTACCCCGTGGTCGAGCGTGACGACTCGAAGATCAGGGCATACAAAGACGACGTGCTCGCCCACCTCGGCAGCCCCCTGATCGACGTGCGCTCGCCCGAGGAGTTCAGCGGTGAGCGCACCACGGCGCCCGCGTACCCGGAGGAGGGCGCGTTGCGGGCCGGGCACATCCCGAGCGCCCAGAATGTTCCGTGGGGCAAGGCCGTCGCGGATGACGGCACGTTCCGCCCGCTCGGCGAGCTGAACGCCCTCTACCGCGACCAGGCGGGGCTGAAGCACGGCGATGACGTCGTGGCCTACTGCCGCATCGGCGAGAGGTCCAGCCACACCTGGTTCGTGCTCACTCATCTGCTCGGCTTCCAGAACGTGCGCAACTACGACGGCTCGTGGACAGAGTGGGGTTCGGCCGTTCGCGTGCCGATCGTCAAAGGATCCGAGCCAGGCGCCGTCCCCTCGAAGTAAGCGGGGATACTGGGAGCATGACCGATCTCCCGGAGAGCCTCGCCCAGATCCGTGAGGACTTCCTCGAGCTGGAGCAGCGCGATCGATTGCTGCTGCTGCTCGAGTTCGCGAACGAGCTCCCGGAACTGCCCGAGCGCTACTCCGCGCACCCCGATCTGCTCGAACGCGTCATCGAATGCCAGTCTCCGGTCTTCATCTTCGTCGAGGTCTGGGACGACAGCACCGTACATGTCTTCGCCACGGCGCCGAAGGAGGCCCCGACGACTCGCGGGTTCGCATCGATCATCGCGCAGGGCCTTGAAGGACTCACCGTCGGCCAGGTGCTCGGCGTGCCCGACGACTTCCCCAATACGATCGGACTCACCGAGGCGGTCAGTCCACTGCGTATCCGCGGGATGACCGGCCTCCTCGCGCGGGTGAAACGGCAGGTCCGCGAGAAACTGGCCGCGTGACCCTCACGCGCGTGTATCCGGCCGGCGGGCCGGTTCACGACGTAGACGCCTTCTATACCGTGCCGCGGCCGGAATGGTTGCGCATCAGCATGATCGCGAGCATCGACGGAAGCGCCATCGGCGCGGACGGCACATCGAGCACACTCACCCGCGGCGCCGACCGCACGGTGCTCGGCGCCATCCGCCGCTCGAGCGACGTGGTGCTCATCGGCGCCTCCAGCCTTCGGCGGGAGGGTTACCTGCTGCCGAGAAGCGTGCCGCTCGCCGTCGTCACGGCCAGTGGCGACCTGACCGGGCACTCGATCCCCGCCGGGCTCGAAGCGGGGCGCGTGTTCGTGCTGTGCCCGGCATCCGTCGCAGAATCCGTGAACCTGCCCGGCGCCAGCGTGATCGGGATCGATTCGTCTGGTCCCCTGTCCGGGCGGTCGATCGTCGACGCGCTCCACCACCTGGGATTTCGCTCCGTCGCCTGCGAGGGAGGTCCAACGCTCGCCACACATCTTCTTGCCGACGCGATGGTCGACGAGTTGTGCATGTCGACCAGTCCGGTCATCGGCGGGCCATCGGCTCCTGCCCTGCCAGGAGCTCCACAGCTGTCGTTCGCGCTCAGTCAGTTGCTCGTGGATGATGTGGGTGTCAGTTATGCCCGCTGGATTCCAGTGCGGCCAGCCACTGACTGATCGCAGAGTTCCAGCGCACCGGATCGAAGTTCCACAGCCGAGTGTGGGCCGCGACGGCGAAGGCCTCGAAGGTCACGATATCCGGGCGGGCCGCCGCCAGGTGCCGCGATGCCGTGACCGGCACATAGCCATCATCGTCGCTGTGCATGAGCAGGATCGGAACGTGCAGCTCCCCCGCGCGCCTCACGAAGTCGAGGCGCGGCAGGTCGATCGCGACCCCCTGGCCGGTGAGCCGTCTGCCCCACTCCGTGCCGATGATCGACAGCACGCCCTCGCTCACCGGGTCGGGGAGACGGCGTAGCTCGCCCTGGAACCGCAGCGCCGTCGCCCAGTCGACGACGGGCGAGTCGAGAATGACGCCCCGGACGATGCCGGCGTGCGCGGAGCGCGTGAGCTCCTGCAACACCGTGGCCCCGCCCATCGACCAGCCCATCAGCACGATCCGCTTCGCGCCGTGGGCGATCGCGTACTCGACCGCGACATCCACGTCCCGCCATTCGGTGTCGCCGAGCGCATAGCGCCGATCCTCGCTCGCCGGGGCATCACCGTCGTTGCGGTAGCTGATCAGAAGTGAGCTGTACCCGGCGTCACGGAACACCGGCACCGCGCGAAGGGTCTCCTGCCGCTTGACCGCGCGACCGTGCACGTTGATCACCCAGCGCTCGGTCGGCCCTGCGGCGGGCACCAGCCAGGCAGGGGCCGGCCCCAGTTCGGTGGTCAGCACGATGTTCTGCCAGGGGAATCCGAGTTCCTCCGGGCCGTTGTAGTACCACCCGCTGAAACGTCCGCGGGCGCCGACGACGAGGTCGCCGGAGGTCACATCGATCACGGTGCGCGTGACCGTCTCCGCAGTGAGCGAGACGATGTCACCGATGCGGGCCGAACCGCGGTCGTCGTCGAAGAAGAAGCTGTACTTGCCCGGCACGCGTGTATCCGTCGTGGCATTCAGCGTAACGACCGTCG
>JAZJYU010000040.1:15027-26444 GCA_040390225.1 Actinomycetota bacterium | reverse complement strand
ACGAAGACCCTGGGCGGCGACTCCGTCTCCTCGGCCGCCATCGATCGCCAGAACACGGATGTCGGCCGCCCGCCGGCGGGGCGGCGTCACGACGATACGGGCGACGATCAGCGAGAGCAGTGCGCCGAACACGGTGACGAGAGCCGCGAAACCCGCCAGCGTCACCAGCGCGACCCCCCACCACCGGATTCCGCCGACGGCGTGCCTGCTCGTAACTCCCACGCCTGAACTTTAGTCTGTGCTCGTGCCCGAAAATGTCGTCCAGCCGCCCGCCTCGGCTGTATTCAGCGCTGCCGTCGATGCGCTGCACCGCGCGACCCTGCGGCCGGAATTGGTACTGACCGAGATCGCCGCCCCAGGCAGTCTCGCGCCGTACGCGATCGCCATGGCGGCCGATGTCACGCCGGCCAGGCACGGCACGGACTCCGAACTCGGCACCGGTCGCTTCATCCTGCTCTACGACCCGGCCGGATCGGAGGCATGGGGCGGCACCTTCCGGGTCGTCTGCTTCGCCCAGGCTCCCCTCGAAACCGACATCGGCGTCGATCCTTTCCTCGCCCAGGTGGCCTGGTCGTGGCTCGTCGATGCTCTCGACACCCGCGGCGCCAATTACCTTGCCGCGTCCGGCACCGCCACCAAGATCCTGTCGACCGGATTCGGCGAGCTCGCCGTACAGGGCGACGGCGCGCAGATCGAACTCCGGGCATCGTGGACTCCGGCTGACCACGATGTCACGGCGCACGTCGAGGCGTGGGGCGAGTTGCTCTGCATGCTGGCGGGCCTTCCGCCCGCCGTCGAAGGCGTGAGCCTGCTCTCGGCACGCAGAATTGGTCGTGGTTAGTACGGACGAATCCGAAGCACCACAGGTGCCGGTCGAGCCTGCAGCTGCGGCGCAGGCGCCGCACGAGGAGGTTTCCGCGATCGACACGCGGGAGGGCTACCTCGCGGCCGTCGAGGCGATCGCCCGCGGGAACGGCCCGGTCGCGGTGGATGCCGAGCGGGCATCCGGATTCCGCTATTCGCAGCGCGCCTACCTCATCCAGGCATTCCGCCGCGGTGCCGGCGTCTTCCTGTTCGATCCGCCCGCGATCGGCGACTTCTCGGAGCTGAATTCCGCGATCGGCGACGAGGAGTGGATCTTCCACGCGGCCAGCCAGGATCTCGCCTGCCTCCGCGAGGTCGGCCTCGATCCCGCGCGAATCTTCGACACGGAACTCGGTGCGCGCCTGGCAGGTCTCCCCCGCGTCGGACTCGGCACCGTCGTCGAAGAACTGCTCGGCATCCACCTGGCCAAGGAGCATTCCGCGGCCGACTGGTCCACTCGGCCTCTGCCGCAGTCATGGCTGGTCTACGCGGCTCTGGATGTCGAGCTGCTGCCCGACCTGCGGGGCGCCGTCGCCGGCATCCTCGAGGTCGCCGGCAAGACCGAGATCGCCTCCCAGGAGTTCGCGGCAGTGCTCGCGCGCCAGGCGAAGCCCGTCACCGCCGAGGCATGGCGTCGACTCTCCGGCCTGCACACGGTGCGCGGGGCGCGCAATCTCGCCGTCGCCCGCGAGCTCTGGGAGGCGCGCGACCGCTTCGCCCAGGAGATCGACACGGCGCCCGGGCGACTCGTGCCGGACTCGTCGTTGGTGGCGGCGGCAAAGGCCATGCCCGAGAGCCGGCAGGAGCTGGCCGGCATGCGCGACTTCAACGGCCGGGCCAGCAGGTCGGAACTGTCCCGCTGGTGGGCTGCCATCGAGGCCGGTCGCACCACCGAGGATCTCCCCGCTCTGCGAGTGGCTGGCGACGCACTTCCTCCGCCGCGGGCCTGGATCGAACGCAATCCGGAGGCCGACCGCAGACTGAAGCTCGCCAGGGCCTCTGTGACCACGCTGTCCGGCGAACTCGTCATCCCGGTGGAGAATCTGCTCACGCCCGAACTGCTGCGCCGGCTGGCCTGGACACCGCCGTCGGCGCTGGAGCTGGACGGTATTCGAAACGGCCTCCGAGAGCTCGGCGCGCGCCCCTGGCAGATTGACGCAACCTCACAGCTAATTCTCGATGCCTTTGTCGAAGCCAGCCAAACACCCGAGGAGCCGGCCGACCCTGCTTCGTAGGAAGCTGCAAACGATTCCGGGGGCTTTTTAGGCGAGCCTAAGATCGGTTGCGGAACCTCAAGGAAAGTAGGGAATTGTGGCCGAACGGCATGAAGTCGTGTTCGTCGACGGGGTACGCACCCCGTTCGGGCGCGCGGGCGAAAAGGGCATGTACTGGAACACCAGGGCCGACGACCTCATCGTCAAGGCGATGGTCGGACTGCTCGAACGCCACCCCGACCTCCCCAAGGACCGCATCGACGATGTCGCCATCGCGGCGACCACCCAGACCGGTGACCAGGGCCTCACCCTGGGCCGCTCGGCCGCCATTCTGGCAGGGTTGCCCAAGTCCGTTCCGGGCTTCGCCATCGACCGGATGTGCGCGGGCGCGATGACGTCGGTCACCACGATCTCCGGCGGCATCGCCTTCGGCGCGTACGACCTGGCCCTGGCGGGCGGTGTCGAGCACATGGGCCGTCACCCGATGGGCTCCGGCGTCGACCCGAACCCGCGCTTCCTCTCCGAGAAGCTCGTCAACGCCGAGGCGCTGAACATGGGTAACACGGCCGAGAAGATCCACGACCGCTTCCCGCAACTCACCAAGGAGCGCGCGGACCACTACGCGCTGCGCAGCCAGCAGAAGGCTGCCGCCGCGTACGAGGCGGGCAAGTTCCAGCCCGACCTCATCCCGGTCGCCATCCAGAGCGACGCGGGCTGGGGACTCGCGACCCGCGACGAGGCGCTCCGTCCCGACACCACGCTCGAGGGTCTCGCCACGCTGAAGACGCCCTTCCGCCCGCATGGCCGCGTCACGGCCGGCAACTCGTCTGGGCTCAACGACGGCGCAACGATCAGCCTGCTCGCCAGCGAGGCGATGGCGAAGGAACTCGGTCTCACCGCCAAGATGAAGCTCGTCAGTTTCGCCTTCGCCGGTGTCGAACCAGAGATCATGGGCATCGGCCCTGTCCCCTCAACAGAGAAGGCACTGAAGAAGGCAGGACTCACGATCGACCAGATCGGGCTGTTCGAGCTCAACGAGGCGTTCGCCGTGCAGGTGCTGTCGCTGCTCGACCACTTCGGCATCGACGATGACGACCCCCGCGTCAACCAGTGGGGCGGTGCGATCGCCATCGGGCATCCCCTCGCGTCCTCGGGCGTGCGCCTCATGATCCAGCTCGCCGCGCAGTTCAAGGAGCGCCCCGACGTGCAGTACGGCCTTACCGCCATGTGCGTGGGTCTCGGCCAGGGCGGCTCGGTCATCTGGGAGAACCCGTACTTCGACGGAAAGTCTGCATTGTCGAAAGGCGCAAAATAATGACGACCGCCGAAGACTTCGCAGACCTGCGTGCCATGTCGCAGGACGAGGTGATCACGCACTCCTACCTGCGTGACGTACCGCTCGCAAGCGGAAAGACCCTTGCTCTCATCACGCTCGACAACAACCGCGACCACACGCGCCCCTCCACCCTCGGGCCGGAGACGCTGGTGGAGTTCGCCGCCATGCTCGACGCGCAGAAAGAGCGTGCGGCCAAGGGCGAGATCGCGGCCGTCGCCGTTACCGGCAAGCCGTTCTTTCTCGCCGCCGGGGCCGACCTGACTCAGGCCGGCGACATCCCCAGCCGCGCCGTTGGCAAGCAGATGGCCCAGCTCGGCCACTGGTCGCTCGGCAAGCTCAGCGAGCTGGGCGTGCCCTCATTCGTCTTCATCAACGGCCTCGCCCTCGGCGGCGGTGTTGAAATCGGCCTCAACGCCGACTACCGCACCATCGACCGCAACATTCCTGGGCTCGCGCTGCCCGAGGTGTTCCTCGGAATCATCCCGGGTTGGGGCGGCGCCTACCTTCTGCCGAACCTGATCGGCATCGAGAACGCGCTCAAGGTCGTGATCGAGAACCCTCTCAAGAACAACACCATGCTGAAGGGTCAGGAAGCCTTCGACCTCGGCATCGCGGACGCGATCTTCGACTCGGTGAGCTTTCTCGAGGACTCCATCGCGTGGGCGGACGCCGTGCTCACCGGAAAGATCAAGGTCAAGCGCGCCAACGAGCCCGGCAAGGTGGAGCGAGCAGTCAAGTGGGACATCGCGATCGGCATCGCGACGAAGACGCTCGAGAGCCGCATCGGAAAGATCGCCCTGTCGCCGTACCGCGCGCTCGACCTGCTCAAGGCGGCGAAGAATACCGATAAGAAGACCGGGTTCGCGGCCGAGGACGACGCCCTCGCCGACCTGATCTCGGGCGACCAGTTCCGGGCCAGCATCTATGCGTTCAACCTGGTGCAGAAGCGGGCCAAGCGGCCGGCCGGCGCACCGGACAGAAAGATCGCCAAGCCGGTCACCAAGGTCGGTGTCATCGGTGCCGGGCTCATGGCCAGCCAGTTCGCGCTGCTGTTCGTGCGCCGCCTGAAGGTGCCGGTGGTCATCACCGACCTCGACCAAGCGCGCGTCGACAAGGGTGTCGGGTATATCCACGACGAGATCCAGAAGCTCCTCGACAAAAAACGTATCTCCCCAGACGAGGCGAACCGTCTCACGGCGCTGGTCAGCGGCACCACGAACAAGGCCGACTTCGCCGAGTGCGACTGGGTGATCGAGGCGGTGTTCGAAGAGCTGGGTGTCAAGCAGGACGTGTTCGCGGATGTGGAGCAATACCTGTCCGATACGGCCGTGCTGGCGACGAACACCTCCTCACTCTCGGTGGAGCAGATCGGCGCGAAGTTGAAGCACCCCGAGCGCCTGGTCGGATTCCACTTCTTCAACCCGGTCGCGGTGATGCCGCTGATCGAGGTAGTCAAGACGCGCAAGACCGACGATGAGACCCTCAGCACAGCGATGGTTACGGCCGCAGCGCTCTACAAGAACGCCGTCAACACCACCGACACGCCCGGCTTCGTGGTCAATCGCATCCTGGCCAAGGTGCTCGGCGAGGCCATGCACGCCGTGGACACCGGCACCCCGTTCGAGACGGTTGAGGAGTCGACCCGGCCGTTCGGGCTGCCCATGACCCCGTTCGAGTTGCTCGAACTGGTTGGCTTGCAGGTGGGCGCGCACGTGCTCGACACGCATCACGCCGCCTTCCCTGACCGGTTCTTCGAAAGCCAGAACCTCCACCGGCTGGCCGAGTTGGGCCACATCTTCGAACGGGACTCGAAGGGCAAGATCAAGGGAATCGACAAGAAGGCGCGCGACATCGTCGCCGGTGGAACGACGCCCATGACCGCCGAGGAACTTCGAATCCGTATCGAGGACGGCCTGGCCGACGAGATCCATCGCATGCTGGACGAGAAAGTGGTTGAGGCGGCGGAAGACATCGACCTCTGCCTGATTCTCGGTGCCGGCTACCCGTTCCAGATGGGCGGAGTCACGCCGTACCTCGACCGGGTCGGCGCCTCGGAGCGCGTGTTCCACGACACGTTCCACCACCCGGTGATCAAGGGCGTCGCGTAGTAATCAGGTGTAGTAATCAGGTGTTAGGGCCGACCGACGGCGCCGGGTTCGCTCCCGCACCGCCGGCGGTCCTCACCACGCGGGCGGCAAGGAGAGTGTCGCCCGTAGGTTTGCCGATCTCCGCCACGATGTCGCCCACAGCGAAAGTGGAGGAGGTCGCCGGGGCTGCCTTCGTGCCGAACATCGTCGACGAGTCGACGCTGACCGCGACCGTAGGGCCTGCCTTGGTCACGATCGTCCAGCTCGAACCAGCTATCTCCGTAACGATTCCCCGAACATCCGCGAGTGGCTCCGGCAAACGGCTTCGGCGCCGCCGGCGATGCCGAACGCCCAGGGGTGACGCCGCAGCGCGGAAGTGGGCTGCGCGTCATCGTTCACGGCTGGTGGTTCTGGTTCTCCGTCAGCACTCATGCGAAAAATCCATGCTTCCCGTGTAAGACGAATGCTCGGTGCATGTTCGGGGCAGGTAAAGGCGCCTCTTTACCTGCCCCGAACATCCGCTTCACACTGCACTGACAGTGGTGGCGTTTGCTTGCGCCATGAGGCCCAGCATCGTGTTCACCGTCGCCGCCGCCGCCCTGCTCGCTGTCGGCACCGCCGCCACTACGGCAGAGCTCCTGGCACGACCGGTCTCCGTTGTCCTCCCCGCGGTGAACACCACCGGCTTTCCGAGCGGTGGAGTGAATCCGGGCATTTTCACCGACACCTGCATGCTCACCACGACGGCGCCCAACGACCCGATACTCATGCCCGGCATGACCGGCCGCTCCATGCAGCACGATTTCTTCGGCAATACCCACCCCAGCGCCAGCATCACACCGGCCCAGCTCACCGGTGGAGCGACCGACTGCTCCACGACCGCCGATGCGTCCTCGTACTGGACGCCTGTGCTGTATCAGGATGGGAAGGCGATGGAGCCCCGCTCCACGCTCATCTACTGGCGGGCACCCGCGGGGATCGCATCGGCCACCCACGCCATGCCGGCCGGCATCACGATGATCGCCGGCAATGAGGCCGCCGATGCGCCACAGGATGCGAAGGTCATCGGCTGGACCTGCTCCGGACAGCTGAATGGACGGCTGTCCAGCCTCCCGCACGACTGCACCAGCGGTTTCGTTCGCCTCGTCGCGACCTTCCCCAACTGCTGGGACGGCCACACACTCGACGGTCACACGCAGAAGAACGCCGTCTACGCGACGGCCGCCGGATGCCCGACCGCCTACCCCGTGCAGATCCCCCAGGTGGTCGTTCACGTCAGCTACCCGACGAAATCGGCCGCGAACCTCACACTCTCGGTCGGCCCCACCGAACAGGGGTCGATCATGACCGGGCACGCCGACTTCATGGACGGCTGGAACCAGCCCGTCATGGCCGCCGACACCGCCGCCTGCATCGCCGCTCAGACGCGCTGCGGACCCGTTACCGGGCCGACAGCGACGCCCAAGGGCGGTAAGGCAGTCGGAGTCGGGTAACCGTCAACGACCGAGCGGTGTCATGTCCGCGTAGCGGTCGCCCTGCGGCGCAGCCACGGCATCAAGAGCCGCCCGCTGGTCGTCGGAGAGGATGATCGCGTCGGCAGCAACGTTCTCCTCCAGGTACGGGATGCGCTTCGTGCCCGGGATCGGGGCGATGTCGTCCCCCTGGGCGAGCAGCCAGGCCAGGGCCACCTGGCCCGGCTTCACGCCGAGTTCCGCGGCCACGGCATCCACCTGCTCCACGATTCTGATGTTCGCTGTGAGGTTGTCGCCTTCGAATCGAGGATTGCTGCGCCGGAAGTCCGTCTCGTCGAGCTGGTCGAGGGAGCGGATCGTGCCGGTGAGGAACCCGCGGCCGAGCGGCGAGTATGGAACGAAGCCGATTCCCAGTTCGCGCGTCAGCGGCAGTATCTCCGCCTCCGGATCGCGCGTCCAGAGCGAGTACTCCATCTGTATGGCGGTCACAGGGTGGACGGCGTGAGCTCTGCGGATGGTGGACGCTCCAGCCTCGGAGAGCCCGTAGTGCAGGATCTTGCCCTCGTCGATGAGCTCTTTGAGCGCTCCCACCGTCTCTTCGATCGGGGTGTTCGGGTCCATGCGGTGCTGGTAGTAGAGATCGATGTGATCGGTCTGCAGCCGCCTCAACGAACCGTCAACCGACAGTCGAACGTTTTCGGCGCTGCCGTCGAGTCCGCGACCGCCGTCACCGCGATGGAGCAGCGTGCCGAACTTGGTGGCGATCGTCACCTGGTCGCGCTTGCCCGCGAATGCCTCAGCGAGCAGCTCCTCGTTCAAGTACGGACCGTACATCTCGGCCGTATCGAAGAACGTGACGCCGAGGTCGATCGCCCGGTGAATGGTGGCGATCGAGGCCGCGTTGTCTGTGTTCGCGCCGGTGTAGAACGCGGACATCCCCATGCAACCGAGCCCGATGCGCCCGATGTCGGGTCCACTGGTGCCGAGTGTGATGTGTTTCATTGTTGTGACGCCTGTCTTTCTTCATAAGGGTGGCTACCCTGATAGGTCGCGATCTTGAAGTCGATCGCGGCCAGGCTCTTCGTCATCTCGTCGAGCTGAGCGGCGACGACGATGCGGTGGGTCAGCAGCAACTCGAGCCGGTCGGCGACCGTGTCCTCGCCGCGGCGGCAAAGTTCGACATACTCGCGAACGCGGGCGATCGGCATGGATGTCGACCTCAGCTTGGTGAGAAACGTCACCCAGTTGATGTCCGACTGCGAATACCGCCGGTGCGAGGACGATGCCCGGTCCACCGGGTCCAGCATCAGCCCTGCGCGCTCGTAGTAGCGCAGCGTGTGCGTCGAAAGACCGGTGAGTTCCGAAGCCTCCGCGATCGAGTGAAGCTGATCGGTTGTTGTCATGGTCTAACGGTAGAACTTAGAGCGCACTCTAAGTCAAATGCGGGCTCTTGCTTCTTTTTTGAACATGTTCAATACTGGATTCATGAAGAAGAGTGAAACAACTCGGCAGAAGATCTCGGATGCCGCGCTCGCCTCGTTCCGCGAGCGTGGTTACGAGCAGACCACTATTCGGCTGATCGCCGATGAACTCGGCATTTCGGTCGGGAACGCCTACTACTACTTCCCGACGAAGAACCATCTGGTGCAGGAGCTGTACCTGACGGTGCAGCGACAGCATCTCGAGCGGGCTCTGGCCGCTTTCGGCACCGAGCGCGGCCTGGCGGCCCGCCTTCGCATCGGCCTGATGACCGGCCTCGACGGGCTCCAGCCGTACCATTCCATGGCGTCCGGCTTCTTGGGGGCGGCGATATCCCCCGCCTCCCCGGTCAGCCCGTTCGGCCCGGATTCGGCCGAACCCCGCCGGCTGGCCGAGTCGGTGTTCGCGGAGGTGGTGAGCGGGTCATCCACACCGCTACCTGCGCGCCTCAAGGCCGAGTTGCCGCACCTGCTCTGGCTGGCATACATGGCGCTCGCCCTCTACTGGGTCTATGACCACAGTGACGGGCAACAGCGCAGCAAGCGTCTGGTGCGAAACGGCACGGCGCTCATCGAGAAGTTCCTCCCGCTCTTGCGCCTGCCCTTCGTGCGCGGGCCGCTCGACGACGTGCTCGACCTCGTAAAGGAGGCGGAATCATGACAAGCCACGGTGTGCATCTGGACCGGGCGGACCTCAGGGTCACGTCGGTCTTCACGGTCCTCTATTTCTCGGGCGCATTCACCGTCGGCTACGGCGTCTTCACCCCGGGTAGTCCCGCGTCGGGTCTCAGCCTGCTGCTCTTCGTGTTGTTCTCCACCCTGGTCATCGCCCTGGCGACCAGCACCGCTGCGGCACTGGTGGTCGGCTATCCACTGGCACTCCTGGCCCGACGAGCACTACGCCACGTCGATCAGGTCTGGGTGCACCTGGTCACTGGCGCGCTGGTCTCCGCTATCACCGCCCTCGCCGTCAACCTCGTGTATCTCGCGTTCGCGGAGCCCTGGCGCCTCGCAGATTCGGTGACGAGTGGATTCGGAGTATCCCTGATCGCCTTGGCGGCGATCTCGGGACCCCTAGCCTGGCTGCAGGTGTGGCGGAGGTCTATGCGTGTGACGAATTCGCAGCCGCAGCCGCCTGCGCCACTGCGACCAGCAGCGGAGGAACATCCAGTGGATCCGTCACTACCTCGATGAGGGTGAGAACCTCCGGGCGCTCGCCGGCCTTCGCGAAGGCTGTCTCCACCTCGCGGCCGGTGGTCGCGCGGAATGCCTGTGCGGTCGTCTCCGTGCCGCCCATGGCGGGCAGCAGCGCCGTCCAGTTCCAGGGCGCGATGTCGTTGTACGGGCTGGTCGGTCCGTGGATGGCCCGCTCCACGGTGTAGCCGGCATTGTTCACCACCACGATCACCGCAGGCACCCGCTCGGCGATCAGCGTTCCGAGTTCGGCGATCGTCAGCTGCGCCGCGCCATCGCCGATGAGCAGCACCGGCCGGCGCAGTGGTGCCGCGAGTCCGGCGCCGAGCAGAGCAGGCAGCGTGAAACCGATGGATGCCCAGAGCGGCTGCCCGATGAAAACGCAGTCGTGTGGCAGACGATGCGGGCCGATGCCGTAGAACGAGGTACCCTGATCGGCAAGCACCGTGTCACCGGGCCGCAGCGAGGCTGCGACTATCCGCCACAGATCGCGCTGGGTGAGCGGCTCGTCGGTCGGCGACGCATCGACGGCGGCCCAGGCCGTGCCCGGGACAGGGTCGGGATGACCCGGGTCAGGCAGCAGCGCCTCCAGCTCGGCCAGCGCGTCGATCATCTCGACGCCCGCGAAGGTCTCACCGGCGATCACCGCGGAGTGGGGCAACAGGTCGATCCTTCGCGAGTCATCGAGCCGTTCGCTGAAGAACCCGCTGATCAGGTCGGTGAAGTAGACACCGGCTGTGATGAGCCGCTCGGCGTTCTCGAATGTGTCGCGCACGTCGGCCGCACTCGCGGCACCGATGTAGGTGCCGATGAAATGAGGGTTGGACTCGTCGATCACCCGGCGGCCCCAGAGAAGCGAACCGAACCGCAGACCGGATGACCCGAGAAACGAATGCAGCGCGGGTTCCGCGTGCACGCGGTTCACGAATATGTCGGCGAGCACCACCGGTCGCGCCGCCCCGGCGAGGAATTCGCTCGCCCGCCGACGGAATGCGTCCAATGCCGCGGGATCCGACGATGGCGTCGTGTCACCGAACTCGGTCGTCGGCGGGTCTGCAGGCAGCTCGGCCACATCGGCGGGCAGCGAGAGGTAGCCGGGCTGGTCGGCGCGCAGCATCGCCAGCAGCACACGGTCGATCTCTGCACAGGCATCGGCCGTGCTGAGCATCGCCTGGGCCACGGTCACCTCCGCCGTCATCCTGAGGGTGTGACCGAAATCGCCGTCGCCCAGCGAATGATGCGTCGGACGCGCGGCCGACTGCGTGGCGGTGGTCGGCGAGCCGACCAGCTGGAGCACCGGAACGTGCTCAGCGTACGCGCCTGCGATCGCGTTGATCGCGCTCAGCTCCCCGACACCGAAGGTGGTGCAGACGACCCCGAACCCGCGCACGCGCGCGTAGCCGTCGGCCGCGTAGCCAGCGCCGAGCTCGTTGGCGGTACCCGTCCAGCGGATCACGGGGTGGGCCTCGATGTGATCCAGAAAGCCGAGCGTGAAATCGCCCGGCACCCCGAAGATCCGATCGACGCCCAGCCCGGCGAGCCGATCGAGCAGATAGTCGGCGACCGTGTACTCCTTTGTCACGCGCGGCGGTCCGCCGGCTCATCTTCGAGCGGCCGGGCGATGGGGATCTTGCTTCCCAATACCTGAGCAACCACGTCCCGCGCGATCGCCTGCGGTGTCAGCCCGACCTGCTCGAAAATCTCCGCCCGCGACGCGTGCCCGATGAACTGGTCGGGCAGCCCGAGTTCGTTGAGCGCCGTATCGACCCCGG
>JAZJYU010000040.1:10196-15017 GCA_040390225.1 Actinomycetota bacterium | reverse complement strand
AATGCCGTCCTCGATGGACACAACCAGCCGATGCTGCGCCGCGAGCTCGATCACGCTCGCGGACACCGGCACCACCCAGCGCGGGTCGATCACCGTCGCCCCGATGCCCTGGGCGGCGAGCCGCTCCGCCACCTGCAGGCCGAGTTCGGCCATCGGCCCGACGGTGACGATGAGCACATCCTTCGTCTGCCCTTCCCGAAGCACGTCGACACCGTCGGAAGTGCGCCGCACCGCCGCGATTTCGTTGCCGACATTCCCCTTCGGGAACCGCACGACCGTGGGCGCGTTCGTCACAGCGATGGCCTCCGCAAGCTCCTCACGAAGCCGGGCCGCGTCACGGGGCGCGCTGAGCCGGATATCGGGCACCACCTGCAGGATGGCGAGATCCCACATGCCGTGGTGGCTCGGCCCATCGGGACCCGTGATACCGGCCCGGTCGAGCACGAACGTGACGCCCGCGCGGTGGAGGGCAACATCCATCAATACCTGGTCGAACGCGCGATTGATGAAGGTCGCGTACAGGGCGACGACGGGGTGCATACCCCCGAAAGCGAGTCCCGCGGCCGAGGTGACGGCGTGCTGCTCGGCGATGCCGACGTCGAACACGCGGCCGGGATACTTCGCGGCGAACTTGTCGAGTCCGGTCGGGATGAGCATGGCGGCCGTGATTCCGACGACGGTCGGATCGGTGTCGGCGAGTGTGACGATCTCGTCCGAGAACACCGAAGTCCAGGACCGCCCGCTCGAGCCGCCAATCGGCTCGCCCGTCTCCGGGTCGATGTGCCCAACGGCATGGAACTGGTCGGCCGCGTCGAGCATGGCCGGCTCGAAGCCCTTACCCTTCTGCGTGATCACGTGCACGATCACGGGTGCGCCGAAATTCTTCGCCTGGGTGAGCGCCTCCTCCAGCGCCCGTTCGTCATGGCCGTGCACCGGCCCGATGTACTTGATGTCCAGGTTCGAATAGAGCGCCTCATTGTTGGTGAACCGGCTGAGGAAGCCGTGCATGCCGCCGCGCAGACCGCGGTAGAGGGCGCGGCCAGGACCACCGAAGATACCGAACACCCGGCGGCTTGCGTCACCCAGGCTGCGGTAGGTACGACGGGTGCGCACGTCGCTGAGAAAGCGGGCCATTCCGCCGATCGTTGGCGCATACGATCGCCCGTTGTCATTGACGATGATGACCAGCCGACGGCTGTTGTCGTCACTGATGTTGTTCAGCGCTTCCCAGGTCATTCCGCCGGTGAGTGCCCCGTCCCCGACGATGGCGACGACATGACGGTCGTTCTGGCCGGTCATCTGGAAGGCGCGCGAGATTCCGTCTGCCCAGCTGAGCGAACTCGAGGCGTGAGAACTCTCGACTATGTCGTGCACAGACTCGGAGCGCTGCGGATAGCCCGCAAGCCCGTCCTTCTCACGTAGCCGGCTGAAATTCTGCCGTCCGGTGAGCAGCTTGTGCACGTACGACTGGTGACCGGTGTCGAACACGATCGCGTCATGCGGAGAATCGAAGACGCGGTGCACCGCCATGGTCAGTTCGACCACGCCGAGGTTCGGCCCGAGGTGCCCACCGGTCTTCGAGACCTCGCCGATCAGGAAGGCGCGGATCTCTTCAGCGAGCTGAGTGAGCTGCGTTTGTGAGAGCCGATCCAGGTCGCGGGGACCATGGATGTTCTCGAGCAGTGACATGCCCCCAGCCTACGCGCAGCTACGAAACCAGGCTCCTCAGCACATACTGCAGGATGCCGCCGTTCCGGTAGTAGTCGGCCTCACCAGGCGTGTCGATGCGCACGACCGCGTCGAACTCGACCGTCTTCTTGCCCGACGGTGAATGCTCGCTCGGCTCGGCGACGACGTGCACCGTCTTCGGCGTGGTGCCATCGTTCAGCTGCGCGAGCCCCGTGATGCTGACCACCTCGGTGCCGTCCAGTCCGAGGGACGACGCCGACTCGCCCACCGGGTACTGCAGCGGTACGACGCCCATTCCGATCAGGTTGGACCGGTGGATGCGCTCGAAGCTCTCGGTGATGACCGCTTTGACGCCGAGTAGGCTGGTGCCCTTCGCCGCCCAGTCGCGCGATGATCCAGAGCCGTACTCCTTGCCGGCGAAGATTACGAGCGGGGTTCCCGCCGCCTGGTAGTTCTCGGACGCGTCGTAGATGAAGGCCTGGGGACCATCCGCTTTGGTGAAGTCACGAGTGAAGCCCCCCTCGACGTCGTCAAGGAGCTGATTGCGCAGGCGGATGTTCGCGAAGGTTCCCCTGATCATCACCTCGTGGTTGCCACGGCGCGAGCCGTACGAGTTGAAGTCGTTGCGGTCGACACCGTGCTCGACCAGGTACGCGCCGGCCGGGCTGTCAGCCTTGATGTTCCCTGCGGGGCTGATGTGGTCGGTCGTGACCGAATCGCCGAGCTTCGCGAGCACGCGCGCACCGGAGATGTCGGTAACCGGGCTGGTCTCGATGGTCATGCCTTCGAAGTACGGAGGCTTGCGCACGTACGTCGACTTGGCGTCCCACTCGAAGACCTCGCTGTCGGGGGTCGGCAGCGAACGCCAGCGCTCGTCACCATCGAAGACGGCACCGTATTCCTTGGTGAACATCTCGGTGGTGATCGACGAGTCGATCGTCTTCTGCACCTCGGCGGCATCCGGCCAGATGTCCCTGAGGTAGACCTCGTTGCCGTCGCTCCCGGTACCCAGCGAGTCGTTCTCGAAGTCGAAGTTCATCGACCCGGCGAGTGCGTAGGCGATCACGAGCGGCGGGCTGGCCAGGTAGTTCATCTTCACGTCCGGGCTGATGCGGCCCTCGAAGTTGCGGTTGCCGGAGAGCACGGCGGTGACGGCGAGGTCATTGTCATTGACCGCGGCGGAGACCTCGTCGATGAGAGGACCCGTGTTGCCGATGCAGACCGTGCAGCCGTAACCGACGGTGTAGAAGCCGAGCTGCTCGAGCTCGGTCGTGAGTCCAGCCTTGTTGTAGTAGTCGGTGACGACTTTGGAGCCAGGCGCCATCGTGGTCTTCACCCACGGCTTCGACTTCAGCCCCTTGCGGTTGGCGTTGCGTGCCAGCAGACCGGCTGCGAGCATGACGCTCGGGTTGGAGGTGTTGGTGCACGACGTGATCGCGGCGACCGCGACCGCGCCATGGTCGAGCGTGTAGTGATCCCCGGCCCCTGTCGTGATCTCGATCGGGTTGGACGCCGTCTTCGGCGCCCTGCTCACGTGACTGTGCGACACCTCGTGGGCGCGGTCCTCATCCTGGGCGGTGAATCCGATGGGGTCGGATGCCGGGAAGCTTCCCTCGATGGCCGCGTCCACCCGAGAGAGATCTTGCGTGGCGTAGTCGCCGAGGTCCATCTCGAACTGGGCTTTCGCGCGAGACAGTTCGACACGGTCCTGCGGGCGCTTCGGTCCGGCGATCGAGGGGACCACCGTCGACAGGTCGAGCTCCAGGTACTCGCTGAAAGTCGGCTCCCGGTCGGGATCGTGCCACAGCTTCTGCAGCTTCGAGTATGCCTCGACGAGGGCGACCTGCTCTTCGCTGCGCCCCGTCATCCGCAGGTAGTCAAGCGTGACCTGGTCGATCGGGAACATCGCTGCCGTCGAACCGAACTCCGGGCTCATGTTGCCGATGGTCGCGCGGTTGGCGAGCGGCACTTCGGCGACGCCCTTGCCGTAGAACTCGACGAACTTGCCGACGACACCGTGCTTGCGCAGCATCTGTGTGACCGTGAGCACGACATCCGTCGCGGTCACTCCGGTCGGGATCTCGCCGGTGAGCTTGAAGCCGACCACCTTCGGGATGAGCATGGAGACGGGCTGGCCGAGCATGGCCGCCTCGGCCTCGATGCCGCCGACGCCCCAACCGAGCACGCCGAGGCCGTTGACCATGGTGGTGTGGGAGTCGGTGCCGACGCAGGTGTCCGGGTAGGCACGGAGGGTGCCGTCGACGGTGCGGGTGAACGTCACGCGCGCCAGGTATTCGATGTTGACCTGGTGCACGATCCCCGTTCCCGGGGGCACAACCTTGAAGTCGTCGAATGCGGTCTGTCCCCAGCGCAGGAACTGGTAGCGCTCGCCGTTGCGCTCGTACTCGATCTCGACGTTGCGCTCGAGGGCGTTCGCGGTGCCGAACAGGTCGGCGATCACCGAGTGGTCGATCACCAGTTCGGCCGGCGCGAGCGGGTTGATCTTGGTGGCGTCGCCGCCGAGCGCGCTCATCGCCTCGCGCATCGTGGCAAGGTCGACGATGCAGGGCACGCCGGTGAAGTCCTGCATGACCACGCGGGCCGGAGTGAACTGGATCTCGGTGTCAGGCTCGGCGGTCGGCACCCAGCCGCCGAGGGCTTCGATCTGGTCCTTCGTGATGTTCGCGCCGTCTTCGGTGCGGAGCAGGTTCTCGAGGAGCACCTTCAGGCTGAACGGGAGCTTCTCATGACCCGGGACCTTGTCGATCCTGAAGATCTCATAGTCGGTCGAGCCGACCGTCAGGGTGTCTTTCGAACCGAAGCTGTTGACCTGCGACATGACGTCGTCTCCCTTGCTGAGCGTTCTGCCTTGGGACCAATCCTCGCTGCGCCCGAGCGGCCCTGCCAGCAAGGCAAGCCTAAGTCTCGGAGTACGGCGGGTGAACGTGTCCTATTCACAAAAGTATCTTGATATCAAGATACTTTAGCACCACCAGCTTAGTCCTGTTGCTGCACCGCCGGCGCGGCGCCGGAGTACACGGTGCGCACCAGCAGCCAGGTCAGCCAGAGGAAGATCGCGTACAGCGGCACACCCGTCACGAGGCGCGCGCTCGCCAGCCAGGTCGTCTCGTG
>JAZJYU010000040.1:1244-10186 GCA_040390225.1 Actinomycetota bacterium | reverse complement strand
ACCGCCTCGATCTCCTTGCTCGACAGCCCCGCCATCTCGCGCAGCTCGACGATCAGCCGGATGCCGAACAGAAGCACCCACAGCCAGGTCGCGATGTACAGCACGCGCCGCTTGCTCCTGTCGTCGCGCCACGCACTGGGCTCATTGGTCAGGAAGCCGACGATCACGCCGATCAGAGGCCATCGAACCACGATGCTGACGAGCAGCGCGAGGATGCAGACGGCGTTGATGATCATGCCGGGCACGAAATTGTTGTCAGCTCTACCGGTGACCAGTGCGAGGATCGCCGAAACCGCGAGCAGCACGATTCCGGCCAGCGCAGGGATGACGGGGCTGCGCATGATGAGCCGGGCCACGATGAAGATCACGCTGAGCGCGAGCGGCGCGAGCACGCTCAGGAGCAGGGCGTGGGTGACGGTATAGACCACGAGGAAACCGAGTCCTGGCACGATGGATTCGATGATCCCACGAACGCCGCCGACCGCTTTCAGCAGCGAGGAGCCCGTGGGAACCTCGCCGGGCGCTACCCGGCCGAAGCCGGTCCTGCGCAGAGCCTCCGCGAACGACTCGCGAAAGCCCGGCTGCGACTGCTCGCCGTTCACATCGTTCTGGCTCACGCTTCGTCCGGAACAGCCGACTTCGGCATCTGCAGCGGGATGAGGTCACGCGGTGGCATCGGCGTCTTTCCGCGCACCACGACGATGCTGCGGAACAGGTCTTCGACCTGCGCTGCGGCCTGCGGGTTCACCGCGGCCTCGCCGGCGATCACGCCGCGCAGGAACCAGCGCGGGCCATCGACGCCGATGAACCGGGCGAGCCTGGTCGACCCTGGCTGGCCGGGCACGTTCGCGGGAATCTCGGCGAGCAGCTCCGGCCCGAACGGCCCCACGTTGAGCGTCGTCCGTCCGCCCTGTTTCGCGATCTGATCGGCGATCTGCTCGCGGATCTCGTGCCATAGCCCCGACGTGCGCGGCGCGGCGAAGGGCTGCACCTGCAGCGTGGACCCCGCGTAGTCGAGACCCACAGCCACGACACGCTGGCTGCCCTCCTCGACCTCGAGTCGGAGGTGAAGTCCCTCACGCGGAAGCACCTTGACACCACCGAGGTCGACGTACGGTCGGACGGCGTTCGCCTCACTCTCGTCGAGCGGGCCACTGGTCGCCCGGTCGGCCGGTGCCGACTTCGGCTGCTCGACCTCGCCGCGGTCGTTATCGGTGCCGGGGATATCAGTCACGCTTGTGTCCCTAAAATTCTCGAGTCTCCTAATGTGCTGGCTGTGCCGGTGGACCCGAAGCCACCCGTTCCACGATGGCTGCCTGGGAGCGTCTCGACGGGTACGAATCGCGCCCGCGACACCGGCATGACGATCAACTGAGCGATTCGGTCACCAACTGCGACAGGATACGACATCGAGCTGTCCGTGTTCAGGAGGGTCACCCGCAGTTCGCCGCGGTAGCCGGCATCCACGGTGCCCGGGCTGTTCACGATGGTGATGCCGTGCTCCGCCGCCAGCCCGCTACGAGGAACCACGAAGGCGACATAGCCGTCGGGCAGGGCGATGGAAACGCCCGTGCCGATGGTCGCGCGCTCCCCCGGACCGAGTTCGACGGCTTCGGCTGCCGAGAGATCGGCACCGGCATCGCCCGGGTGGGCGTAGGCCGGCACGGTCCCGCCGGCGATGAGCACTTCGACGCTTTCAGGCACACGACGAGGGTAGTGCAGTGGGCGGTAGCGTGGAGCCATGACCAACTACCGCGAACGGCTCTGGGCGTCGCCCTGGGTGTTCATCGCGACGGCGCTCGTGATCCCGGCGAGCATCCTCGTGTTCCTGCCGATCAACCAGGTCGCAGGACCCGTCGTGGGAGTCGTGCTCTATGTCGCGATCCTGGTGCTGATCGCGATCGGCTCGCCGTCGATAGAGGTGACCGCCTCTGACGTCATCGCCGGGCGCGCAATGCTCCCTCTGCGGTTCGTCGGCTCCGTCACCGCGTATTGCGCCGACGAGGCCACCGAACAACGTGGGCCGAGGCTCGACGCCCGCGCCTGGCTGCTGATCCGAGGGTGGGTTTCCCCGGTCGTGCGGATCGATCTGACCGACCCCGACGACCCGACCCCGTACTGGGTCGTCTCGACCCGGCACCCGGAGGACTTCGCCGGCGCGATCACGGCGGCGAAGGCCGCTGTGCCCAGCTAGGCCGCGCACTCCTGGCAGATCGGCCCGAGCTTCTCTTCATGGTCGAGCTGAGAGCGGTGCTTCACCAGGAAGCAGTTGACGCAGGTGAACTCGTCGGCCTGCGGCGGGAGAACGACCACGTCGAGGTCGAGGTCCGAGAGGTCGGCTCCCGGAAGCTCAAAACCACCGGGGTTGTCGGCGTCGTCGACGTCGACCACTCCGGACATCTTGTCCGGAACGCGCTCCTTAAGGGCCTCGATCGACTCTGAGTCGTCGTCGGTCTTACGGGGTGCGTCGTAGTCGGTTGCCATGCCCATCCACTTCTTTATCTGCGTTTTGGTCCTGATCGGCGGCCATAGTTTGCATCAATAGTGTGCGAATAGCAAACCACTGCGAACATGCCGTGAATCCGACGGTTGTTGAACTTCCGGCACGCCCGGGATATTCCCCGAAAATCCGGGAATCGCGTGCGACTCTTGGGTGTCAGCGATCGCGAGAGGCCTTCGAAATGCAGGACCTGAGAGTCATCGGAGTGGAGAACGGCGCGCTGCTCGTCGCCGCGGACGATGGCACGCGCTACCGCATCGCCATCGACGAGGTGCTGCAGTCCAAGCTGCGGCAGTCGGTTCCGGAGCCTGGACTCGGCCGCAAACTCGCCCCGAAAGAGATCCAGGCGCACATTCGATCAGGGATGTCCGCGCAAGACGTCGCCTCGATCACGGGCGTGCCGCTCGAGTACATCCAGCGTTTCGAGGGTCCGGTGCTGGCCGAACGCGAGTACGTCGTCAGCACGGCGCTCGCCGTGCCCGTGCATACGGCCGCAGATACGAGCCCGCTCGGCAGTTCGACCTTCGGCACCGTGATCCGCGAGCGCCTCTACGACCTCGGCGCCATCAACGAGCGCTGGGCGAGTTGGAAGGAGATCGCGGGCGGATGGGTCGTGAAGCTCTCCTTCACCGCGGACCAGATCGATCACGACGCTCGCTGGCGCTTCGATCCCAAGAAGTCGGCCCTCGCCCCCCTGAATACCGAAGCCGTCTCGCTGTCGCAGCAGGGCGAACTCACGGGTCCTCTCGTGCCGCGGCTGCGTGCCGTCGGTGACGAGGAGCGCAAGCCCGACCAGTCGCGCTTCGACAGCGGGGCCTTCACGGACCGCGAACTGGCTCAGGCGGCCGAGAACCAGACCGCGCCCCTGCTCGAGCCGGTGATCTACGGTCGCCTCTCGGATGCCCCTCCCGGTGTCGCCGACGCGGCCATCAACCGCGCACCGGTCGAGCAGGAGGCCGCGTCGAACCAGACCGCGGACCTGCTCGAGGCACTTCGCCGCCGTCGCGGTGAGCGGGAGGCCGCACCGATCGGTGACGCACGATTCGGCAGCGACGACCCGTTCAGCGACTCGATGGCCGCGCACCCGTCGACCGGCAGCATCCGCCTGGTCGAGGTGCCGATGCCGCCGCCCGCGCTTTCGGATGCTCAACCGGAGCACGAGCTGCCCGGCAACACCGCACCCCAGCCGGCCTCGGCACCGCGCTCGAAGAAGGGCCGTGCGTCCATGCCGAGTTGGGACGACATCGTGTTCGGTGCCCGGCCGGACGACGAATAGCGAGCAGTGGTCGAGCTCTCGGCACGCTCGACCCGCCTAAGGGCGGAACGCACCGAAGCGAAGCAGCGGGATGCTGGTCTCTTCTGCGGTCCATGACCCGTGCTGCCCGATCATCTGCGGCACGCCCGCTCGCGAGTCGTAATAGGCGACCTGCTTGCGCGCCGCGACGATGAGATCGCCGATCCGCGGCGCCACCTCCGGGTCGACCACCGGACCGAACCAGCCCGACTCGATCGCCTCCTCGCGGCTGACGATCCAGGAGCGGCCGCCCTCCGCGGCTCGCCAGCGTTCCAGAACCCGCTCGCGGTGCTCGGCACTCGCGTCCGGCTCGAAGTGAAGCTGCAGAGCACGCGGCTCACCGGCGACGTGCCGGATGCCATCGATGAGCGACGGATCGCTGTCGAAGAACAGCTGCGAACTGGCGGGCACGTCGAGCATGCCGTGGTCCGCGGTGACGAGCATGCCCTCGCGACGGCCGAGGCCGGCCTCGAAATCGCGAACGGCTCCGTCGAGCTGTTCCAGGGCGGCCGTCCACTGCGGCGATTGCCAGCCGTTCGCGTGCCCGGCCTGGTCGAGCTCCGGCACATAGAGGTAGATGAGAGCCCGATCGTTGCCGTCGAGCACGCTGCGCGCCTCCGCGAGACGGTCGGCGATCGTCGCTCCGGAGCGGAACTCGGCACCGCGTAGCACGGCCTCGGTGAAGCCGGTCAAGCGATAGCGCTCCATTCCGATCGCGAACGACGGCACGCCGGCCGTCTCGAACAGGGTCCGCGCGCGCTGCCAGGTGGCCGGATCGAGCCGATCGTCCCAGCCTGTGAGCTGGTTCACAACACGATCATGTGCGGCGTCGAGCACGGTATAGCCGACCAGCCCGTGGATGCCGGGAGCCACCCCGGTGGTGAGACTGGCGAGGGCGGAGGCGGTCGTCGTGGGAAACCGCGAGCCGATCGTGCTGGCCGGAGTGAGCAAAGGAGCGAGGGTGCGTGCGTGGCCGGCGCGAGCGGCCAGAGAGCTCGCGCCGAGACCGTCGACGACGAGTACGACCACCTTGTCGGCGGGCGGAAGGGAGAGCAGATTGCTCCTGCCCGCCATGGCATCGAGCGAACTTGGCACGACAACGGCGAGGCTGAACCGGTGCGATTTCGTGGCCGGTAGCATGGGCGCAATCCTATGGCTACCACCGATCTCCCGACCCCTTCCGGCTCCTCACCGACGCCGTCCGGCGAACGCATCGACGATGTCGACGTCTCGGCGGAAATGGAGGGGTCGTTCCTCGAATACGCGTACTCCGTCATCTACTCGCGGGCGCTGCCCGACGCGCGTGACGGTCTGAAGCCTGTACAGCGTCGCATCCTGTACCAGATGACCGAGATGGGCCTCCGCCCCGATCGCGGCCACGTTAAATCGGCTCGGGTGACCGGCGAGGTGATGGGAAAACTGCACCCGCACGGCAACACCAGCATCTACGACGCCATGGTTCGCCTTGCGCAGCCGTTCGTGATGCGGCTGCCGCTGGTCGACGGCCACGGCAACTTCGGCACACTGGATGACGGCCCCGCGGCCGAGCGGTACACCGAAGCCAGGCTCGCGCCCGCCGCGATGGCGATGACCGAAGATCTCGATGAAGACGTCGTCGACTTCATCCCGAACTACGACGCTCAGCTTCAGGAGCCAGAGGTTCTTCCAGCGGCGTTCCCGAACCTGCTCGTGAACGGCGCATCCGGCATCGCTGTCGGCATGGCGACCAACATGGCGCCGCACAATCTCATCGAGGTGGTGGGCGCCGCCCGGTTCCTCATCGATAACCCGAACGCGACCCTCGACGAGCTCATGTCGTTCGTGCCCGGCCCGGATCTACCCACCGGTGGCACCATCATCGGGCTGGCCGGCATCCGCGATGCCTACGAGAACGGCCGTGGCGCGTTCAAGACCCGCGCGAAGGTCAGTGTCGAAAACCTCACGGCACGCAAGACCGGACTAGTGATCACCGAGCTGCCGTTCATGATCGGCGCCGAGAAGGTGATCGAGAAGATCAAGGACGGCGTCAATTCCAAGAAACTCAACGGCATCTCCGATGTGACAGATCTCACCGACCGTTCTCACGGCACACGACTGGTGGTCGGCATCAAGACCGGATTCAGCCCGGACGCCGTGCTCGAGCAGCTCTACCGCCACACTCCGCTCGAAGACTCCTTCAGCATCAACAACGTCGCTCTCGTCGACGGTGGGCCCCGCACCATGGGGCTCAAGGAACTGCTGCAGGTCTATGTGGACCATCGCGTCTCCGTCGTCACCCGTCGCAGCCAGTTCCGGCTCGCCCGCAAGCGCGAGCGGCTGCACCTGGTGGAGGGTCTGCTGATCGCGATCCTCGACATCGACGAGGTCATCCAGGTGATCCGCACCAGCGACGACTCCGAGCAGGCGCGCACGCGGCTGCGCGAAGTCTTCGACCTGTCCGAGGTGCAGGCCGAGTACATCCTCGAGCTGCGGCTGCGCCGGCTCACGAAGTTCTCCCGCATCGAGCTCGAAACCGAGCGCGACCAGTTGCTGGCCGACATCGCGCTGCTCGAGGACCTGCTCTCCGACCCGAAACGGGTGCGCGCTCTCGTCTCCGACGAGCTCGAACAGGTGGCTGACAAGTTCGGCACCCCGCGACGCACACTGCTCACCGAGGCGCGTCCGAGCGTCGGGACCACCTCGTCCTCGCGCTCTGCGGCCCCCGTGCTGGAGATCGCGGACACTCCGTGCCGCGTTCTCCTCTCGACCACCGGCCGAGCCATCCGGGTCGATCTGAACGATGCCGATACTGTCGGCCGAAGCGCCCGTCGCACGAAGCATGACGCCATTCTGTCGAGCGTTGTCACGACGAGCCGCACCGAAGTCGGGGCCATCACGAACCTCGGCCGGCTGGTGCGACTCTCTCCGGTCGACCTGCCGGCTGTGCCTGAGAACTCGATACAGCTCGCGGCCGGCGTGAGACTATCGGACTACCTGGCGCTCGATTCGAAGAAGGAACGGGTTCTGGCTCTTGTTTCGCTGGTTTCCGATCAGCCGATCGCGATCGGCACCCGCCAGGGCGTGGTCAAGCGTCTCGCGCCAGGCGACTGGCCGGCGAAACCGGACTTCGAGGTCATCGCGCTGAAGCCGGGCGACCAGGTGGTGGGTGCGCGCCAGGCCGGCGATGGAGACGAACTCCTTTTCGTCACCTCGGACGCGCAGCTGCTGCACTTTCCCGCCGCCCTCGTGCGCCCGCAGGGGCGTTCCGCTGCGGGAATGGCCGGCATGAACCTCGGTGCGAAGGCGACGGTACTGTTCTTCGGGTCGGTCGACCCGGCCGCCGACCCTGTCGTCGCCACGGTCTCGTCGAGCTCGGCGACCATCTCCGGCACCGACTTCGGACGGGCCAAGGTGTCACTGCTGTCCGAGTTCCCCGGCAAGGGCCGCGCGACGGGCGGAGTCCGTGCGCACAGCTTCCTCAAGGGTGAGGATATGCTCGCAATCGCCTGGGCCGGGCCATCGCCCGCTCTCGCGGTCGGCAACGACGGATCGATTCGCGTGCTGCCCGATTCCGGGGCGAAGCGGGACGCCTCCGGCCAGCCGCTCGAGGGCGTGGTCGGCTCGATCGGCATGTCGATCGCCGCCGCCGACTAGCTGATCAGAGGTCTTCCACCGCGACGACCCAGTGCGGCCTGATCGCGCCATAGATGTGCGGGAACAGCTCTCCGTTGCCGGCGTCCTCGCGGCGGATCTCCACTCCATCGGCCGCCACACGCCGCTCGTCGATCACCAACACCACCAGGTCCCGCTGGCCGCGATAGAACCGCTCGGCGGTCGGCGTCACCTGCCGGCGCTCAGACGCGTGGATGAACCCCACCTCGTCGAGGCTGAGTCCGAGCGTCGAGACGCGGTACTCCCCCGAGACGATGGCATCGTGCCAGGCCGAGTGCACGGCCACATGGTAGATCACGACTCGAGCCTAAAGCGTGCGCCGCAGGAGCGGCGGCGCACCGAAAAGCTCACACGTGGGGGACGAACTCCTGCCACGCCAGCCGCTTCTCGCGCCGAGGGTCGCTCTCGACCCGGTCGGTTTCATCGATGATCAGGGTGTTGCGCTTACGGGCCGTGTAGAGCGGCCAGGCCGGGTCTACGACCCCGAAGCGGGCGAAGCGCAGCCAGTTGGCCCGCATCCTCTCGCCCGTCTTCGCAAAGGCGCTGTAGCCCCCGAACAGGCCGATACCACGGCCGAGTGGCCCCCGAGCCCGGTCGAACACGGCGAATAACTCGATGCCGTGGGTGGCGTCGAGCCCGATCCAGCGGAGAAGTCGCGGCGCCAGGTCGAAGCGGTACATGTGCACCGGCGCGAAGTCGGCGTGCCGCTCCGCGACGCGGATGGACGGGTACCAGAACGAGTAGTCGCCGGCGAAGTCCGCTGCCGGACGCTTCGTAGGCAGGCCAGGGTACTGAAGCTTGAGCCGCTTGCGCGCCTTCTTTTTCGTCTTCGCGAAGATGGCGCGGATGCGCGGCGGCGTCGAGGCGAGGATGTCGAGCCGGCCGGTGAACAGCGAGCCCTCGCGGTCGTTGGTACCGATGATGAGCGGCACCGGATGAGCGCGCCCGTTGTCGAAGGCGTCGATCGGTCGTTCGGGCAGGAAGTCGCCGTCGATCACCGGGCAGAGGGCGACTGTTCCGGGGGCCCGGTCGGGCGTCAGCCGTTGCATCGTGGTCGTGGCCAGCACCAGGTCTTCGGCGCGCGCGTTCAGCAGCAGGTCCGCCGCATCCTCGGGGCTGGTGCTCTCCGTGCTGTAGTCGTCGACGATGCTGCTGAGCAACTCGACATAGTCCTGTGCCCACACCGCCGTGAGGGTCTTGTCGTACACCGCGTCGGGCGGCGGACTCTGGGCGATCGCGCGAGCGAACAGACCACGCGCGGCTGGCACGGTCATGAGCGTCGTGACCGCGTTGCCGCCTGCCGACTCGCCGAACAGCGTGACGTTGTCGGGGTCGCCGCCGAAGGCAGCTATGTTGTCGCGCACCCATTCGAGAGCGGCAACCTGGTCGCGCAGGTGACCATGTCTTGTTTCCAATGGCGCAGCCCGCGGGTACGGTTTCAAAGGAGCAACGTCTTAAGGGCGCATGGTAAAGGTGCGGACGCCCACCGCGGTGTAG
>JAZJYU010000040.1:0-1234 GCA_040390225.1 Actinomycetota bacterium | reverse complement strand
GCCTGCCGGGCGTCGAGAACCGGGTGAAGTCGAGGTAGCCGAGCGCTCCGAGCCGGTAGTTGAAGTTCACGAAGACGATGTCCCCGTCGCGGGCGAGACCCTCGCCCTGCAGGTTCATCTGGCGGCCGGACCCGGCGCTGTATGCGCCGCCGTAGATCCAGACCATCACGGGGCGCGGCGCGTCCGCCGGGGCGGCCGGCACGATGACGTTCACCGTCAGACAGTCCTCGGACATCACCGACTTACCGTCGACGCCGACAAACTGGCCCTTGCGGTCCTGCATCGGCACGTCGCCGAATTCGCTCGCGTCACGCACGCCCGTCCATGGCACGACGGGGAACGGTTTGCGGAACCTCAGGTCGCCAACCGGTGGGGCGGCGAACGGGATACCCCGCCACATGCGGAGACCATGCCGCACGACGCCACTCACCGGGCCACCCGTCACGTCGACCTTGAGGGCGTCGGTTCGCGGCTGGGTGATTGTCACTCTGTGAAGTTTACCGACAGCACGTGAACGCTTGCTGTGCAACCGTGCCGCTGCACAGCGGCCAACAGCACTAGACATCGATGCGGTCGCGTGAGAGTTCGCTCGACCCCGCGATGATGAAGTCTTTGCGAGGCGCGACGTCATTTCCCATCAACAGTTCGAACACCCGATCGGCGTTGGCCGCATCCCTGACGTTCACACGGCGGAGCGTGCGGTGCTTGCGGTCCATCGTCGTGGTGGCCAGCTGGTCGGCATCCATCTCGCCGAGGCCCTTGTACCGCTGGATCGGGTCTTGGTAGCGCTTGTTCGTACGCTTCAGGCCGGCCAGGACCGCCGCGAGCTCGGCCTCGGAATACGTGTAGATGGTCTCGTTCGGCTTCGAGCCCGGGTTCATCACGATCACTCGGTGGAGCGGTGGCACAGCGGCGTAGACCCTGCCGTCGAGGATCATGTCCGGCATGTAGCGCATGAACAGCGTCAACAGCAGGGTGCGGATGTGAGCGCCGTCGACATCCGCGTCACTCATGATGATGACCTTGCCATAGCGTGCACTCGCCAGGTCGAAACTGCGGCCCGAACCGGCGCCGATCACCTGGATGATCGAGGCGCACTCGGCATTCGACAGCATGTCGGAGACGGACGCCTTCTGCACATTGAGGATCTTGCCGCGAATCGGCAGCAGCGCCTGGTACTCGCTGTCGCGAGCGAGCTTGGCGGTACCGAGCGCGGAGTCGCCTTCGACGATGA
>JAZJYU010000039.1:3075-8087 GCA_040390225.1 Actinomycetota bacterium | reverse complement strand
CTCGACAGGGTGCTCGGCGGCCAGACGATCGGCTAGAAGGCGGCCGGGTCCGCGATCAGCGACTCGAATGCGAGTTCTGCGCCGCCGATCATGAGCAGGTCGGCGCCCAGCTCGGCCGGACGGATGTCGACACTCTGCCGCGACGCGGCAAGCGGCCGGTTGCTGCCCAGGTCGCCGAGCCGCAACGGATCCGCCGCCAGCAGGTCGGCCAGGAACCCGCCGAGAACGACGAGCCTCGGGTTCAGCAGATTAATCGTGTTGCGGAGGGCCACGCCGAGGAAGCCGAGCTGTCGGCCGACTTCGGCGGCGACCATCGCGTCGGTGCTGGTGGTCAGCGCGGTGGCGAGATCCACGTCCTCCACGCCGGCCAGGCCGGCCACCTCGAGCAGCCGGTCGCGGCGCACCTCGGTCTCGAGGCATCCGACGGCCCCGCAGTGGCAGGCCGTGCCGTACGGGTTCACCATCGTGTGCCCGAGTTCTCCTGCGTAGCCTTCGGCTCCGCCGAGCGGGAGACCGCCCGTGATGATGCCGCCCCCGATGCCGCTGGGACTGCCGTTGAAATAGACCATGTCCCGCAGACCCCGGCCACCGCCGAACGCGCTCTCGGCGCGACCGCCCAATCGGGCGTCATTCGCCGCAAGCACCGGGATCCCGGTGGCGGATTCCAGCATGCGGGCGAAGGGTTCGTCGTGCCAGTTCAGGTGCGGCGCGAGGCGCACCAGTCCATCGGTCTCGCGCACGAGACCCGGTACGGCTACGCCGATTCCGGTGATGCGATGAACACCGTCGAGCGCCGGGCGCAGGTCGTCGATCATTCCGGCGGTGATCGCCACCGCCCGCTCGGCGGTCGGTGGAGCGGAGAGCGCGTGCCGCGTCTTGGACAGCACGACGCCGCCGAGACCGACGACACCGAGCGTGATCGCGTCGATCTCCGGATTGAGCGCGAGCCCCACCGGCGTGCTGCTCGGCCGTACTATCGGACTCGGCCTGCCGACCTGGAATGTCGACTCCGCATCGACCTCGCGCACCAGGTCCCGGTCCGCCAGCTCGGACACCAGCGCGGCGATGGTCGACCGGTTGAGCCCCATGGTCTGGGTGAGCTGCGAGCGCGACATCCCCCGCGCATGGTGGACCAGACCAAGGATCGTCGACAGGTTGTGCCGGCGCACGTGGTCGTTGCTGTTCCCGCGCGCTACGGGGCGCACGGCTCGGTCATTCATTGCTCCAACCTACCCGCGCACGCACGCACCCTTGCGGGGGCGGGCAATGTGCGCGTTCACATCCTTTATCAAAACGTTACGGATCAATATGTTGCCAACGCAACCAAATTGCCCCAAACTGCAGAAGCCACAGCTCATCGCCGAGTGTGGACACCAAGGAGTGTTTTCCTTCTCACAAGAAAGGGAGTGACGTGAAGACATCTTCATGGATCTCTATCGCCGTCGCTGTTTCAGCGTCAGCACTGCTGCTGACCGGCTGTTCGGCCGGCGGAAGCGGCGGTTCCACCGCCTCGACCCGCGCCTGCGTCATCCTTCCCGACTCGGCTTCGTCGCCGCGCTGGGAGAACGGTGACCGCCCCGCCCTGCAGAAGGCATTCACGGACGCCGGCTTCACCGCCGACATCCAGAACGCGCAGGGCGACACCAACAAGTACGCGACGATCGCCGACCAGGAGCTCACCAAGGGCTGCGGCGTCATGATCCTCGTTGACTACAACGGTGCGGCCGTCGCCGTGACCCAGAAGGCCCAGAAGCAGGGCATCCCGGTCATCGCATACGACCGCCCGATCACCACCGGTGACGCCTCGGCCCCGAGCATGCTCGCGGACTACTACGTCTCCTTCGACAACACCAAGGTCGGTGCGCTCGAGGGCCAGATGATCGTCGACGGCCTCAAGGCCAACGGCAAGGACGCCGCGACCGCCAAGGTCGTCTACATGGGCGGCGACCCGACGGACGGCAACGCGAAGCTCTTCCACGACGGCGCTGCCGCTGTGATGAGCGCAGCGGGCATCAAGCCGGCCGCTGAGCCGACCGGTGTGTGGGACGGCGACAAGTCCGCGACCAACTTCGAGCAGGCCCTCACCTCGCTCGGTGGCCAGGTCGACGGCGTGTGGGTGGCTAACGACACCAACGCTGCGGGCGTCATCACCGTGCTCCAGAAGAACGGCCTCGCTGGAAAGGTCCCGGTTTCCGGACAGGACGCTTCCACCGCGGGTCTGCAGAACGTGCTGCTGGGTTACCAGACGGGCACGGTCTACAAGCCGTTCAAGCTCGAGGCGACCGCCGCTTCGGACCTCGCGATCCAGCTCCTGAAGGGCAAGAAGCCGTCTGAGTCCAACTCGCTCTACGGCAAGCCGTTCATCGCTGTCACGCCGATCAGCATCACCGCTGACAAGGTCGAGACGGTTGTTACGGCCGGCGACGCGAAGGCGTCGGACATCTGCACTGCAGATGTCGCTGCCGCCTGCGCCAAGTACGGCGTGAAGTAGGCCTAACCCGCCTGCAAAGGGTCGGCCTATAAGAGGGCTCCGTGTCGGGTTCGTGAGGTACCCGGCACGGAGCCTTTCTTCGGCTCATGAAGCAACAGCACGGCAAAGATCAACCTCACCCATGCTGCTGGGACGTCGTCGTCCCGGAAACGAAAGGAACGTGACATGGATGCTCCGATCATCGAATTGACGGACGTCGTAAAAAGCTTTGGACCGGTGAGTGTGCTCAAGGGCGTCTCACTGAAGGTCTTCCCCGGGAAGATCACCGCCCTGGTCGGCGACAACGGTGCAGGAAAGTCGACCCTGATCAAGGGCCTGGCGGGAGTGCAGCCCTACGACGAGGGCGTTGTGAAGTTCGAGGGAAACGTAGTCGGCCTGCACAACCCGCGCGAAGCATCCGCCCTCGGCATCGAGGTGGTATATCAGGACCTCGCCCTGTGCGACAACCTCGACATCGTGCAGAACATGTTCCTCGGTCGCGAGGAGACGTCGTTCGGTACCTTCGACGAAGGCCGGATGGAGCGTGAAGCGTCCGAGACGCTGCAGTCCCTGTCGGTGCGCACCGTGAAGTCCGTTCGCCAGAAGGTCGCATCGCTCTCCGGCGGGCAGCGCCAGACCGTCGCCATCGCGCGCTCGGTGCTGAAGTCCGCGAAGGTCGTCATCCTCGACGAGCCCACCGCGGCCCTCGGAGTCGCCCAGACCGAGCAGGTGCTCAACCTGGTCAAGCGCCTCGCGGACCGCGGGGTCGGCGTGCTGATGATCAGCCACAACCTGGTCGACGTCTTCGCGGTCGCCGACTATATCAACGTGCTCTACCTCGGTCAGATGGTGGCATCGGTCGAGGCTTCGAAGACAACCTCCGATGATGTCGTCGGATACATCACGGGAAGCAAGACCTACACGGGAGCGGCAGTATGAGCGTCACCAGGACTCCGGCGACGCCGGAACCCACCCCCCAGCAGTTCACCATCACCGACACCAGCGTCAACGACCTGATCGGCAGCGGTCAGGACGGCGGCGTCATGGACCAGGTGCGCGCATACATCCAGCGCGTGCGAAGTGGCGAGATGGGCGCGCTTCCCGCCGTCGCGGGTTTCATCGTGTTGTGCATCCTGTTCACCGCCCTCAGCCCGTACTTTCTCACCGACAGGAACTTCGCGAACCTGCTCACGCAGGCGGCGACGCTCGTCATGCTCGCCATGGCGCTCGTGTTCGTCATCCTGCTCGGCGAGATCGACCTCTCCGCCGGTGTCACGTCCGGTGTGGCGATGTCGATCTTCGTGGTGCTGTCCGACCCGGGCGGAATCAAGATGAACTGGATTCTCGCCCTGGTCATCTCGCTGCTGGTCGGCGTCGCAATCGGAACGTTCATCGGGTTCTTCGTGGCGAAGGTCGGGATTCCCTCGTTCGTCGTGACCTTGGGCCTGTTCCTGGGCTTCCAGGGCCTTCAGCTCATCATCATCGGCGACGGCGGCCTGTACCGCATTCAGCAGCCGGAGGTGCTCGCCATCCAGAACAGCAACATGCCGGCCTGGGCCGGCTGGGTGATGCTCGTCGTGATGCTGCTGATCTCCTTCGGAACGGCCATGCTCGACCGGCGCCGTCGCGGCCGGGCCGGGGTGCCGAACCGCACCATCATCCTGCTGTGGATCCGCCTCGCCGTCATCGCGATCATCGGCGGCGTGGTCATCGCCCTGCTCAACCAGAACCGCGGGCAGGTGAACATCCTGAACGGCAAGGTGGTGTCGGGTCAGGTCGTCGAGGGCGTGCCGATCGTCGTACCGATCACCCTGGTGATCCTCTGGGCCGGCACATTCGTGCTCGACCGGACCAAGTTCGGCCGCTACATCTACGCGGTCGGCGGCAACCCCGAGGCGGCTCGACGCGCCGGTATCAAGGTCACCGGGATCAAGTGGGCGGCGTTCGGCGTCTGCTCGACCCTCGCGGTGGTCTCCGGCATCTTCAGCGCCAGCAAGGTCGGATCGGTGGATGCCGCGTTCGGTCGCGACATCGTGCTGAGCGGCGTCGCTGCCGCGGTCGTCGGTGGCGTGAGCCTGTTCGGCGGACGCGGCCGGTTGATCCACGGCGCCATCGGCGCCCTAGTGATCGCGGTCATCACCAACGGCCTCGGCCTGCTCAACCTGCCGGGTGGCGTCAACTTCCTCGTCACCGGCGGCGTGCTGATCCTGGCCGCCACCGTCGACGCGGTGTCGCGTGTGCGTGCCGGCGGCTCGCTATCGAGACGTTAGCGATCACATGAACCCGACAGCGGCCGCCGAGCGAGAAGCCCGGCGGCCGTTGTCGTTCCGTCGTCACTCGGTGTCGTAGAGGGCGCGCAGCGCCGAGTCCTGCGTGGCGAAGGCGCCCATTGCCAGGCCGTCCTCGTCGTAGAGGATGGCACCGTCGCCATCCGTGTCATCGAGCACGCCGGACTTCGCGATCTTCAGGGATGCGAGGATGCCGGTTGGGCCGCCTTCAAGGCCGGCGTCGACGAATATTTCTTCAAGCCCTTGGACAGCGC
>JAZJYU010000039.1:0-3065 GCA_040390225.1 Actinomycetota bacterium | reverse complement strand
TCCTCGTCGTAGAGGATTAGTCCGTGCCGGGTGCGGGAGAGCGATCCGGCGAGCTGCCCGGTGAACTGGTGCAGCACGACCCAGCGCCCCTCGCCCGCGTCCACGACCTGGAAATATTCGGTGACCGTTGCCATGATGTCCCATCTCGACTTCGCGAGATCGACGCTACGCAGGCACCGCCGGCGCTGACAGATCGCGCAGGTGAGCGTTCGGCGACGAACGGGTTAACGGGTCGCCCGCCACAGTGCGTACTCGCTCGGTCGTCCGCTGAACGGGATCTCGCCGGTCACTACGAACCCGAACCGCGCGTAGAACTCGAGGTTCTCGGCCGTCGTCTCGAGGTAGGCAGGCAGCCGCTCGGCGTCGACCGTGTCGAGCTGCGCGCTCATCAGCGCGGCACCGATTCCGCCGTGCTGCGCCGCCGGGTCGACGCCGAGCAGCTGGAGATACCAGTGCGGCTGTTTCGGGTGCGCGGCATCGACCGCACGGCCCATCTCGATCATCCTTCCCATGTCCCGGCCGAGAGCGCGCCCCGACCCGAGCGCGAACGGGATGTCTCGCACCGCGAACCCGGCAGGGCTCACGCGGCGACGCCACACGCCGGCTCCCCTGACGCCGTCATCACGGGCGACCGTCGTCACGCCGGCCTGAATTCCCCCGAACCGCACGATCGACCGGTACAGGCGTGCGAGCTGGCGCAGCCTGGTGCCGTCGCAGGGCATCACCCAGGTCATCACCGGATCGTGGAAGAACGCCCTCGCCAGCACTCGCGCGATCTCATCGACCTCATCGAGTCGCGCGAGACCGACCGAGACCGTCACAAGGGAACACTAGCTCGCGTGCAACCGTTCGAGAACACCCAGCGGAACGACGTTCGAGGATGCGGCACGCGCCTTGTCGAGAGCGACCACGACCGGCTGGAGGTCCGCCTGGATCGCCGAAGCGAGGATCGCCTGACCGGCAGCGGTCGGGTGCACGTCACTCGCCTGCATCAGTTCGGGATGGCCGGAGAAAGGCTGCCCGATATCGATGTATGTTCCGCCGACCTGCTCGACAGCCTGCTGTACCTGCGAGTCGATGTCCGCAAGCTGGGCGGGCGGGTCGGTGTAGCCCCACAGTGTGCTGAATCCGACGATCTCGGCACCGGGGAAGTCGGCCTTGATGGTCTGGAGCTCCGAAATGGTCGCCGTCAGCAGCTCGGAGTTGCTCAGACCGAAGTCGTTGCTGCTGCCCTCGAAGATGACGAGGTCCGGCTCAAGGCTGGAATTCGCGTCGATGATCCCGGCGAAGTCCGAGTCGCACTCGTTCGCGTTTCCCACCTGGAGCACACCGGCTCCGTCGCAGGCCGCATTCGTCACCGACCAGTTCTCGGCTTCACCCAGGAGGCTTGGCCAGTCCTCGCCCTGGGGCAGGCCGAAACCGTTCATGATCGAGTCGCCGATCGTCAGCACCTGGACCGGCGGCGATGCCTCGGCCGCCGAGGCCGGGCCGCCGGCAAGCGCTGCCCCGGCCACACTGACGGCAACGGCGGTGACGGCACCGAACAGGCGGGCGTGACGCTTAGTACTCATGCTGTCACCATCCGCGCGAAGTCTGTGAACCGCCAATGAATTCGCTTGCGGCGCGATCAGAGGGGCATAAGAGTGCGCGTAGAAGGGCGCCCAGTAGCGCGAGTTTGACCCGGCAATCGTCTGCCGGGACAATCGGTTCATGAGCCGTTCAGAACATATCGACGCCTGGATCGACACCGTTTCGCCAGCCGACGCCACCGGAGTTCTCAAGGACGCGTACGACTGGCAGTCCCGCAGGCTGGGCGAGCCGACCGAGTACACCCAGCTCGGCAGCCTCATGCCCGAGATGGTGTTCGAGCGGCTCCGGATGTACAAGGTCGTCGAGGATGTCGAAAGCGATCTGACCGAGCAGGAGAAGCGTCTGGTCATCTATCTGACCTCCGTGCTCAACCAGACCCCGCACTGCGCGTCGGGTGCGCGTGTGTCGCTCGACGCCCTCGATGTCGACGAGCAGCTCATCGCGCGTGTCGTCGCCACGCCCTTCGAGGGGACCGGCGACGCGCGCCTCGATGCGATCCTCGACTACACCCGACTGCTCACTCTGACCCCGGGCGCGATCGCCGAAACCGACATCGACCGTCTCCGTTCCGTCGGGCTGAGCGATCGCGACATCGCCGCGCTCAACAACCTCTCCGCCTATTACGCGTACACCAACAGGGTCGCGACCGGCCTGGGGCTGCGCACCTTCGTTCCTGTGCAGCACGCCATCGCCGCCGTTCCCGAATGAGCGGAGCCTCGAACCGGCCACGCCACGGCGTATGGGTGTTCCCGAGCACCCCTGCAACCACCATCGTCGACGCGATCGTCGCCGCGGAGGAGCTCGGAATAGACGAGTTCTGGCTCGGGGACGAGGGTCCAGCCCGTGACCCCTTCACCGTGCTCGCCGCCGCCGCGATGCGCACCTCGCGGATCCTTCTCGGCATCGCCGTGACCAACCCGTACCTGCGGCATCCGCTCACCATCGCCGCCGAGGCCATGACGGTCGATGAACTTTCCGGTGGTCGCATGCTGCTCGGCATCGGGCCGGGTGGACAGGTGGCCCTGGGCCCCGCCGGGGTCGAGCGCGCACTGCCGCTCACCAGGGTTCGGGATGCGCTGCGAACCATCCGCGCGGTGGCCACCGGCACCGAAGCGGCAGGCTATGCTCCCCCACCCGGGGTCTTCACGCGACCGCAACTGAAGGTCTTCGTCGGTTCGCGCGGTCAGAAATTCCAGGAGCTCGCCTCGGCCGAGGCGGACGGGGCCTTCCTGGGCGGGCTCCCGGCCTCGGTGATCGAGCGGACCGTCGGGTGGGCACGCTCCGTGCGCGACATCCCCATCGCCCTGCCCACGCCCTCCTGTGAGATCCGGCGCTCCTTCTCATCCTTCAGGAAGGACCGCTGCTTCAACAGGTGGTACACCGCAAACGCGAATGGCCCGATCAGCGGCGCGAACACCGCAAGCTCGCGCCAGTTCATGTCGCAACCTCGCGCCGTTCGTATGCCGGCGGCACGC
>JAZJYU010000038.1:38681-39357 GCA_040390225.1 Actinomycetota bacterium | reverse complement strand
GCCGGCGGTGGTGGTGCTGCCCGCGTCTCGTCTGCTCGGCTACCTCAACCACGAGCCGCGGGTGCTCCGGCCCGAGGCTGTCGCCTACTACCTGCATGCCGCCGAGGATCGCGCTACCTGGCATTCGGTCGCCAACGACCCGACGGACACTCTGCGAATCGGCCAGCGCTTCGACCGCCTGCGTCACGAGGTGACCTCGGCGGTCCGGCGGCGCGCCCTGTGGCGGTTCTTCGGCACGATCGCCGCCGTGCTCACGGTCGTGGGCATCTCGCTGGGGGTGCTGCACGCCCTGCACCCCTGAGCTGTATTCATACCGTCACCAGCTCGCGCGTCACAGCTTCGGGCGCCAGCAGCACGCGCTGCTTACCGAGCGGCTTCCAGTCTTGACCCGGGTCGAGCCATGGCGGTGCCAGGAGCATCGGTCGCCCGTCGACCATCTTCATGGTGAAGTCGGAGTTGTGCAGCATGTGGTGGTGAGCCGGGCACAGCAACACCCCGTTGTCGAGTACCGTCGCGCCGCCGTGCTGCCACTCGTCGACGTGATGGGCGTCACACCAGCTCGGTGGCGCCGAGCATTGCGGCCAGACGCAGCCGGCGTCGCGTACGGCGAGCTGCCGGCGCTGTGCGGGGCTGTAGTAGCGCTCGAGTGGGCTGCGGCCGATCACTCGCGTTGCTG
>JAZJYU010000038.1:22571-38671 GCA_040390225.1 Actinomycetota bacterium | reverse complement strand
ATCACTCGACCGTTGCGGCCGACGAGCACGTGCCGGAATCCGGCGTCGCAGGCCAACCGCTGAAGCGTATCGGCAGAGATCGGCTCGTCAGAGTCGTCGATCCAGGCGATGCCGGTGTGGTTCTTCAGGTCGTCGACCCGCACCACCGCCGTCACGCTGGCGACGGGCCTCATGCCCGTGGATCGCAGGCCGGCCGTAATGAGTCCGATGAGCACGTCGTGCTGGCGCTGCTCTCGCGTGCGTGGGTCGGGTAGCTGCTCCCGCATCTCCTCTTCGGAGAGGAATCTCGGTTCGGTACCGGGCGCATCTGCCATCGCCGCGCGCAGCAGTGCGGCCGAGGCGGGGTCGCACGCGCCGGAGAAGGTGGTGAGCCCGTGGGATTCGCGGCCGAGGCGGAACCGCCTGCGGAGCCG
The DNA here is from genome assembly GCA_040390225.1 of Actinomycetota bacterium. GTDB lineage: Bacteria > Actinomycetota > Actinomycetes > Actinomycetales > Microbacteriaceae > Lacisediminihabitans. The sequence goes on along the minus strand of JAZJYU010000038.1, from coordinate 38,258 downwards.
GAGTTGGTCTTCGCGCTCGGGGGCGCCATCCGGATCGAGCGCCTCGCGGTGCACGCGCGCCTGCATCGCGACCAGGTCGGCCGATAGCTCGCACGCCACGGTCACCAGGTGCCGTTCCGATTCGTCGAACTGCTCGGGGTAGGGGGAGTGGGCCGCGGCCTGGTCGAGCATGCGCACGATGGTGGCCGCGGCATCCGTGCCGAGTTCGCCGGAAGCAAGGCCCTCAGCGACGTGCGGATGCGCGGCCGGCAGCACCTCTCCAATGAGCGAGGTGCGCGGACGCACGGCGTTCCCCAGCCGGATGCGCTCACGGGCCGTGGCGGCGGACACCAGCGTGATCTGCTCGATGAGGTCCGACGCGCGCCGCTGCCCGAGCCGGTAGGAGAGCCCGGTATCGCCCAGCTCCCACCGGGATCGCTCGTCTATTTCGCCGGCCGCCCGAACCCGCACGGCATCCACCAACCGCCCCGCCCGCTCGATCTGCGCGGTGAGCAGGCAGACCTCCTCGTCGGTGAGAGCCTCGACGGGCACCCGCGCCAGCTCGCCGAGCAGCGCCGTGGCCTGCTCGAGAGTGTCGCTGAAGGTGTCCATGCGAGAACTCTGCCAGCACCCACCGACATTCCTAAAATGCTGGTCAGAGTGCTGTTTTACTGTGGATAAACCCTCTGACCAGCACCCTGTGGAGGAGTAGACGCCACCCCAAAAGCGGTCAGGCGTCGAACCAGCGCCCGTTGTCGAGGTCCTCGATGAGCCCGGGGTGGGTCGGCTCCCAGTCCAGCAGTTCGCGGGTGAGGTCGCTCGACGAAGGGGTGTCCATGGAGAGGAACGGCCCGAGCCATCCGTAGTGCTCCGCCTCGACGGACTGCACCGGGATGTCGAGGTGGCGCCCGATGGTCTCCGCGATCGAGCGGATGGTCACTGCGCCCTCGCCGACTCCGTGCAGCGTGGACCCGGCCGGCGCCTTCTCGATGGCGAGGCGGAACAGCACAGCGGCATCCTTCACATGCACTGTCGGCCAGCGCTGTGATCCGTCGCCCACGAACCCCGCGACGCCGCTCTGGCGGGAGACGTCGACCATGTGGCCGATGAAGCCTTCCTTGTTCTGGTCGTGCACGGTGGGTGCGAGGCGAACGATGGATGACCGGATGCCGCGGTCTTTGAGCGCCAGCGTGAAGATGCCGGTGTTGCGGCGCGCCGACATCGGTCCCGTCTCCTCGACCTGCCCGTCCTGCTCGGTCGACACGTCGCCGATCTTGAGCCCGGCGACGCCTGACGCGATGGTGAACGGCTTCTCGCTTCCGGCGAGCACCTCGGCGAAGGCTTCGACGGCGGCGCGGTCGCTCGCCATGTTGGTGGCGAAGTCGCTGAAGTCGTGCTTGAACGCGAGGTGGATGGTGGCGTCGGTGTCGGCGGCGCCCTGCTTCAGGATGTCGAGGTCGTCGAGCGTGCCGCGCAGCACCTCCGCGCCCATGGCCTTCACCTTCGCCTCGCCCTCATCCGATCGGGCCATGCCGAGCACGATGTGGCCGTGCTGGAGGAGTTCGGGGACGACGTTGGATCCGATGAATCCGGATGCCCCGGTGACGAATACGCGCATTTCTCTTGCCCTTCCAGAGTGATGTCAGTTGCTGACATTAATTACTGTACACTAATGTCAGTCGCTGTCGTCACGATATGATGGTGGGATGAGTCGCTGGGAGCCGGGTGCGCAGGAGCGCCTGTCGCGCGCCGCGATGGAGCTCTACGCCGAGCGCGGTTTCGACGAGGTGACTGTTGCGGAGATCGCCGCGCGCGCCGGCCTCACCGAGCGCACCTTCTTCCGTCACTTCGGTGACAAGGCGGAGATGCTGTTCGCCAACGGAGGCAACTTCGTCGCCATGTTCGTGGATGCGATCGCCGCGGCGCCGCCCGGCCCGCCGCTCGAGGCGGTGACGGCCGGTCTCTACGCGGCGGCGGCCGACTTCGAGCCGCGTCGCCCCTTCGTGCTGGAGCGGCAGAAGATCATCAACTCGCACACCGACCTGATGGAGCGCGAGCTGCTCAAGCTGTCGGCGCTCGCCGAGGCGATGTCTGTGGCGCTGCGTGATCGCGGAGTTGCCGAACCCGCCGCATCGCTCGCCGGCTGGACAGGGTTGACCGTGTTCCACACGTCATTCGCCAGGTGGGTCGCGGCGACGGACGGTCGCACGTTCGAGTCGATCATCACGGAGTCGCTGGCTGAGTTGAAGGTTGTTGCCGCGGGGTAACTGACTGGCTCATGGCGATGACTGTAGATGGGGGACGAGCCGTCAAGACTTCGAGGGACTCGTCTCCAGGTTGCGATTGCAGCGTATGTATCTGAGATAAGAGCACTGTTGCCGCGAGCCAACGGGTGGGCCAGACTGAACCATCAAGTCGTCGCTCGGGATCTTCGTGCTGCACCAACAGAACGGCTCATTGCTTTCATGGTTAGTCTGATTGCTCGACTGCGAAGGTTGTTCGCACCGTCCAAGCCACTTATTTCGGTATTCGACGTGTTTACGCCAGACACTCAGGCTGACCTGAATTTCGTTGTGCGGCCGGAACTCTCTCGCAGCTTGAAGAACGCTCTTCGAACTCCTGGAAAGCAGGTCGTCGTATACGGCGAGTCCAAATCAGGAAAGTCCTCGCTGATAAAACACGAGCTTGAAGAGCTTCGATTGACTCCACTTCATACGCGCTGTGTTGGAGGAATGACCTTTCAGGAGGTCATGGCTTCCGCTTTCGATGAGCTCGATACGTTTGTGGTTACCGAGCGGACGAACAGCTCGTCATCGACAGATGCCGCGGAGCTATCGGCCGGGATAGAGGGCGTCAAGGCTGGGATAAGTAGTTCCTCGACCGTTGGGCGGTCGTCTTCGAGCACGCGATATGTGCCTCCTCAACTGACTCCTCAGAAGCTCGCGAAGTTCATGGGACTGGCCCGAGTCATTTGGGTAATTGAAGACTTCCACAAACTTGAAAAAAAGGAGAGGGCGAAGCTTTCTCAGGCGCTCAAGGTGTTCGTGGACATGGGATCCGAGTACCGAGGGCTTCATGTCGTTGTTACCGGGGCAACCGACACGGCCCGCGAGATTGTTGAACTCGATGGCGAAATGTCGACGCGAGTGGCCGAGATACACGTCCCGATGCTTACGCGTCCTGAACTTGAAAAGATTCTCCAAGGTGGGAGTGAACTATTGCGGGTGAACTTTGATGAAGTTCGCGAGGACATCCTCTCCTATTCTGCGGGGCTTTCAAGTGTCTGTCATCAATTCGCTCTCAACGCCTGCCTTAGTGCAGGTTTGGAGGCAACGGCAACGCAGATGATCAAGATCACCAAGGATGATCTTGCATCTGCGGTCGCCCAGTACCTGGCAGATTCGTCCGACACGCTAAAGGCGCGGTTTGAACAAGCAATGCAACGTCAGCGAGTGCGTACTTACGACAACACGGAGTTCATTCTCGGCGCGCTTGCGTTCGGTTCGGCGGAAGGAATGACACGCGCGGAGATATTGACGGAAATTCATCGTCACGCCCCCAAGTATCCGTCGAGCAATCTCACGAATTATCTTCGACAGCTAGTCGATGACGAATCGAGAGGGTCAGTAGTTAGGAAGACTGCCGGCGGCAAGTATCGATTTGCGGAGCCCCTGCTTCAGAGTTATGCGCAGACGGCTCTCCAGATTCACCCAAGCTACGTCGACCCTTCAGTGGACGTGTTCTTGAAGCTGCTTGATTCGAGCAAGCTTTTCGAGCAGCTGACGAACGACATTGCCCACGCAAAGTCCATTCGCTGGGAACGGAACATCGAGGTCGAACCCGAGAACGACAATGTGGAAGGATCCGATTGATCCACCTTTTCGACTAGTACGAGGCCGCCCCCACCTCTGCTAAACTCCCAAGGTTGCCGTCTAACGGCCGCGGATAAAGAGAGCTCGCACATCCTGTGACGGGCACCGCGCAATGAGTGAGAGGGGGCTATCTGTATGCCATTAGCACCAGATGCCAAGAAAGCGATCATCGACGAGTACGCCACACACCCAGGTGACACTGGTAGCCCCGAGGTGCAGGTAGCAATGCTTACCGCACGCATCAAGGATCTCACCGAGCACTTGAAAGAGCACAAGCACGACCACCACTCACGTCGTGGCCTGCTTCTACTGGTGGGTCAGCGTCGTCGCCTGCTGGGTTACCTGCAGGACGTCGACATCAACCGCTATCGCGCGCTGATCGAGCGACTCGGCCTTCGCCGCTAGCTCTGGTACTGAGAGAACGGCCCGTCCTGGTAACAGGGCGGGCCGTTTTTCGTTGGTGAGGTCTCGACAAGCTCGACCCGCTTAGGCGAGCAGCCGGCGCAGCCACGCCGTGCGGGTCGCGCGCGACGCCTGCGAGATCACCGCGGTCGGCGCGAAGCCGTCGAAGCCGTGGAAGCCGCCCGGCCAGACGTGCAGCTCGGCCACCCCGCCCTGGTGCCAGATGCGGGTCGCGTACGCGACATCCTCATCCCGGAACACCTCCGCCGACCCGCAGTCGATGTAGGCGGGCGGGAGGTTCGTCAGGTCGGTCGCCCGCGCCGGCACGGCGTAGATCGACACGTCGTCGCGGTGGCGGCGCTCGCCGAGGTAGGCGTCCCAGCCGGTGTCGTTGCTGTTGCGGTCCCAGACGCCGATGCCGTTTATCTGGTGGCTCGACACGGTCGTGTTGCGGTCGTCGAGCATGGGGTAGATGAGCACCTGGCCTGCGAGCGCCGCACCGCCGAGGTCACGGGTCATCAGCGCGACACCGGCGGCGAGGCCGCCGCCCGCGCTCGCGCCGGCGACCACCAGTTTCGCGGGGTCGAACTCCAGTTCGCGGGCGTTCGACGCCGCCCATTGCAGCCCGGCATAGCAGTCCTCGAGGGGTGCGGGGTCGGGATGCTCGGGGGCGAGACGATACTCGACGGTCACGGCCACGACATCCAGCTTCTCCACCCACTCGAGGGCGAAGTCGAGTCCGCCACCGAATCGCGTGCCCATGATCATGCCGCCGCCGTGCATGTAATAGACGGCGCCGCCGCCCGGCGTGTGGTCGGCGCGGCGAAAACTGGTGAGCTCGATATCGCCGGCGGGGCCGGGGATGACGTGGTGCTCGAACACGACGTCGCGTGCCGCGGTCGCCGACTCGACCGTCTCGGCCCGACCCTCGCGGGCGAGCGGGATCATCTCCGGTGTGATGCTCGGCGAGGTGGGTCCGACGAGTTCGATCAGCGCGGCAGCGAGCTCGGGGTCGAATGGCGGGGGAGTCGGCCTTGACATGACTCAACCTTAACGAGCGAAGGGCCGGTGCGGTTCCCGAAATCCGCCCGGCCCTTCGAGATCGGCAGACCTGCACCACGCGGTCTCCGAGTCCCCGTGCAGCGGTCGCGGATCCCTGGTCCGGCCGATGCTGTTTTCCTCTTCGGTAATGGGTTCGGTGCTTCGCGACAACCGGTTTGGCCCCAGAACGGGGGTGATTGCCGCTCGTCGGTGAGGTCTCGACAGGCTCGACCCGCCCAAAAGTGAGGTCTCGACAGGCTCGACCCGCCTAACGTTGAGCCATGCGGTTCGTCGGGGTGCTCGTGGCGGTGTGCCTTCTGCTGACAGGGTGCGCGACCGCCGGGCCGCCGGTGAGCGCGGCGGAGCGGGCCCGCATCCGTTCGTCTGTTCTCGACGAACAGTGGAAACCGGTGCAGGACACCTATCCCGAGGCGATCCGGCCGAAAACCCCGCTGACGCACACCGTGCCCGACCACGACTGGCCACTGGACGTCGTCGCCTGCCTGCACGCGCGCGGCTATGTCGCCCAGGTGGCCGGCGACAGCTTCACCTTCGACTCCTTCACCAACCAAACCAACGCCGACTTTCACGTCGAGGGCTACATCTGCACCTCGGCCTATGCGAAAGCGTCGGATGTGCTGGCCGAGCTGAACCCTGCCCAGGTTCAGGCCTTCGACGACTTCGAGGTGAACCAGCTGCAGCCCTGCCTGAGGCTGGCGGGCGCCAAGACCTTCCCGCCCCCGGTCGGGCATCTCACCGGCATCTCCGACTGGAATCCGTTCGACCTGATCTGGCTGAACGGCACGGCCAAGGAGGCCGCGTACCTGGAACTGCGCTGCCCGCCCATCCCGGCCTGGATGGATCTCGCGAGCGCGGAATAATTGCTGCGCCATCGTGTTGAATGTCTATGCAAACGCATAGAACTGGAGTCACAGCAATGAACGAGTCGGGCATGCAGTTCGGAATCTTCACCGTCGGGGACGTCACCGAAGACCCGACCACCGGCCACACCCTCAGCGAGCACGAGCGCATCACGAACATCCTGACGATCGCGCAGAAGGTCGAAGAGGTGGGCATGGAGGTGTTCGCGCTGGGGGAGCACCACAACCCGCCGTTCATCCCGTCGTCGCCGACCACCATGCTCGGCTACGTCGCGGCCAAGACCGAGAACCTCATTCTGAGTACATCCACCACGCTCATCACCACGAACGACCCGGTGAAGATCGCCGAGGACTACGCGATGCTGCAGCACGTGGCCGACGGCCGCGTCGACCTCATGATGGGCCGCGGCAACACCGGCCCCGTCTACCCGTGGTTCGGCAAGGATATCCGCGAGGGCATCCCGCTCGCCATCGAGAACTACGCCCTCCTGCACCGGCTGTGGACAGAGGATGTCGTGGACTGGCAGGGCAGGTACCGCACGCCCCTGCAGGGCTTCACGTCGACGCCCCGCCCGCTCGACGGCGTCGCGCCCTTCGTCTGGCACGGCAGCATCCGCTCGCCCGAGATCGCGGAGCAGGCCGCCTACTACGGAGACGGCTTCTTCGCGAACAACATCTTCTGGCCGAAGGAGCACTACATGAAGCTCATCGGCTACTACCGCCAGCGCTTCGAGCACTACGGCCACGGCACCGCCGCGCAGGCGATCGTCGGCCTCGGTGGCCAGGCGTTCATGGCGAAGAACTCTCAGGACGCCGTCAAACAGTTCCGCCCGTATTTCGACAACGCCCCGGTCTACGGCCACGGCCCGTCGCTGGAGGAGTTCACCGAGCTCACTCCGCTCACGGTCGGCAGCCCGCAGCAGGTCATCGACCGCTACGCGTCGATGCGGGAGTACTTCGGCGACTACCAGCGCCAGCTGTTCCTCATGGACCACGCCGGCCTGCCGCTGAAGACCGTGCTCGAGCAGCTCGACATCCTCGGTGGGGAGGTCGTGCCGGCCCTCCGTAAGGAGTTCGCCAAGGATCGTCCTGCCGACGTGCCCGCGGCCCCGACCCACGCGTCGCTGGTGCAGAAGCGGGTCGAGCTTGTCGAAACCTCACCGGCGAATAACGCATGACCGCACGCAGAATCGCCGTCATCTCCTCAGGGCTGAGCCAGCCGAGCTCCACCCGCCTGCTCGCCGATCGGCTCACCCAGGCGGTCGAGCGCAGGCTCGCGGATGCCGGGGTCGAGCTGACAGTGGACGTCATAGAACTCCGCGATCTCGCCCACGACATCACGAACAACCTGATCACGGGTTTCGCGGCACCGAAGCTCGAGGCCGCGCTGCAGACCATCACCACGGCCGACGGACTCATCGCGGTGACGCCCATCTTCACCACCAGCTACAGCGGGCTGTTCAAGTCGTTCGTCGATATTCTCGACCCGCAGTCGCTCACCGGCATGCCGGTGCTGATCGGTGCGACCGGAGGTACGGAGCGCCACTCGCTGGCCCTCGACTACGCGATCAGGCCGCTGTTCGGCTACCTGCACGCGGTGGTCGTGCCGACCTCGGTGTACGCGGCGTCGAGCGACTGGGGGAGTGCGGAGGGTGCCCTGCCAGAGCGGATAGACCGCGCGGCGGGCGAGCTCGCCGCCCTCATCGAGCAGTCGGACCGGTCGAGCCAGGTCATCGACCCGTTCGCGCTGCCCGAAGGGTTCTCCCCGGTCGGCGGCTACGGAGCGCAGTAGTCAGGCTTCGACGATCACCGTCATCACGTCGAAGAAGGTCTGCCAGCCGGCCTTCGCGCCCTCGTACTGCTCGGGCGTGAGGTGCCCGCCCGACTGCGTCATCACCATGGTGGTCACGCCGTCGGCCTCGGTGAGGTCGACCGTGACCGGCTCGCCCTCCTCGGGTCCGTCGCTGATGGTGAGGGCGAGGTGCGCGAGCGGGTCAGCGACGGTGAACCGGCCCTTCCACTCGATCTGGTAGCGGTCGGGTCCGGCGAACATGGTGGCTTTCCAGGTGCCGCCGACCCGCACATCCATCGACACGCTGTCGGCCGGAACCTCGGATGCGGCGCCGCCGAACCAGTGTGCGAACCGTGCTGGGGTGGTCCAGGCCTCGTAGACGAGTTCACGTGGTGCCTGGAACTCGCGGGTGATGGTGAAACCGTCGGTCATGGCACGAATATAGCGACCCGCGGTGGACCGTCAAGCGACATCCGCTCGATTTTCAGCCCGAACTGATACCCTGAACGAAGCAATAACCGGAGCAGGCTGGCAAGAAGCTGGTCACCGGTGGTGAACTACCGGCCCGTTCGACTCGGTCCCGTGATTTTCTACTGTTGGCCAGACGCGCCCCCACTCTAGGGATCGAACGCGTACACCCACGTCATCTCTGCCCGCTCCTGCTCCTTGACGGTCGTCGTCCACACGGGATGACGACATAAAACAAAGGAGATGCCCCCCTATGGAGGGTCCAGAAATCAAATTCGCCGAAGCCGTTCTCGATAACGGCAAGTTCGGCAAGCGCACCGTGCGCTTCGAAACCGGTCGTCTCGCGCAGCAGGCTCAGGGGGCAGTCGCCGCCTACCTCGACGAAGACACCATGATCCTGTCGGCCACCTCGGCCGGCAAGCACCCGCGTGACGGGTTCGACTTCTTCCCGCTGACGGTGGATGTCGAAGAGCGCTCATACGCGGCCGGCAAGATCCCGGGCTCGTTCTTCCGCCGCGAGGGACGCCCGTCGACGGAGGCCATCCTGGTCTGCCGTCTCATCGACCGCCCGCTGCGCCCGACCTTCGTCGAAGGCCTGCGCAACGAGGTGCAGATCGTCGTCACCGTGCTGAGCATCGCGCCGGACGAGTTCTACGACGCCCTCGCGATCAACGCGGCATCGGCGTCGACCCAGATCTCGGGCCTGCCGTTCTACGGACCGGTCGGCGGCATCCGCCTCGCCCTCATTGGCGACCAGTGGGTGGCGTTCCCGAAGTTCTCGCAGCTCGAAGAGGCCGTTTTCGACCTGACCGTCGCGGGCCGTCTGATCACCAACGAGAACGGTGAAGAAGACGTCGCGATCATGATGGTCGAGGCCGAGGCCACCGAGGGCAGCTGGGACCTGATCAAGGCCGGCGCGACCAAGCCCGACGAGACCGTCGTGGCCCAGGGCCTCGAGGCGTCGAAGCCGTTCCTCAAGCAGCTCATCAAGGCGCAGCAGTCGCTGGCCGAGCAGTCCGCGAAGCCCATCCAGGACTTCCCGCTGTTCCCGCCGTACCAGCAGGCGACCTATGACGCCGTCGCCGGGCTCGCGTATGACGACCTGAAGGGCGTCTACCAGATCGCCGACAAGATCGAGCGCCAGAACGCCGACGACGCGCTCAAGGATCGAGTCAAGGGCCACATCGCCGGCGAGGTGGACGCGGAGCGTCTGCCGGCCTCCGCGCTCGACGAGGTCTCGGCGGCATACAAGTCCGTGTCCAAGAAGGTCATGCGTTCGCGTGTGCTCACCGAGGGCATCCGCATCGACGGGCGTGGCCTGAGCGACATCCGTGCGCTCGACGCCGAGGTGCAGGTCATCCCGCGTGTGCACGGCTCGGCGATCTTCCAGCGCGGCGAGACCCAGATCCTGGGCGTCACCACTCTGAACATGCTCAAGATGGAGCAGCAGATCGACTCGCTCGCTCCGGTCACCAAGAAGCGCTACCTGCACCACTACAACTTCCCGCCGTACTCGACCGGTGAGACCGGCCGGGTCGGTTCGCCGAAGCGTCGCGAGATCGGGCACGGCTTCCTCGCCGAGCGCGCCCTCGTGCCGGTGCTGCCGCCGCGCGAGGAGTTCCCGTACGCGATCCGCCAGGTGTCCGAGGCTCTCGGCTCCAACGGGTCGACCTCGATGGGTTCCGTCTGCGCCTCCACCCTGTCCCTGCTGAACGCCGGTGTGCCGCTGCGCGCGCCGGTCGCCGGAATCGCGATGGGCCTCATCTCCGACGAGGTCGACGGGGTCACGCGCTACGCGGCCCTGACCGACATCCTGGGTGCTGAGGATGCGCTGGGCGACATGGACTTCAAGGTCGCGGGCACGTCCGAGTTCGTCACGGCCATCCAGCTGGACACGAAGCTCGCCGGCCTGCCATCCTCGGTTCTGGATGGCGCGCTCAAGCAGGCGAAAGAGGCTCGCACCGCGATCCTCGCCGTGATCAACGCGGCGATCGACGCTCCGGATGAGATGGCCCCGACCGCGCCCCGCGTGATCTCGGTGCAGATCCCGGTCGACAAGATCGGCGAGCTGATCGGCCCGAAGGGCAAGACGATCAACCAGATCCAGGACGACACCGGAGCCGACATCTCGATCGAGGACGACGGCACCGTGTACATCGGCGCCGTCGACGGACCGTCGGCCGAGGCGGCTCGTGCCGCGGTCAACGCGATCGCGAACCCGCTGAACCCGGAGGTCGGCGAGCGGTTCCTCGGAACCGTCGTCAAGCTCGCGACGTTCGGCGCGTTCGTCTCGCTCACCCCGGGCAAGGACGGCCTGCTGCACATCAGCGAGGTGCGCAAGCTCGCCGGTGGCAAGCGCGTGGAGAACGTCGAAGACGTGCTCTCGGTCGGCCAGAAGATCCAGGTGGAGATCACCAAGGTCGATGACCGCGGAAAGCTGTCGCTGGCGCCGGTCGAAGCCGACACCGCTGATTCAGGTTCCGCTGACACCGAGGGTCGCGATGTCGACGCCGAGCACGTCGACACGTCGTCCGAGGGCGAGTCCGTCGACGCGTAGTCGCTGAACGAAAGAGCCCCGCCGGAGTCACTCCGGCGGGGCCTTTTTCATGCCGGGGTGTCGGTCACTCCCACGAGCTGTGCACGCCCGAGGATGATGCCGCGCAGCATGAAACCCAGCACCGTCGGGGTCGAATCCTGGTCGAGCTGGAGGGTGTCCGAGAGGGCGCTCACGGTGAAGAAATATCGGTGCTCGCCATCACCGGGGGGCGGCGCCGCACCCATCCACTCCCGGTCGCGCATGTCGTTCGGTAGCACGACCGCGGCTTGCGGGAGCGTGCCATCGGTGCCGGCACCGGCGGGAAGCGACGTGACATCAGCGGGGATGTTGTATACGGCCCAGTGCCAGAACCCGCTGCCCGTGGGCGCGTCCGGGTCGTACACCGTGAGCGCGAAACTCTTGGTGCCCTCCGGTGCGCCGTGCCAGCTCAGGGCCGGGGATCTGTTGCCGCCGTCGGCCCGCGCCGTGTCGGGCAGACGCCCGCCGTCGGCGAAGTCGGGGCTTTCAAGGGTGAAGGTCGCGACTTCGGGGAGCCGCCAGTTCGGATGGTTTGCCATGGTCCGTTCATACTCGCTTAATTGGCGGAGGGCGATCCATGGGATCGCCCTCCTGGTCGCCGGTTTTGAGTCCTGGCGGGACTGTGGCGAGCTCCCGGCACGCTGTGGTCCGGACCCTCATCGGCCGGTTGCCCGACCGCACAAGCACCACCATATGGAGCACGACTGACCACCGCCAGAGGTTTATCCCAGAGTTCACCAAGCGCAGGGGCTATTCACAGCGAACAACCTCATAACGATTCGCACACGGGCATGTGGAATCGGCGTCCGTGCCGTCGGCACTGAACTAATCTCACCGTAAGACACGCCGGGGAGGGGGTGCACATGCCGCAGATCGCGCCCGACACGAGCGCCCTCACCAGCGCCCTGCCGACCACGGCAGAGGTGACAGTCGCGGGGCCGCGCCGCAGACTCGGGCAGTCCGACCTTCAGGTTTTTCCGCTGGCCATCGGTGGCACCGTCTTCGGCTGGACGGCCGACTCGGCTGCCACAGACAGCATCCTGGACACCTATCGCGAACACGGTGGCAACTTCATCGACACCGCCGACTCCTACGCGGGTGGCCGAAGCGAGATCATGATCGGCAACTGGATGCGGGATCGCGGCGCGCGCGATCAGACGGTCGTCGCGACCAAGGTCGGCAAGAGCGCCGACAACCCCGGCGTCAGCGCACGGGCGATCAGCCGCGCGGTGAACGCGTCGCTCGAGCGGCTCGGCACCGACTACATCGACCTGCTCTACCTGCACATCGATGACCCGCTCGTACCCTTCGAGGAGACGCTGTTCGCGGTCGACGACCTCATCCGCGCCGGCAAGGTGCGCTGGTTCGGGGCATCCGACCATTCCGGCAACCGGCTGATCGAGGCACGCGTGATCGCGGCGCAACTCGCCGTGACCCCGATGGTGGCACTGCAGAATCACTACAACCTCGTGCATCGCTCCGAGTTCGAGGGAGACCTCGCCCGGGTCGCCCAGCAGCAGCAACTCGGTGTGATGCCGCGGTTCGCGCTGGCGAGCGGCTTTCTCACCGGCAAGTACCGAAGCCGGGCCGACCTCGCGCGAAACGAGCGCGGTGGCGAGGTCTCGAAGAATCTCACCAAGCGCGGCGCCCACATCCTGGCGGCGCTCGACGCGGTCGTCGCTGAGCAGCGCGACGCCGGTGAGCATGACGCGTCGGTGGCCGGCGTCTCACTGGCCTGGCTGCTCACCAAACGGGATGTCGTGGCGCCGGTTGCGAGCGCGAGTCACGCCGGGCAGGTGCTCGACCTCGTCACCGCCGCGCGCATCCGCCTGGGGCGTCACCAGATCGCCGAACTGGATCGCGCGTCGGCCTGAACCGCCCCGGTTTGTCCCGTGGCGGGGGATGCGCACCTTCGCGGCGGCTTAAATGCCTCGCGGCGGGAGTCAGGACTCCCGCCGCGAGTGACTTTCCCCCGCCACCGGGAGAGGGTTGTGGGTTAGAAGACGCCGGGGATGACGAGCCAGCCCAGGTTGTGCAGGATCAGGATGGCGTCGAGGATGATCGCCAGCACGGTGACGAGCACCGGTCCGCGCCGCGTGCTGCCGCGGAAGATCAGCACGAGGATCAGCAGGATCAGCAGGACGATCGAGAGCACCACGGTGCCGAACGGCACCGAGATGAACGCGCTCAGACCCAGAAGTACAGCGACGATGAGGGTGAGGACGGGAAGGATTCCGCCCCGCCCACGGATGCGCCAGACGGCGTCGATGATCGCCAGGATCGCGATCACGAGGATGAGGATCGTGTACAGATTCAGGGTGAAGGCAATGGTCATGCCCGTCACAGTAGCCCTATCCGGGAGTCAGCCGCGAGCCTCTTCGAGAATCCGGCTGGTGGCACGCTGGAACGCGGCCGCCGCGGCGATCGCGTCGCCGGCGTAGCTTCCGGTCATCGCGCCGTCGCGGGCGAGAACCAGATCGTCCGCAGCATCGCCCGGAAGCGGGTGTCCGAGCTCGTGCAACAGCTCGGTCAGAGTGTCCGTGAACCAGTCGCGGTGTTCCGTGACGGCCAGCCGCACCGGGTGCCCGGCCTCACCGAATTCGGCGGCGGCGTTGATGAACGCGCAGCCGCGAAAGCCGGGCGCCTGGGTCTCGGCGACGATCGCCGTAATGATGCCCGTGAGCGCGGCACGCGGCGTGCCTGCCTCGTCGATGATCTCGCCGATGATCTGCTGGTCGGCGCGGTCTCGGCCTACGACGTACTCGACGATGAGCCGGTCTTTCGAGCCGTAGTGCTTGTAGAAGGTGGCCTTCGTCACCTCGGACTCGCTGATCAGCCGGTCGATTCCGACGCTGCGGATCCCTTCGTCGTAGAACAGGCGGTCTGCCGTGGCCAGGATGCGAAGTTTGGCCGCGGCCGGGGGTACGACCCGTCGCGGCGGATAGCCGGGGGCGCGCTGTGCGGTGGGATCGAAATCTACAACCGGCACAGCGTGGCTCCCTCGGGCAATGCGGCTAGGTGTCCTCAAGCCGTCTGGTCGCTACCGGATTACGGGGGTATTCCGGTGTTGTCGTCGGCACCGCTTCGGGTAGCGGCTTCAGCATGATCTTCGGGTGATCGTTCTGTACCGACAACAGCAAAGCTAGCACAGAAATGGGGACAGAACAGTCTGTTTGTCCTCACTTTTGCTGACCTGCTGTACCCCAGTACGGGTGCCAATATATCGGACGGATTTTTCAGGCCCGTGACGTAGGCTCGATCCAATGAACGGTGCAGTCCCGCTTCCTCTCGGCCTCGCCGATCTCTCGTTCACCGCATCCGGTGGTTCGCTCGTCCGCCGCACGGTGCTGCCGAGCGGCGTCCGCATCCTCAGCGAGCAGGTGCCGGGCGCCCGCAGCGCGACGATCGGCTACTGGGTCGCGGTCGGCTCGCGAGACGAACTGCCTGAGACCTACGGCAGCACCCACTTTCTCGAGCACCTTCTGTTCAAGGGCACGACCACCCGCACGGCACTCGACATCGCGGTGAGCTTCGACTCCGTGGGCGGCGACCACAACGCGGTCACCGCCAAGGAGTACACCTGCTACTACGCGAAGGTGCGCGACCGCGATGTACCGATGGCGGTCGAAGTTCTCTCCGACATGTTCACCTCGTCGATCATCGATCGCGAGGAGTTCGAGAACGAGCGCGGCGTCATCCTCGAAGAACTGGCGATGGCGGACGACGATCCGTCGGATGTCGCCAGCGAGCGCTTCTTCGAGGCGGTACTGGGCGCGCATCCGCTCGGCCGCCCCATCGGCGGCAGCCCGGAAACGATCGCCGCCGCGACCAGGGATCGCGTCTGGGACCATTTCCGCTCCAACTATCGCGCGCAGGACCTCGTCATCACGGTCGCCGGGGCGGTCGACCACGACGAGCTCGTGACCGCGGTGCAGAGCGCACTCGTCTCCGCCGGCTGGGACCTGAGCCTCGAGGCGCCGGCGGCCGAGCGCCGGGATGGCTTGCACACCACGATCGACCGCGGCAGCCCGCTTGTCGTCGTGAAGCGGCCGATCGAGCAGGCCAACATCCTGCTCGGTGTCACGGGACTCCCGGCAACCGATGACCGCCGCTCCACCCTGGCCGTTCTCAACTCGATCCTGGGCGGCGGCATGTCGTCGCGCCTGTTCCAGGAGATCCGCGAGAAGCGGGGTCTCGCATACTCGGTCTACTCCTTCTCACCCAGCTACTCGGATGCCGGCCTGTTCGGCCTGTATGCCGGCTGCTCGCCCGCGAAGGCCGGCCAGGTCGCGCAGCTTCTGCTCGGCGAGTTCCACCGCCTCGCGGAGGGCGGCGTCACCGACGATGAGCTGGTGCGGGCCGTCGGGCAGTTGAGCGGGGCATCCGCGCTTGCCCTCGAGGACTCTGACACCCGCATGTCGCGACTCGGGCGCTCGGAGATCACCCTCGGTGAGTTCACCGACCTCGACGAGTCGTTGCGCCGCCTCGCGCTGGTGAGCACCGCAGACGTGCAGGAGCTCGCCCAGGATCTCGTATCACGCCCCATCTCGATCGCCGCCGTAGGCACCGTTGATGCCGAAATCTTCGCCGGGCTCGCCGATGAGTCCGTCGTCGCGCAGTAACCACTGAATAGCCGAATACCTACCCGCCAGGAACAACGATGTCCCATTACCTCTA
>JAZJYU010000038.1:10238-22561 GCA_040390225.1 Actinomycetota bacterium | reverse complement strand
AACAGCAGGACGCCGAGTACGGAATGCCCGACGGCCCGCTCTCCGCTCGCGGACAACGCCAGGCGAAGCTGATCGCCGACCGGCTGAGCGGGGTTCCGTTCACCGGTGCGTGGCACTCCCCGCTGCAGCGCGCTGCCGAGACCGCGCGGATCATGACCGAGAGCATGCCGAGCCTGGAGAGCCAGCCCTCCGCGCTGCTGTTCGACTGCATCCCTGCCGGACCGACCGCCGACATGCCGCACGCCTTCGAGTCGTTCTTCCACTCGGTCACGCCGGAGGAGATCGAGGCGGGGGAGGCCCAGATGGCGGATGCCGTCGCCGAGTGGCTCACACCGTCGCGAGACGACAGCCACGACCTGCTCATCACGCACAACTTCGTCATCTCCTGGTTCGTGCGCGAGGTCTTCGGGGCGCCGGCCTGGCGGTGGATGGGACTCAACCAGGCGAACTGCGGTCTCACCATCATCAGGGTGCGCTCGGCCAAGCCGCCCGTGCTGGTCACCCACAACGACCTCGGTCACCTGCCGCCGGAGCTTCGCACCGGGTTGCCGGACGGGCAACCGTTCTAACGGTCACCGGAGCGTCTTGAGGTACCAGTTCGTGGCGTTCGGATTGTCGTTGTACCGCTCGATTCCGGCGTAGCCGCTGCTGCGGTAGAGGTTCGCCGCCGTCTCGAGGGTCGCGTTCGTGTCGAGCACCATCTCGGTCGCGCCCAGTTCGACGGCACGGCGCTCCAGTTCGGTGAGCAATGCCCGGCCGAGACCCTGTCCGCGGGTCTGCGGCTCCATGAAGAGGTGCTTCAGCTCCATGCGCTCGGGCGACAGGCGACGGATGCCGCCGCAGCCCACATCCGCACCCTCGTGTTCGACGATGAGAAACACTCCATCGGTGAATGTCGAAACGGAGGGGAACACCGTGTGGTAGTCGCCGCCGATGAACCCGAGTTCGCGGCTGTGGAAGTACTCGGTGAGCAGACGGTGCGCGGCGGGCTGGTCGACGGCCTCTTCACGAAAGCTGGGCATCGCACCAGAGTAGATTCGCTGGTATGACAACGCGAGTGGCCATCATCGGCGCGTCCGGAAAGATGGGGCGGCTCATCGACGATCTCATCGCGACACTCGACGACTTCGAGGTGGTAGCGCGACTCGGATCGGCCAGTGCGCTCGACGAGATGGTGGCCGCGGATGTCGCGGTCGACGTGACCGTGCCGGCCGTCAGCCAGTCGGTGGTCGAGTTCGCCGTCGCGCACGGCATCCCGACGCTGGTGGGCACCAGCGGCTGGTCGGCGGACCGGCTCACGTCGCTCACGCGGGCGGTCGCCGAGAAGCCCGGCCTGGGTGTCATCGTCATCCCCAACTTCTCGATCGCCTCCGTGCTCGCCACCTCGTTCGCGACCACGGCCGCGCGCTTCTTCGATTCGATCGAGATCGTGGAAGCGCACAACGCGTCCAAGGTGGACTCGCCCTCCGGCACCGCGGTACGCACCGCGGAGCTGATCGGCAAGGCCCGGGCCGAACGCGGACCTGTGATCGCACCGCACGCCGACCAGCGTGCGCGAGGGCAGCAGGTGTCGAGCGTGCCGATCCACAGCCTGCGGATGGATGGCGTGGTCGCCCAGCAGGACGTGATCTTCGGCGGCACCGGAGAGACCCTCACCATCAGCCACGTCACCGTGTCGCCGGACTCCTACCGCTACGGCATCGCCCTCGCGCTGCGAGCGCTCCCGACCGCCGAGGGCGTTGTCGTCGGACTCGACCAGCTGGTCTCCTTCGCATGAAACTGGTCTCGTGAGAAACCGCGTCGCGGCCATCGTGATGGCCGCACTGCTCGTGCTGTACCTGGTGCTGGTGACCCAGCTGGCCATCCGGCTCATCCTCATCGATGACCTCGTATCGCGGGTCATCGGCGTCGCGCTGATCGTCTTCCCCATCATCGGGCTGTGGGCGCTCGTCGCCGAACTGGTGTTCGGCATCCGCAGCCAGCAGCTGGTGACGAGGCTGGCTGCCACCGGCGAACTGCCCGTCGACAATCTGCCGTCGAGGGCGAGCGGTCGCCCCCTGCGAAGTGTCGCGGATGCCGAGTTCCCGAAGTACAAGGCGGAGGTCGAGGCCGACCCGGACTCGTGGAAGGCCTGGTTCCGCCTCGGGCTCGCCTATGATGCGAGCGGTGACCGGCGTCGGGCCCGCGGTGCGATCCGGCACAGCATCGCGCTTGAGCGGAAGAACACTCAATCCCCCTGACCGACCACGGCGTCGATGGCCTGCTCCACCGTGCTGTCGCGGAAGCGGAAGCCGTCGGCGACGAGACGGCCGGGGATGACGTGCTGGCTGCTGAGCAGCAGCTCGGGTCCCGCGGACTGCAGGGCCGCCTTCAGCGCGAAAGCCGGTGCCACCATGAAGTACGGACGGTGCATCCGCTGCGCGAGGTGATGGGTGACCCGGTCGGAGGTGGCGGCGGTCGGACCCGCCAGGTTGACCGGACCGGAGAGCTTCGAGGTGAGCAGGTGCCGGATGGCCGCCGCCTCGTCGTGCAGTCCGATCCACGGCCAGATATCGCCGCCGGTCGCCAGGCGTGATCCGAGTCCGACCCGTGTCAGAGCCATCAGCGGGGTCAGGGACCCGCCGTGCCCGATCACGAGTCCTGTGCGGAGAGTGACCGTCCTGGTGCCCTTCGGCGCCAGGTCGGCCGCCTGCTCCCACTTCTCGACGACGTCACCGAGGAATCCGGCCCCGCGCGGCGATTCTTCGGTGAGGCGCTCGCCCGGGCGGTCGCCGTAGATGCCGACGGCAGAGCCGCTCAGGAACACGCTCGGCTTCTTCGTCGCGCGTGCCATGGCATCCGTCAGGGTGCGGGTCGCGCTCAGCCGGGAATCGAGGATCTCGCGCTTGTAGCCCGTGGTCCACGGCAGGTGCCCGAGCGAAGCGCCCGAGAGGTTGATGACCGCGTCGGTGTTCTCGATGAGTCCTGAGTCGATGATGCCCGCGCTCGGCGCCCAGTTCGCCTCGCCGGCCTGTTTCGGCTGGCGGCGCACCAGCACGGTGATGTCGTGCCCGTCCTCGTGGAGCTGGCGTACCAGTTCCGTGCCGATGAACCCTGATCCGCCGGCTATGAGAACACGCATCCCACCACCCTACGCTGGCTGGTTACGGCTCCTCAGGCGCAGCAGGAGCAGGTAGATCTGGCAGCCGAAGCAGTAGTCGAAGACCGAGTTGAGGAACGCGGCGATGAAGGCGAGGCCCGCGAAGATGACGATCGCGTATGGCACCGAGAGCAGCGCGAGCACTAGGCCGATGAGCGTGATGACGAAGCCGACGCCCTGGGCGAAGGTGGGCGGCTTCGGGTTCTCGAGGTGCGAGGGGGCCGCGAGCCGAGGACGGATGACCGCCTTGAAGAACAGGCCGTACGGGTGCCGAGCGACACCCGCGAACGCGCCCCAGGCGAAAAGGGCGGTGATCACAGTGAACAGGATGGTCGCGGCGAGCTGCAGGCCGCCGAGGGAGAGCCCGATGGTGACGAGCAGCAGAACAGCGGTGATGCCTGCGCCGAACCGCGGACCGCGAGGGTCGATGCCGGGTTCGCCGGGCTTTGCGACAAGTCCCTGCTTGGACGGGGCGATGGTCATGAGATCTCCTATGCTGCGAGTCAGGCTGCGACGAGGTCGAGTGCCGCGCGCACGTCGGAGGCGCGGGGCGCACCGCCGATTCGGGCGCGGATGTTGCCGGCGGCATCCAGCACCAGGGTGGTGGGGGACTGGAGCAGGTTGAAGCGGTTCGCGATGTCGGGACGGTGTGTCACGTCGATGTCGACGTGGCTCACGTGACGCTCTGCCGCGATCCGTTGCAGCAGCACGTGGGTGGTGGCGCAGGGGGCGCAGACCTCGGTGGAGAACTGCAGCAGGGTGATGCCGTCGGCGAATTCACGCGCATCGCCGTGCGCGACGCGCACGCGACCGGTGGTGGCGCGCCATGCCAGCCCGATGACCGTCGCGAGCGCGACGATTCCGACGAGTACTGCGGCGATCAGCATGGTTGTACGTTATTCGCGTCGCTGCCGCGTGTGGCCTCTGTGACGAAGCGTTACGCCCCCTATCGTGGACGCGTGCCTATCGAATTCCGTTCCGATGTGACCGTGGAGCTCGTGCGCTCCAGCGCCCGCGACTCCGACGTGCTCTTCGCCGCGCGGGTGTCGACCCAGGGGGAGCAGACCCTGGAAGCCGCGCAGGACGTCGAGCTCGACGCCTCTCGAAGTGTCGGCCTGATCAACTACCTCATGCGCGACCGTCACGGGTCGCCGTTCGAGCACAACTCGATGACCTTCTATGTGCAGGCGCCGATCTTCGTGTTCCGCGAGTTCATGCGTCACCGCATCGCGTCATACAACGAGGAATCCGGTCGCTACCGCGAGCTGAAGCCGGTGTTCTATGTGCCCGCGCGAGAGCGTAACCTCGTGCAGGTCGGCAAGGCGGGCGCCTACGACTTCCTGCCGGGCAGCCCGGAGCAGGTAGCACTTGTGCAGACCGAAGCGCGCCGGGCCTCCGAGGAGGCGTTCGCCTCGTACCAGCGGATGCTCGAGGCCGGCGTCGCGCGGGAGGTGGCGCGCATCGTGCTTCCGCTCAACATCTACTCGTCGATGTACGTGACGCTGAACGCCCGCTCTCTCATGAACTTCCTCTCACTGCGCACGAAGCGCGAGGGCAGCCAGTTCCCGTCGTTCCCCCAGCGTGAGATAGAGATGGCCGCCGAGAAGATGGAGCAGTTCTTCGGCGACCTGATGCCCCTCACGCTGGCCGCCTTCAACGCGAACGGCCGAGTCGCCCCCTGACCGGCCGTCGTCGCCGGTCGCGGTCGCGTCAGGAACGCTCTACGAATCAAGGACATCCAGCCTCCGCTCCCCAGCGGTCCTTGATTTCGCACCGATGGATCAAGGGCAACTGGCCCTTGTCTCGAGGATGACGGATAAAGGTCAACTGGCCCTTGTCAGGCACTCTACGAAGCAAGGACACGGCGCGCGGTCTTCCCGTGTCCTTGCTTCGTAGAGTGCCGAACAGGGGTCGCACGGGAGAGCACGCCCAGCATGGCAGGCCGAATTCATGGTCCGTACGGGCATGCCGCCTCCTCCCCTCGGCAGGAGCCAGGCAGGACCGGTTATTCACGGTCGTTGACCAGTCCCGACGGCCCAGGGTGCTATCGGAGATGATCGCTGAGTGATCACCATCCAGGACAGTATCGAAGCGCTCGGGGGGATAGCGGCGATGCGAGAACTCGTACGGTTCGGGCACGATCGCGAGGTCATTCTGATGAGTGCTGAAGCGCGGCGAATCATTCGCGTACGTCAAGGCTGGTACGCGGTGCCTGGCAATCATTGGGCGGTCGAGGCGGCGTGGCGGGCAGGGGGCGCACTGGCCTGCGTCAGTGCCCTTGCGTACCTCGGTTTCATGGATCATCCTGAGGAGCTGCATATCGCGGTGCGGGGGAACGCCGACCGTCGTCGTGATGCGAGCGGAGCGGTCACTCACTGGTGTCGTGCTGATCCGGGCGGCGATCGCAGGGCCGTCTCGATCGGTGCGGCCGTGCGGCAGGCCGCCAGGTGCGCGCACGTGCGACGCGATAGCCTGTAACCCGTGTCAGCGACTCAGAATCCCTTCGGCCAGGTGCTCATCGCACTCGTGACCCCGTTCACCGCGGACGGCGAAGTCGACTGGGCCGGGGTAGAGAAGCACATCGACGATGTCATCTCCAACGGAGCCGACGGCATCGTCGTCACCGGCACCACCGGCGAGACCTCCACGCTGACGGATGCCGAGAAGCTGAAGCTCGTCGAGGTCGCGAAATCCGTGTCAAGCGGCCGCGCGAAGATCATCACCGGTGGCGGATCCAACGAGACCGCTCACGCCATCGAGCTGTACAAGCACAGCGAGAAGGCCGGTGCCGACGGCGTCATGATCGTCACGCCGTACTACAACAAGCCGACTCAGGCAGGAGTGCTAACGCACTTCCGCATGATCGCCGACGCGACCGACCTGCCCGTCATCCTGTACGACATCCCTGGGCGCACGGGCATCCCGATCAAGTACGAGACGATTCTGCGTGCGGCGCAGCACCCCAACATCATCGCGGTGAAAGATGCCAAGGGCGATTTCGCCGAGGTGAGCCGGGTGCTGAACCAGACCGACCTGCTCTACTTCTCGGGTGACGACACCAACGTGCTGCCGCACCTCAGCATCGGGGCGACCGGACTCATCGGAGTGACCGCGAACATCGCGCCCGCGCCATACCGCGTCATCGTTGATGCGGTGAACAAGGGCGACCTGGCGACCGCGACGGCCGCGCACAAGCAGCTCGAGCCGCTCGTGCGGGCGGTCATGACCCACGTGCCCGGCACCGTCGCGGCCAAGTACATCCTGCACGGCCTCGGCCGCATCCAGAGTCCCCGCGTGCGCCTGCCGCTCGTGGGGCCGGAAGACGCCGAAGCCGCGACTATCGAAGACGACTTCGCTCTGGTCGGCACGATCCCCGGAGTGGACCTCTCCAACTTCCGCCCAGACCGCAACGCGGCCGCGGGCGGCGCCCTACCGAAAGTAGCCGGCACCACACGATGACACACACCGCATGAACGCGCCCGTGTACGAACCTCGCACGCTTGCCAAGGGAACGCTTCGCGTCATCCCGATCGGAGGCCTCGGCGAGATCGGCCGGAACATGACGTCGTACGAACTGAACGGCAAGATCCTCATCGTCGACTGCGGCGTGCTGTTCCCCGAAGAGAACCAGCCCGGCGTCGACCTGATCCTGCCCGACTTCGCCCCGATTCGCGACCGGCTCGACGATGTCATCGGGGTGGTGCTCACGCACGGTCACGAGGACCACATCGGGGCGGTGCCGTACCTGCTGAAGCTGCGGCAGGACATCCCGCTGATCGGCTCGACCCTCACGCTCGCGCTCGTCGAGGCGAAGCTGAAAGAGCACCGCATCACGCCGTACACGCTGAACGTGAAAGAGGGCCAGACGGAGCAGCTCGGCCCGTTCGAGCTCGAATTCATCGCGGTCAACCACTCGATCCCCGACGCGCTCGCCGTGGCCATCAAGACGACCGCCGGGGTCGTGCTGCATACCGGCGACTTCAAGATGGACCAGCTTCCCCTCGACGACCGCATCACCGACCTGCGTGCGTTCGCACGACTGGGTGAGATCGGCGTCGACCTGTTCCTACCCGACTCGACCAACGCCGACGTTCCCGGATTCACCGCACCCGAGCGCGACATCGGGCCGGTGATCGCCGCCGTCATTTCGAAGGCTCCGCGCCGGGTCATCGTCGCCAGCTTCTCCAGCCACGTTCACCGGGTGCAGCAGGTGCTGGATGCCGCCCACGAGAACGGGCGCCGCGTCGCGTTCATGGGACGGTCGATGGTGCGCAACATGACCATCGCCGCGGATCTCGGCTACCTGAAGGTGCCCGAAGGCGTGCTGATCGACGCCAAGAAGGCGGCCGACCTTCCTGACGACAAGATCGTCTACATGAGCACTGGATCGCAGGGCGAGCCGATGGCGGTGCTGGCGCGCATGGCCAACCTCGAGCACCAGATCGAGGTGGGCAAGGGCGACACCGTCATCCTCGCGTCCAGTCTCATCCCTGGGAACGAGAACGCCGTGTATCGCGTCATCAACGGGCTGACCAAGCTCGGCGCCAACGTCGTGCACAAGGGCAACGCGAAGGTGCACGTCTCCGGCCACGCGGCGGCGGGCGAACTGCTGTACTGCTACAACATCCTGAAGCCGAAGAACGTGCTGCCTGTGCACGGCGAATACCGTCACCTGGTGGCGAGCCAGAGGCTCGCCATCGCGACCGGCGTACCAGAGGCGAAGACGATCATCGGCGAGGACGGCACGGTGATCGACATGACCGACGGCGACGTCGAGGTGGTCGGCCAGCTCGATCTCGGCTACGTGTACGTGGATGGGTCGACCGTCGGCGAGATCACGGATGCCGACCTCAAAGACCGCAGGATCCTCGCCGAGGAGGGCTTCGTCTCGATCTTCGTCGCGGTCGATGTGCAGACCGGGAAGGCGATCGTCGGGCCGGAGATCCAGGCCCGCGGGTTCGCCGAAGACGAGTCGGTCTTCGACGAGGTCAAGCCGCTGATCGTGCGCGCGCTGTTCGATGCCGCAGACAACGGTACCCGCGACACGCACGCGTACAGCCAGGTCATCCGCCGCACCGTTGGCCGCTGGGTGAACACCAGCCACCGCCGTCGCCCGATGATCGTGCCGGTGGTCATCGAGGCGTAGCCTCGATGACAAGGACAGCGCTGCTTTCGACGGCCGCCGCCCCGGCGGCCGTCATCGAGGCCTGAGCGGGTCGAGCTCGTCGAGACCTCACCGGCGAATAGCGAATAGCGCGTGTCTGCCCGAGCTCTGACGCACCCCGCAAGTAGCGTTGACGCATGGCTACGAGTACCAGGTCGACTTCGCGTGCGCGCACGACGGCGCCCGCGAAGCGCGCCACGGGCAAAGGGACGACGCGTAAGCTGCCGGCCGCCCAGCCATACGTCGAACCGCCCGGCCTCATCACCGGCGCCTGGCTCGGTCTGGCGCACGCCGTCGGCGGTGCGTTCCGCGTGCTCGGCAAAGAAACGCTCGCAAAGGACGAACGGCGCGACGGGGTGCCGTTCCTGCTGTTCCTGCTCGCGATCGCCGGTGCCATCGTCGAATGGTTCAACCCGGCCGATCCGATCGCGGTAGCGCTCGACTCCTGGACTTTCGGCGGACTCTTCGGGCGCGTGGCGTTCGCGCTTCCGGTGATCATGCTGATCTTCGCCGCGTGGCTGTTCCGGCATCCGTCGTCGGTGCACGACAACGGGCGCATCGGCATCGGAATGGTCATTCTGCTCACGACGATCGCAGCGCTCTGCCACACCTTCGGCGGTCAGCCGAAACCGTCGGATGGCGTGGAGAGCCTCGCGCGCGCCGGCGGCATCCTGGGCTGGGTGGTCGCCACCCCGCTCATCACCGTCGGCACCGGGTACCTGGCGGTGCCGATCATCGTCGCGCTGATGGTCCTGTCGCTGTTCATCATCACCAAGACGCCGCCGAACCGCATCGGCGCCCGGCTGCGCGAGCTGTACTCGTACCTGTTCGGCGCCCAGCTCGCCGACCCTGCTCCGCGCGCCGTCGCTGACCCCGTGAGCTTCGGCGGCATCGAAGATCTCAGCCTCCAGCCGGTCGAGGACTCCGGGCCGTGGTGGAATCGCAACAAGCCGAAACGCGACGACGAGCCCGCGTTCGACACCCCGGTGGTCACCACCTCGCCCACCGAACAGGTGACCGAGGTCATCGATCACAGCGTGCGCGAGCACGACGACTTCGACATCGACCTGTTGAGCGAACTCGAGAACGCGGAAAGCGCGGTCAGGAAGTTCACCGGCGAGGTATCGCCCGCGGCCACGGCCATCCGCGACGATGGCGGCCCGCTCATCGCAGACCTGCTCCCGGGCTTCACCGACAAGACGTCGGAGAAGGGTGCGGCGGGTGAGTTCGAGCCGCCCGTCTCCGCCAACAAGGTGGCGCCGTACAAGCTGCCGACGCCGTCCGTGCTCGTGCCAGGCGACCCGCCCAAGACGCGCTCCGAGGCGAACGACAAGATCGTCGCCGCGATCACCGAGGTCTTGAACCAGTTCCAGGTGGATGCGAAGGTGACGGGCTTCAGCCGCGGCCCGACGGTCACCCGCTACGAGATCGAGCTGGGTCCGGGCGTCAAGGTGGAGCGGGTCACCGCGCTCACCAAGAACCTGTCATACGCGGTCGCGTCGAACGAGGTGCGCATCCTGTCGCCGATCCCGGGCAAGAGCGCGATCGGCGTCGAGATACCGAACACCGATCGCGAGATCGTGTCGCTCGGCGATGTGCTGCGGTCGCGCGCCAGCACATCCAGCCAGCACCCGATGACGATCGGCCTCGGCAAAGATGTCGAGGGCGGTTTCGTGGTCGCCAACCTGGCGAAGATGCCGCATCTTCTCGTCGCCGGCTCCACCGGGTCGGGCAAGTCGAGCTTCGTCAACTCGATGATCGTCTCGCTGCTGATGCGGGCGAAACCGACCGAGGTGCGAATGGTGCTGATCGACCCGAAGCGGGTCGAGTTGGCGCCCTACGCCGGCATCCCGCACCTCATCACGCCAATCATCACCAACCCGAAGAAGGCGGCCGAAGCGCTCGCCTGGGTGGTGAAGGAGATGGACATGAGGTACGACGACCTCGCCAGCTTCGGATTCCGGCACATCGACGACTTCAACGCCGCCGTCGTCGCCAACGAGATCACCCTCCCCGAGAACAGCCAGCGCGTGCTGAAGCCCTACCCGTATCTGCTGGTGGTCGTCGACGAGCTCGCCGACCTGATGATGGTGGCGCCGCGGGATGTCGAGGACTCGATCGTGCGCATCACCCAGCTGGCCCGGGCGTCCGGCATCCACCTCGTGCTCGCCACGCAACGGCCGTCCGTCGACGTGGTCACCGGGCTGATCAAGGCGAACGTGCCGTCGAGGCTCGCCTTCGCGGTGTCGAGCATGACGGACTCCCGCGTCATCCTCGACCAGCCCGGGGCAGACAAACTGATCGGCCAGGGCGACGCGCTCTTCCTGCCGATGGGTGCTTCGAAGGCTATCCGAGTGCAGGGTGCCTGGGTCACCGAGAGCGAGGTCGCCGCGGTCGTGCAGCACGTCACGCGACAGGCCCGGCCTGAGTACCGCACGGATGTCGCGGCCACCGCGGAGAAGAAGCAGATCGACGGCGACATCGGCGACGACCTCGAGGTGCTGCTGGCGGCGGCGGAGCTGGTCGTCAGCACGCAGTTCGGTTCGACGTCGATGCTGCAGCGCAAGCTGCGTGTCGGCTTCGCGAAGGCCGGCAGGCTGATGGATCTGCTGGAGTCGCGCGAGATCGTCGGACCCTCGGAAGGGTCGAAGGCACGCGACGTTCTGGTCGCCCCTGAGCAGTTGCCCGCCGTACTCGCGAAGCTGCGCGGGGAGGACCCGGTCGTCGCCAGCACCAGCGGATACGATGAGGTTGAGGTTTCCGACGAGGACGCCTGGGGACTGACCGACCGGGAGTGAGCCATGGCGCTGTTCGCAGGACGAGTGGCGACAGCGGGTGCGACTCCCGCCTCCAACGCGAATATCGCGAACATCATCACGGTGGCGCGCATCCTCATGGCGCCCCTGTTCATCGTGCTCCTGCTCGATGACGCGGGGCGGTTCGGGGCGCTGCGCTGGGTCGCCGCGGTGCTGTTCGTCGTGGCGATCGTCACGGACAGTCTTGACGGCTTTCTCGCCCGGCGTCTCAACCTGGTCACCGACTTCGGCAAGATCGTCGACCCGATCGCCGACAAGGTGCTCACCGGCGGCGCACTGGTCGCGCTCTCGATTCTGGGTGAGTTGTGGTGGTGGGTGACGATCGTCATCCTGGTGCGGGAGTTCGGCATCACGATCTTCCGGTTGATCGTGATCCGCCGCCGCGTCATCCCGGCGGCGGCGAGCGGCAAACTGAAGACAGTGTTCCAGGCGGTCGCGATCTCGCTGTTCCTGTTCCCGCTGTGGACTTTTCTCGGTACTGCGTCGTGGAATACCGCGGTGCACTGGGTGAACTGGGTCGTGATGGGGGTAGCCTTCGTGCTGACCGTCTATTCTGGCGTCGACTTCGTGGTCAAGTACCTTCGCGCCAACCGCAGCGTCGGCCGCTGAGCTCGTGTCGGCTGCTGAGCTTGTCGAAGCGCTCCGTGAGCGCGGGTTCACGGTCGCCGTCGCAGAATCGCTCACCGGCGGTCTGGTGACCGCCGAGCTGATCTCTGTGCCAGGGGCATCGGCCGTGGTGGTCGGTGCTGTAGTGGCGTACGACACGGCGATCAAGCAGAGCGTGCTCCGCGTCGACGCCGACCTGCTCGCCGAGCACGGACCCGTTCATCCGCTCGTGGCCGAACAGATGGCCGACCGGGTGCGGCAGGTGCTCTCGGTCGGTGGACGGGACGCGGATGTCGGCCTCGCGACGACCGGTGTGGCCGGCCCCGACGCACAGGGCGGGCATCCGCCCGGCACCGTCTATCTCGGGATCGCTGTCGGTGCGTCCGTTCGCTCGGTGCGCCTGCGGCTCACCGGAACGCGGCAGGCCGTCCGCGAACAGACCGTCTCCGAACTCCTTTCGCAGCTCGCAACGGAACTCGCGTGATCGACGGGAATCTTTCTCGTTTCGTTCTCGTTACAAGACAGTGATTCACAAGCGTCATACAGTGACCCGCGGTTAGAGTTTCGTTACAGGTGGTTGTAGTGTCACTACTCCATC
>JAZJYU010000038.1:0-10228 GCA_040390225.1 Actinomycetota bacterium | reverse complement strand
CTTCCGCCTGCAGAAGGGTCGTACTCTTCGTCAGGTCGCGAGCAAGGCAAGTGTCGCTCTCGGCTACCTCAGCGAGGTGGAGCGTGGCCAGAAAGAGGCGAGCTCCGAGATTCTCGCTTCGGTTGCGGATGCACTCGAAACCCCGATTTCGGTCATCATGCGTGAGGTGGGAGACCGTCTCGCCGTCATCGAGGGAATCACCAACGTGATCCCCGACACCGTCCCCGACGACCTCGTCGCGGACTTCGACGCGGACCTGGTTTCGCGCTAACTGCTTAGACAGCGGTGCGACGGTGTGCGCGCCCTGTACGGATGCCCGGCTCACGCGAGCCGGGCATCTTCTTTTCCCGACGGTGATGGGTTTTGTCGACGATGTGCCTGCTGCGCCCACCGCATCGTCGACGAAAGTCGACATCGTGCTCGGTTAGGTTGGATGCATGCGCCTCAGCGAATTCTGGACGGCCGTCGACGAGGAGTTCGGCGCATATGGCCGCGTGCTCGCCCACGATCTCGTGCTGGGGGAGTTCGATCTGACTGCCGAGCAGGCAGTCGCGAAGGGCGTCGCCACCCGCTCGATCTGGCTCGCGCTGTGCCGGGCGAACGACGTGCCGGAGAGCCGCTGGTACGGCCGGGGCGTCAAACCGCCGGTCGCCTAGTCTTCGAATTCTTTCGACACGCCGCAGATGTTCATTCGAACATTTCTTCGGTTCGGGCTAGGCTCCTCAACAGTGGGGATGAACGACGAGTTGTGCACCATGCTGGCGGATGTTCCGGGCAATGTCCCCGGTCGCGCGTAGCGTCGCACTCGTCGGGGATCACCACCGACAAGCCTTGTCGAAGGTCGGAGAGCCTTGCAACATCGGTTCTCCCGGCGGAGCGGCAGCCTATAGGCGCACCGAGCACGACATGCAGTGCACATCAAAGCAGGAGGAGCAGAAATGCCATCAGCAGCTGACCGCGAAAAGTCCCTCGAGACCGCTCTCGCCCAGATCGACCGCCAGTTCGGCAAAGGCTCGGTGATGCGTCTCGGCAGCGATGAGCGCGCGCCCGTCGCCGTCATCCCGACCGGCTCCATCGCGCTGGATGTCGCGCTCGGCATCGGCGGCCTGCCCCGCGGCCGCATCGTGGAGATCTACGGTCCGGAGTCTTCGGGCAAGACCACGCTCACCCTTCACGCCATCGCCAACGCCCAGCGCGCGGGGGGCATCGCGGCCTTCATCGATGCTGAGCATGCTCTCGACCCCGACTACGCCAAGGCGCTCGGTGTCGACATCGACGCGCTGCTCGTCTCCCAGCCCGACACCGGGGAGCAGGCGCTCGAGATCGCCGACATGCTGGTGCGCTCAGGGTCCATCGACCTCGTCGTCATCGACTCGGTGGCCGCGCTTGTGCCCCGCGCCGAGATCGAGGGCGAGATGGGCGACTCCCATGTCGGCCTGCAGGCCCGCCTCATGTCGCAGGCGCTGCGCAAGCTCACCGGCGGTCTCAGCCAGACCAACACCACCATGATCTTCATCAACCAGCTGCGCGAGAAGATCGGCGTGTTCTTCGGCTCGCCCGAAACCACGGCCGGTGGCAAAGCCCTCAAGTTCTACGCGTCGGTTCGCCTCGACATCCGCCGCATCGAGACGCTCAAAGAGGGAACGGATGCCGTCGGCAACCGCACCCGCGTGAAGGTGGTCAAGAACAAGATGGCGCCGCCCTTCAAGCAGGCTGAGTTCGACATCCTCTACGGAACGGGCATCTCGCGCGAGGGCAGTCTCATCGACTTCGGTGTCGAGCACGAGATCGTGCGCAAGTCCGGCGCCTGGTACACCTACGACGGCGACCAGCTCGGCCAGGGCAAGGAGAACTCGCGCAAATTCCTCATCGAGCACGCGGCGGTCGCCGACGAGATCGAGCAGAAGATCAAGGTCAAGCTCGGCGTGATCGTGGATGCGAAGGCCGTTGCGGCGGCTGCGGCAGCCGACCAGAAGGCCGCCGCCATGAAGGATTCGGCTGCTAAAGCGGCCGCGAAGACGGGTCCTGTGCTGGCTGTCGATCCATCGGGAGAGGCGTTCGGCGACACCGAGTTCGACGACGCCGCGGTCGGAGCGTAGTCATGGCGAGCGGCGACGGGCTGGCACGGGTCACCTACCTCCCGGGTGCACAGCCAGTTCCGCCGCCGGTCGCCAGCACGGTGTCCGGGCTCGACGAGCTCGGACGTGACCGAGGCGAACGCCGGGCCGAGAACGTCAGCCTGAGCGCGCTCACCCGGCGCGGCATGTCCCGTTGGGAGATGGAGAAGACGCTTCTCTCGCGTGATCTCGACGAGGGCGTCGTCGAAGAAGAACTGGAGCGGCTCGAACGGGTCGGCCTCATCGACGATCTCGCTCTGGCAGAGACCTTCGTTCGCACGCAGCATGAGCGCAAGGGGCTCGGCCGCGCCGCACTCACGTCGGAGCTGCGCCGCCGCCACATTTCCCAGGAGGCCATCGACCTCGCTCTCGAGCAGGTGGACGATGACGACGAGCAGGCTCGAGCCACCGAACTGGCCGAGAAACGCGCGGGCCAGCTGTCGTCGTACGACCAGGAGACCGCCATGCGGCGTCTCACCGGTTTCCTGCTGCGCAAGGGCTATTCGTCATCCATCGTGCGCAACGCGGTCGACTCCGCACTGCGCGGACGGTCGTCAGGGGTGCGGTTCCGTTAGCACGCTCGCGGCTGCCGCCTCGCAGCGCTTATACGATCGATGGCATGAATCGTCTCGCCGCCGTACCGCTGATTCTCGCCGGAGTGCTTGTGCTGAACGGCTGCGCTGCGGGCGCGTCCCCCATTCCGACCCCGACGCTGACGAAGCTCGATCCGTCGAATGAGATCGGCCAGGTCATCGACCCGGCCGGAACGACGTGGTCGGGCACCGATTCCGCCGGAGATCTGAGCGTGTTCGTGCTGCAGCCGGATCACACGGTGAAGGTGACGTACGGCACCAATACATTCGATGAACAGGGCGACACCTGGTCGGTGAAGGCCGGCGTGCTCAGTATGCAGATCTACATCGACGCGACGAACGGGGTGCTCGACTACACGGGTACCTATGACGCGACAGCGAAGACGATCGCGGCAACCGGAACAACGAGTATCACCTCGAAGACGGTCACAGTCGTTCTGTCCGATAAGTGACTTCGTCACCCAACCTGCCCGACTCAGAAATAGACTTGACCAACCATGACTGACACGACTATCGACCGGCCGCGCACCTACGAGGTGCGCACCTTCGGCTGCCAGATGAACGTGCACGACTCCGAGCGTCTCAGCGGCTCCCTTGAAGCTGCCGGCTACGTGCCCGCCAACGGTGGGCAGGCGGATGTCGTGGTCATCAACACTTGCGCGGTGCGGGAGAACGCAGACAACAAGCTGTACGGCACACTCGGCCACCTGGCCAGCACCAAGCGCGGCCATGAGGGCATGCAGATCGCCGTGGGCGGCTGCCTGGCGCAGAAAGACAAGCACGTAATCCTCGAGAAAGCGCCGTATGTCGATGTGGTGTTCGGCACCCATAACATGGGGTCGCTGCCCGCGCTTCTGGAGCGCGCGCGGCACAACGACGAGGCCCAACTCGAGATCCTCGAATCGCTCGACGTCTTCCCGTCGACTCTTCCGACCAAGCGGGAGTCCACGTACAGCGGCTGGGTGTCCATCTCTGTCGGATGCAACAACACCTGCACGTTCTGCATCGTGCCCGCCCTGCGCGGCAAGGAGAAAGACCGCCGACCTGGCGACATCCTCTCCGAGATCCGCTACCTGGTCGACGACGGTGCCATCGAGGTCACCCTGCTCGGTCAGAACGTCAACTCCTACGGCGTCGAGTTCGGTGATCGCCAGGCGTTCTCGAAGCTGCTGCGTGCGGCAGGAGAGATCGAGGGCCTAGAGCGCGTGCGCTTCACCAGCCCCCATCCGGCCGCGTTCACCGACGACGTGATCGACGCGATGGCAGAGACGCCCGCCGTGATGCCGCAGTTGCACATGCCGCTGCAGTCCGGGTCGGACCGCATCCTCAAGGCGATGCGCAGAAGCTACCGATCGGAGAAGTTCCTCGGGATTCTCGACCGGGTGCGCGCGAAGATCCCCCACGCCGCGATCTCCACCGACATCATCGTCGGGTTCCCGGGTGAGACGGAAGAGGACTTCCAGGAGACGCTCCGCGTCGTCGAGCAGGCGAGATTCGCGTCGGCCTTCACCTTCCAGTACTCGATCCGGGAGGGCACGCCGGCCGCCACGATGGCCGATCAGGTTCCGAAGGCGGTGGTGCAGGAGCGCTACGAGCGTCTGGTCGCGCTGCAGGAGCGCATCTCCTGGGAGTTGAATCAGGAACTGGTCGGGCGTGCGGTGGAGGTACTGGTGGGCGCCGAAGGTTCGAAGGACGCGAGCACGAACCGTCTGTCGGGTCGCGCGGAGGATTCCCGCCTGGTGCACTTCGAGGTGCCCGCACACAGCGCTGTGCCGCGCCCGGGCGATGTCGTCACCGTCACGATTTCAGACGCGAAGCCGTTCTACCTGATCGCCGACTCGGTGGACGGTTCGGCGCTGCGCATCCGCCGCACGATCGCCGGCGATGCCTGGGATCGCGCCGAGACCGCGGCCTGCGAGGTCCCGTCGCACGCCGAGGGTACCGGGCCGGTCTCGCTGGGCCTGCCGACGCTCCGCGTCGCGACGAGCCCCATCTACGACCTGCACGATGGGCTACGGCAGCATTCCTGAGCTCGTCGCGATCGTCGGGGCCACGGGCACCGGCAAGTCCGAGTTCTCCCTCGATCTCGCTGAAGCGCTTGAGGCGCGCGGCAGGAAAGCGGAGATCGTCAACGCCGACGCGATGCAGCTCTATCGCGGGATGGATATCGGCACCGCCAAGCTGCCGCTGGCAGAGCGCCGCGGCATCCCGCACCACCTGCTCGATGTGCTCGATCCCCGGGACGAGGCGAGCGTTGCGGCGTATCAGACCGATGCCCGGGCGGCGATAGGGGAGATCCGCGCGCGCGATGCCGTGCCGATCCTCGTCGGCGGCTCGGGGTTGTACGTGTCGGCGGTGGTCTGGGATTTCCGTTTTCCCGGCACGAACGCGGACATCCGCGCCCGGCTCGAAGCCGAACTGCTCGAGGTCGGGCCGGGCATGCTGTCGCGGCGGCTGAGTGAGCTCGACCCGGTGGCGGCCGAGGCGATCGGCCCGCACAACGGCCGCAGGATCGTGCGCGCGCTCGAGGTGGTCGAGTTGACCGGTGAGCCGTTCGGCTCGGGCCTGCCGGACGAGTCGGCACGCTGGTTGCGGACCGCGATCATCGGGCTGCGCGCAGAGCGCTCCCTGCTGGTCGAGCGTCTCGATGAACGCGTGCGCAGGATGTGGCGCGACGGACTGGTGCGCGAAGTGGAGGGTCTCATGGGCGCGGGGCTCGGCGTCACGGCGTCCCGGGCCATCGGTTACGCGCAGGCGATCGCGCAGGTGCGCGGTGAGCTGAGCGAGGAGCAGGCGATCGAGCAGACCGCGGCGCTCACTCGAAAGTACGCGCGGCGGCAGGTCGGCTGGTTCGCGCGCTACCCGGCGACCTGGTTCGAGTCCGACGATGCTGGCCGGGTCGAGTCGTCGCTCCAACTACTGTTAAGCGATGCCTGAGCTCCACTTCACCAAGGGTCACGGAACCGGAAACGACTTCGTGTTCTTCTCCGACCCCGATGGCGAGATCGACCTGACCCCGGCGCAGCTGGCGGCGATCGCCGACCGGCACTTCGGTGTGGGCGGCGATGGGGTGATCCGGGCGGTGCGGTCGAAGAACCTGGCCGACGGTGCGGCGTCCCTCGCCGAGGACGACGGAGCCGAGTGGTTCATGGACTACCACAATTCCGACGGTTCGGTCTCGGAGATGTGCGGCAATGGCATCCGGGTCTACGCTCGCTATCTCATCGAGAACGGGCTGGCGACGCTCGAGCCCGGCGAGACGCTCTCGATCGGCACCCGCGGGGGAGTGCGCGACCTGCAGCGGAACGCGACCGGGTTCCAGGTCGACATGGGCCGCTGGAAGCTCGACGGCGGTGAGCCACTGGTGCGTGCGAAAAATCTGAAGGTTCAGCGCCCGGGACTCGGCATCAACGTCGGGAACCCCCACGTGGTTGTGGCGCTCTCCAGCGAGGAGGAGCTGGATGCTGCGGATCTGTCGTTCATCCCGCAGCTCGACCCTGAGCCCGCGCACGGTGCGAACGTGGAGTTCGTCGTGCCTCGTGAACCGATGGTGCGCGATGGGGTGGGGCACATCCGGATGCGGGTGCACGAGCGCGGGAGCGGCGAGACCCTGTCCTGCGGCACGGGCGCCGTCGCGGCGGCACTGGCCACCCGCTACTGGGCCGGCCCGGAGGCCCCTAACAACTGGAAGGTCGAGGTTCCCGGCGGCACGCTCGGCGTGCGGATGTGGCCGGCCGAGGACGGCGAGCACGTCTCGCTCAGCGGGCCCGCCGAGCTCGTCTTCGAGGGCACCCTCTCCGTCTAACGGCGCCGAACCCGCAGAACCCGGTAGCCCTTGTTGGTCGCCGCCCGCGACACCGAGAAGTGCTCGGGCAGCGCTCCTTCGAGCCATCGGTGCAGCGAATCGGAACCGAGGTTGCGCTGCACGACGAGCCAGGCATCCGAGTCCTCCTCCAGTCGCGGCAGCCAGTGGTCGAGCATGCTGTGCAGTTCGTCCTTGCCGACCCGGATAGGCGGGTTGGACCGGATGGTGCGGAATTCGAGCCCGGCGGGAACATCCTCGGGGCGCACGGCGTTGACGTTGGTGAGTCCGAGCGTTGCGGCGTTCCGTCGTACGAGATCGAGTGCCCGTTCGTTCACGTCGACCGCCCAGACGGTCGCGCGGGGCGCCTCGAGCGCGAGGGTCAGCGCGATCGGCCCCCACCCGCACCCGAGGTCGAGAAAGTGGCCTCCGGGCGGCGGAGCCGGAGTATTGGTGAGCAGAACCTGGGTTCCGGCGTCGATGCGCTCGGGGCTGAAGATGCCGTTCGAGGTGGTCAGGTCGTAGACCTGCCCGGCTAGAGGCACGCGAATCTGGCGCAGTCTGAGTTCACTTCCCGGGACGGATGAGAAGTAATGCTCATTGGCCATGCAGAGAACCTACCGAAATACGAAGAGCTAAGGTTAACGGAATGATTGAGAGTGAAGCGACGGACCACGAGGACGCGGACATCGTCGACCGCGTGCTGGCCCGCGCCGCGACGCGGTCATCTGGCTACTCCCTTTTTACCTCGGGCGCGCAGGCACTGCAGACCGAGGGACTGGAGCTGCGGCCGAGTGACGACGGCGAGCAGCTCGACCGCGAGGAGCGCCAAGCGCTGCGGCGTGTCGCCGGCCTCTCCACCGAACTCGAAGACGTCACCGAGGTCGAATACCGGCAGCTGCGTCTCGAACGGGTCGTGCTCATCGGCATCTACTCGCAGGGGAACGCGGCCGAGGCGGAGAATTCGCTGCGCGAACTGAGCGCTCTCGCGGAGACCGCGGGCGCGGTCGTTCTTGACGGCCTGCTGCAGCGGCGGGGGAATCCGGACCCCAGCACCTTCTTCGGTAAGGGCAAGGCGCTCGAGCTGCGGGATGTCGTGGCCGCAACCGGCGCGGACACGGTCGTCGTCGACAGCGAACTCGCCCCCAGCCAGCGCCGCGCGCTGGAGGACGTGGTGCGGGTGAAGGTGATCGATCGCACCGCCGTCATTCTGGACATCTTCAGCCAGCACGCGAAGAGCCGTGAGGGCAAGGCCCAGGTCGAACTGGCCCAGCTCGAATACCTGCTTCCCCGCCTTCGCGGGTGGGGTGAGTCGATGTCCCGTCAGGCCGGTGGCCAGGTGGGCGCGGGCAACGGCATGGGAAGCCGTGGACCGGGTGAGACGAAGATCGAGCTCGACCGGCGCCGCATCCATACCCGCATGTCCCGGCTGCGCAAGCAGATCCTCGGTTTCACGCCGGCTCGCGAGGCGAAGCGCGCCAACCGCAACCGCAATTCGGTCCCTTCGGTCGCGATCGCCGGCTACACGAACGCCGGTAAGTCGTCGCTGCTCAACCGCATCACCCGGGCCGGCGCCCTGGTCGAGAACGCACTGTTCGCCACCCTCGACACGGCCGTCCGCAAGAACCAGACCGATGACGGCCAGCTCTACACGCTCACCGACACCGTCGGCTTCGTGCGCAACCTTCCTCACCAGCTGGTCGAGGCGTTCCGCTCGACCTTCGAGGAGATCGCCGATTCGGATGTCATCCTCCACGTCGTCGACGGGTCGCACCCGGACCCGGCGAACCAGCTCGCCACCGTGCGCGATGTGATCGGCGAGGTCGAGGCGCGCCACATCCCGGAGATCGTGGTCTTCAACAAGAGCGACCTCATCGACGACAGCCAGCGACTCGTTCTCCGGGGACTCGAGCCGCGGGCGATCTTTGCTTCGGCACGCACGGGGGAAGGGATCGAGGAGATCCTCGCCGCCATCTCACGCGCGCTTCCGGCCCCCTCGATCGAGCTCGACCTTCTTGTCCCCTACGACCGGGGCGAGGTGATCTCTTCGCTGCACGATCACGCGCGAATCGTCTCGACCGTCTACGAAGAGGGCGGCACGCGAATATCCGTTCTGGTCACCGAGGAACACGCCGCGGCGGTGCGTGCGTTCGCCGTCGCGCTGCCGGCAGCCCTGCCCTGATCAACGCCCCGGCGACGTAACACTTCTTCTCATAACGCGGGGCTTGCTATTCTGTAAAACACGTCGGCCACGGAATTCACCTCTGATTCCTGTGGGCGCCGGAGCGACAGCCGAGCCCGGCACCCGCCCAGTGGAGCGTTCGGCTCCGCATCCCCCTTGACGGCGATGCAGTGGGCCTGTGGGCCACTCGTCACCCGTCCCGAATCACCGAGGACAGACCGTGCCCGCTCCCGACAGCCCCGGCGAGAGCCGTGCCCCGGTGACGGTCGACGGCGCGCGAATCCCGTTCTCGTTCGAGTTGTTTCCGCCGCGCACTGAAACGGCGGCGCAGGCGCTCCGGGACACCATCCAGCGACTCGCTTCTGTCGGGCCCGACTTCCTGTCGGTCACCTACGGGGCCAATGGATCCTCGCGGGAGAGTTCGCTCGAGGTGTTGCGGTACATTCTCGAACACACCACGGTGCATCCGCTCGCTCATCTCACCTGCGTCGGGTCCTCCCACTTCGAGGCCAATCGCCTGGTCCGGGAGTTCCTCGACGCGGGCATCACCAGCTTTCTGGCCCTTCGCGGGGATCCCCCCCGCGGTGCGGTGGAAGGCGACCACTTCCTCGGTGATCTCGGGAGCGCCTCCGAACTCGTGCAGCTCATCCATCGCGTGCAGACCGAGCGGGCCCAATACGCCACGCTTCCCTCCAGAAGCGCCTCCGGCGGGGGCGCCATCCCGTCGACGCGGCAGAAGGTGCGCGTGGCCGTCGCCGCCTTCCCGAACGGCCATCCGCGCTCGAAACGATCGAACCAGGACATCGACACCCTCTTGGCCAAACAAGTCTCCGGGGCGACCATGGCCATCACCCAACTCTTCTTTCATGCCGAGGACTATCTCGGCTTCGCCCAGGAGGCGCGGTCCGCCGGGGTGAGCATCCCCATCCTGCCCGGGCTCATGCCCGCCACGACGGCGGCGCGACTCGAGCGGATCCTCGAACTCACGGGCGAGCGTCGGCCGGAGGAATTGTCCCGACGACTGCACGCATCCGGATCGGCCGAGGAACAGGAGGCCATCGGCGTCGAACACGCCGTTGCGCTCTCCCTCGAGATCCTCGCCGGCGGCGCCCCGGGCCTCCACCTCTACACTTTCAACCAGCATCGGGCCGTACTGTCCGTTCTCGACGGAGTCGGTCTCACCGCCGAGCTGACCTCACCAGAATCATCCAAACTCAAGGAATCCGCATGACGAGCCCCACCTTCCCCACCGGCAGCATCCTGGGCTACCCCCGGATCGGGCGTCGCCGCGAGCTCAAGAAGGCCGTCGAGTCGTTCTGGGCGGGCACGACGACGGCCGACGAGCTCGAGGCGACCGCCGCCGAGCTTCGACGCACCACGCGTGAGCGTCTGGCGTCCCTCGGGCTCGGTCGGACCGACTCCTCCATCCCCGAGGCCTTCTCCTTCTACGACCAGATGTTGGATGCCGCGGTCACGGTCGGCGCCGTGCCCACCCGCTTCGCCTCGCTGGTCGCCGCCGACGGCACAGTCGATC
>JAZJYU010000037.1:8401-12218 GCA_040390225.1 Actinomycetota bacterium | reverse complement strand
CGACACCCCAGTCCGCGTTCACCGACCCGTCGGTGGCGACCGTCGCCCCGGTCACGGGTGCCAGCCCGAGGCTGAACTGGGTGGGCGCACCACCCAGATCCGGGGTGTTGTAATACGCCGCGTTCAACCCGACCAGGCCGGAGTCGTAACCGGTGTGGGAATGTGCCGGCAGGATCGGGCACGACGCCAAGGGTGTGCGATCGGCGCCGAAACAGGCGGCCGGTGCCGGCCCGTACGTGTCGGTCGGACGATCAGTGCGCGGATCGTAGATCGTGGTCGTCTCATGACCCACCGCATCCGTCGCCGACAACAACTGGTCTTTGTTCGACCACACCTGCGACCCGGTGACACCCATCGCGGACGTCGCGGTCAGCTGCCG
Organism: Actinomycetota bacterium; assembly: GCA_040390225.1. Taxonomy (GTDB): domain Bacteria; phylum Actinomycetota; class Actinomycetes; order Actinomycetales; family Microbacteriaceae; genus Lacisediminihabitans. Next base: position 11,839 of record JAZJYU010000037.1, on the reverse strand, counting down.
CATCGCCGAGTCGAACGTCACCGTCTTGGCGTGGCCGGACTGGCCGGCAACGTCGACCGTCGTGCTGCCTGAGCCGTAGTTATAGGTCTTCTGCGGGCGAAGAGACATCGTCGTGCCGTCCGGCGCCGGCAGGCTGACCGTGTTCACCAGGCCGGCGTCGGTGTAGGTGATGGTCGCTGCGTTGGCATCCGATGGTGTTCGGCTGGTGTTCGGCGCAACCAGCCAATCGTTCGCGAGGGAGTTACGGATACGGCTCAGCCGCCCGTTACTGTCGTAACCGAAGCTCGACGCCTCATAGCCGGGGTCGAGGATCTCGGCCAGCTGCCCCGAACTGTAGAGCAGCTCCGTGGTATCGGCGGCCCCTTCCACGTGGCCGGGGTAGATGATGCGGCACAGCATCCCGACCGGCGGCTGGTCGAACCCGGCCGGCACGCTGCACGCGCTCCCCGAACTTTGCGCGTTGTTGCCATCGGTATCGCCGTTCCCGAGCCCGACCGCCACCGCGGTATCACCCGAATAGGCGAACACCACCTGGCGTTTCTGCGCGGCCGCGGCGGACAGCGGGTCGGTGATGACATCCACCTGACCGGTACCAGGCCGGTAGGTGGCGACCGGTGTCGCCGCCTTCTTCGAATCCGTCGCCGGGGTGACGGTTGCGACCTTGCCCTGGGCGGTGAAGCTGTAAACAGTACCGTCGTCATCGGTCAATGTCACCAGTCCGGCGGAACTGAGCGCGAGAACACCGTACTCGCCGGCCGGGGCGGTGTAACCACCGGCCGACGTCTTCGTGTAGGTGTGGACGGTGCCGGACACGTCGGTGAGAGCAACCGAACCGTCGGACAGCTGCGCCGACACATAGTTGCCCGCGTCCCCGGTCAGGGCGGATGACGCCGACCAGCCGGCGGGCAGGGACTGGAACCTGGTGGTGAACCACGACGACGGCACGATCTTGGTCGTACCGGAAGCATCCTTCACCCACAACTGCACATATCCGGTGCCGGTGGACTGGTTGTAGTCGAGCTCGAACGGCAGCTGACCCGACCCGCTGGCCGTGGTCGACGTCGCCCACTGGGTGGTCGGAACGACACTCGACCACTGGTCGATCACCTTGCTGCCGCCGACCGACAACACCGCACCATCGTCATGCTGCAGCCCGAACGTGAACGGGCCACCCGTGGCGGGCACCTGCACGAACCCGGTCCACTTCGCCATGAAATAGGTCGAGGGAACGGAGGGCGCGGGGGATGCAGCGCTCCAGTCGAACGACACGTTCGGGTCGGTGCGCACCAACACCGGAGTCTTCCCCGTCAAATCGAACGTCGTTGTTGACGCCTGACCCGGCGTGAGCGCGTTGAAGTAGCTGCCGGTGAGTCCCTCGAACTGGTTACCGGCCTGCAACGAGTTGTACACGAACGACATCCCCATCGGACCGCCGATCGTCGACACGGTCGGCGACGTGAACGAGAGGTTCGCATTGCCGTTCGCGAGGTTCACCGTCACCGGGCCCGCCGCATCCGTCGGGGCCGGACCCGGTGTGCCAATCCGCAGGTTGACGGTGAAATGGTTCACATCGGTCGGGTCGTAATTCGTGTCGACACCGTCGCTGGTCAGAACCGCGAGCGTGTACGAACCACCATCCTGCAGGCTGCCGATCGGCGGCGTCCAGGTGACCGGACCAGAGGCCGGTGCAGGGAGCCAACCGGACGTGGTCACCGAACCCGACTTACCATCGGTACCGGTCGCAACCCGGAAGTTGTACTGCACCGCAACCGTGCTGTCCGTGTCAGTCACCGTAGGGCTGCTGAACGTCGGCGTGAGAGAAGTCACCACCTGCCCCTTGCCCGGCGACACAGCCGACGTGTCGGGGGTCGGCGCGGGCGTGTTCGTGACGAAGTACCACGCTGAGTTAGTCGCCGGCGGCCGTGTGCCGACACCGAGGACGCCGTCGTAGTCGTCCCCCGCGGTGATGCGGTAGTAGTACTTGGTGCCCGGCAGCAGGTGAGTCTTCGGTACCTGATACGGCCCGTCGGGCGCGAAAGGCGAAGCCCAGGCGATGCTCGAGAAGGTGGGGTCGGTGCTGAACTCGTACTTGAAGTGCAGACCGGTGGCGTTGGGGTCGGTGCCTGTCGCTTGCAGGATCGGCATGTCCGGGGCTTTCGCCCCGTTCGTGGGAGTCGCCGACGTCACACCGGTAACGGTCGGAAAGTCTTTGTACTCGACCGCGACCGCCGTCGTGATGTACTCGATGCTGTATGGGTAACCACTGCCGTACACATACAGCTGTGCGCTCTGCACGCTCTGAGCGGCCCACCGCGCAAAGTCGTACTGCAGTGTTGGTTCGTCGTTGACAGCCTCCTCGTGGTTGTAGCTACCCGGGTCGTACTCACAGTAGAGACCGTTAAACATCTCCACGCCGCTCGGGTCGTCGACGGTGGCACCGATCGGGCAGCCGTACGAACTGCCGGGAAGCGCCTGGATTTCGTACTTCGCGTACGTCAGCTGCTTGCCCGCAATGGCCCGCAGGTCGTAGGTGATGTTCGCGTACCAGTGCGACGTTCCACCGATCCGTCCGCCGGGCACGGATGTGCCCGCCGAATTCACCGAGTACGAGCTGCTCTCGTACAGGCCGCCCTCGAGCACGTCCGGATCGATGGTGACCGGGTACACGCGTTTCTCGCCGGCCAGCCAGGAACGTGAAGGGGAAAGGGTGATTCGCCAGGTCGAAGCGGTCAGCTTGGTCACCGCGTACGGTACCGGCTCGCGCGCCGCATCCTTCGACGAGTCCCACATCGTGAAAGCAGGGATCACGAACTCCACCGTGCCGTTCGTCGCCACGAAGTCGAGATCGTTCGCGGTGGTGCGAATCGGTGTCAACCCTTTGGCTGTCACCGTCCACGAGTAGCTGGAATTCTTCACCGACGGAACAGCGTTAAGCACCATCCTCTCCGTCACCGAACCCGCGCCGACCTGATAGTGCAGATCCGTGGAGGGGAACACCGACGAATAGCTCGCCAGGTCAGCCCCGACACTCGTGAACGGGATCGTCGGATGCTGCACCCCCGACTTGGCTGCCCCATCCAACGCTAAAGACAGTGAAAAACCATCGTTCGAAACCTGGAGCAGCCTGTCGGAATCCGCCCGACTCGCAAATCGGGGGGACAAAGGCGTCAATCGTGCGATCAGCCCGCCAGAACCGTCATCACTGAGCGCCGTGGAGATGGGCACCCAGTTCGACCCCGACTTCACGTTGATCGGACCGGACGCCAACACAGCACGCTTGATACCGTTAGCGTCTTTCATAACGGTGGTCGTTGCCGTACGCGAAACGACTTTCTGCGTCGCACCGTCGAATCTCGTGACTTTGTGTGCGCTCGCAGGAACAGAGGTCGGCGTACTCGTCGGTGCAGGGGCAACCCCGTCCACAGTCGGGTCGAAACT
>JAZJYU010000037.1:0-8391 GCA_040390225.1 Actinomycetota bacterium | reverse complement strand
AACCTTGTCTGTAACCAGCTCGCGTCCACTAGCGGGCTCGAAGCCCAAGCGGCGGATCTCGTCGATCCCCTCGTCGAATTCCTCCCGCTTGAACGGGCTGGCCGGTGAAACGACGGCGAGGCGATCACCGGGAATGACGGGGCGGTCACCGCGTCGGCGGCCACGGGCGCACTCAGCGCACCCACGCTGAGCGACACGACGAGCGTCACCGACACTCCGAGCGAGCGGGCGTACGGCGTCATGATTGTCCTCAGCTACGAAAGTGTTGCAAAGGTAACAGTTCGTATAGTAAATGCTGAGAAGTTATCCACACTGCCGCCTGCAAGCGCGCCGCAATCGTAAAAGCAGGTCGACCTTGTCGAGACTTACACGCGGGATGCTCGTCGGTGAGGTCTCGACACGCTCGAGCCCCTTACTTCGGCCGGGCCCCGATGGTCGCGACCGCCCACGACCCGGCGAGTGCGCCGGCACGCGCCGCCGCGACCGCGTCGTGCGACCGAAGCCACTCGGCGAGGAAGCCCGCCGCGAACGCGTCACCCGCGCCGGTCGGGTCGACGATCTGCGCGGGCACTGTGGGCAACCGATCGACGCCCTGCCCGCGCTGCGCGACGATAACCCCCTCGGTGTCGAGGGTGAGAGCGACGATCTCGAACCGTTGGGCGAGGCTCAGTGCGATGGCGAGCGGGTCGTCGAGGCCGGTGAGCAGGCGGCCCTCCTCGAGATTCGGGAACAGGAAGGTCGCGCCATCGATCGCGTCCAGAAAGCGCTCGGCGCCGAAGTCGGCGATGAAGCCGGCCGACCCGGGGTCTACTGAGATCGCGGTGTCCCCGGCGCGCGCGAACAGCCGCGCGACGGCGTCGGCCCGTTGGGGAGAGCCGAACAGGCTGTAGCCGGTGAAGTGGATGAGGGACGCGGCATCCACCAGTGCGTCGGTGACGGAGTCCGCGCTGAGCTCCGCGTTCGCCCCCACGTCGGTGAGCATGGTGCGCGTCTCGCCCTCGACGATCACGACGATCGTGCCGGTCGGAAGCGCGGAGTGCTCCTCGAGGTGGGCGGTCACGCCTGGCAGCTGGGCGGCGTGACGCACCGAGTCGCCGGCGCCGACCAGTCCGACGAAGTCGACCGGTGCTCCGAGCGACCCCAGCCAGGCCGCAGTGTTCGCCGCGGAGCCGCCCGCGCGGGTGCGGATCGACGACAGCGTGTCGGTGTCCGGCCGGATCGCGTGGCTCGGAACGACGACCACGTCGTCGAAAACGTCACCGAAGACGACGATGCGTGGGTCAGGCGGCAAGCGCTGCCCACTCGGTAGCGATCTGCGCCGCGACCCGCACGTTGTTGCGGGCCAGATCGAGGTTCACCTCGAGGCTGCGGCCGCCCGAGAGTTCGACGATCTTGAGCAGCAGGAACGGCGTGACCGCCTTGCCGCTGACCCCGGCCTCATCGGCGAGCGCGAGCGCCTCGGTGAGCACCCGGTCGTGTTCGGCCGGGTCCCACTGCTGATCGGCCGGGATCGGGTTCGCCACCACGATGCCCTGCCCATGGCCGAGCTCGTCCTGACTCCTCATGATCTTCGCCACCTGAGCGGCCGAATCGGCGGACCAATCAAGGGTGAACGCCGACTCGCGCAGCCAGAAGCTCGGGAAGACCCGGGTCTGGTAGCCGACCACGGGAACGCTCAGCGTTTCGAGTCGCTCGAGAGTCGCCGCGATGTCGAGCACCGACTTCACTCCGGCGCTCACCACCGTGATCGGGGTGACCGCCAGCGTCGACAGGTCCGCCGATTCGTCGAAGGTGCTCGACGCCCCGCGGTGTACGCCGCCGAGGCCACCGGTCGCGAACACGCGCACTCCGGCTTTCGCAGCGAGGTGCGCGGTCGCCGCGACGGTGGTGGCTCCGGATGCCCCTGCCGCGGCCAGGATCGGGAGGTCGCGAACGCTCGCCTTCGCCAGCTCCTCCTCGGCGATCCTGCGCACGCCTTCGGCATCCAGCCCGATCCGCGGCACGCCGTCGAGCACCGCGATGGTCGCCGGAGTCACCCCGGCATCGAGCAGAATCTGCTCGAACTCCTGTGCGGCCTCGTGGTTGCGAGGCCGCGGCAGGCCGTGCGAGATGATCGTCGATTCGAGGGCGACCACCGGACGGTGTTCGGCCAGCGCCGCCGCGACAGCGTCGGAGACGAGGATGGCGGAACTCACTTGGACTTGCGGGCGTTGATCGCCTCGATCAGCTGCGGCACCACGGTGAACACGTCGCCGACGACGCCGAAGTCGGCGATGTCGAACAGGGGTGCGTCGGCATCCTTGTTGATCACGACGATCGTCTTCGCGGTCTGCATGCCGGCGCGATGCTGGATCGCGCCGGAGATACCGAGAGCGACGTACAGCTGGGGCGACACGGTGGTACCGGTCTGACCGACCTGCATCGCCTGGGGAACGTAGCCAGCGTCGACCGCGGCGCGAGATGCGCCGACGGCGGCACCGAGCACATCCGCAAGCTGCTCGACCAGAGCGAAGTTCGCCTCCGAGCCGATACCGCGACCGCCGGAGACCACGCGGGTCGCCCCACGCAGGTCGGGACGGCCCGATGCGACCGCGGGTTCGACCGAGTCGATGACCGCGAAGCTGTCAGCGCCGAGGTCGAGTGCGACGGTGGTCAGCTCACCCTTTCCCGCGGCGGCGCGCTCCTCGACCGCGCCCTGGCGGAGCACGACGATGCCGAGCCCGCCGTCGACGGTGGACTCGACGGTGTACGCACCACCGAAGACGGAGTGGGTCGCGACGACCTTTCCGCCGTCTGACTTCAGATCGACGGCGTCGATGACCAGGGCGGCACCGAGGCGCGCGGCCAGCCGGCCGGCGACATCGCGGCTGTCGTTCGAGTTGGCGACGATGATCGCCGACGGGTCAAGCGCCGCGACGGCGGAGGCGAGTGCCTCCAGCTGCGGGGCGACCAGCGCGCTGCCGACCTGGTCGGACTCGCCGACGTAGACCTGGGCCGCACCGAAGCCCCCAAGGGTCTTCGCGAGATCGGCACCGGTGCCCGGCTTCACCGCGAGCACGGCGACCGGGGTTCCGAGGCGCGCGGCAGCCGCGATGAGTTCGGGTGCGGTGGAGCGCACCTCACCGGTCGATGACAGTTCGATGAGAACGAGAACGTTGGACATATCGAGTCTCCCTAAGTCAGATCAGTCGCTGCGCGGCGAGGAATTCGGCCAGTTCGACGCCGGCATTGCCCTCATCGACGACCTTGGTACCGGATGTGCGTGCTGGGCGCACGGCCGTGGAGAGCACAACCGAGCGAGCGAGCCCGGGGAAGGCCGGGTCGAGCTCCAGCTCGGAGACCGTGATCGTCTCGAGCGGCTTCTTCTTCGCACCCATGATTCCCTTGAAGTTCGGGAAGCGCGGTTCTGGCAGGCGATCGGTGACCGACAGCACGGCGGGCAGCCCGACGTGCACCGTCGACGTTCCGTCCTCGCCGGCACGCACGCCGCTCGCGGTCGAGTCGGTCAGCTCGACCGAGTTCAGGTAACTGAGGTGCGCGAGCCCGAGGTGCTCGGCGATCATCGCCGGCACGACGCCACCGCGACCATCGGTCGATTCGTTGCCGGCGATGATCAGATCGAAGCCGGTGCGCTTGAGCGCCGCCGCCAGTACGGATGCCGTCCAGCCGGCATCCGACCCGTCGAGCGCTTCGTCCAGCACGTGCACGGCCGAGTCCGCACCCGAAGCAAGAGCCTTGCGCAGGGAATCCGTCACAGACGCGGGGCCCATCGAGAGCGCCACGACCTCGGTGGACTTGTCTGAGTCTTTGTGCGTGAGGGCCACTTCGAGCGCGCGCTCGGTGACATCATCGATGACCTTCTCGCTCGCATCCCGCTCGAGGATTCCCGTCGCGGTGTTGAGTTTGCGATCCTCATAGGTGTCAGGCACCTGTTTTATCAGAACGACGATTTTCACGATGATTGCTCCTTTGCTACTGACGCGTGTGTGGTGCGACTGGTACTCGACATGCCCGCGCGACGACGATTGACCGCGGTAAAGACCCTTTCGACGATACCGTTGTTTCACCGAGCAACCTGAAAGGACCTCGACGGTGTCCCAGGCAACGCCCCTGCCGATCGATCCGATCGCCGAAGCGAAACGGCAGTGGATGGCGCACGGGTGGGCGGATGCCGCCGACGGTATGGCGGCTGTCACCTCCATCATGCGGGCGCAGCAGCTCATGCTGGCTCGCGTGGAGGCGGCCCTCAAGCCGTTCGACCTCTCCTTCGCCCGGTTCGAGATGCTCGCCCTGCTGAGTTTCACCCGGGAGAGCGCTCTGCCCATGGCCAGCGCCAGCGCACGACTGCAGGTGCACCCCACGAGCGTCACCAATACCGTCAACCGGCTGGAGCGCGACGGCCTGGTCCGGCGCGACCCTCATCCCACCGACGGCCGCGCGACCCTCGTCGTGCTGACGGATGCCGGCCACGAACTGGTCGCGCACGCCGCGGCGGCACTCAACGGCTCCGTCTTCGAACAGCCCGGCCTCACCGAGGACGACGTCACCGCACTGGTGCGCATCCTCGCCCGGTTCCGCCGCGCTGCCGGGGACTTCACCGACCCGCAGCCGGTGCCCGACCCGCTGTGACCTAGCGGTTGGTGAATTTCGCATCGCGCTTTTCAGAAAAGGCGGCCATTCCCTCTTTCTGGTCGTCGAGGGTGAACAGCGAGAAGAACGCCTGGCGCTCGAAACGCAGGCCCTCCGCCAGCGACGACTCGAACGCGACATTCACCGCCTCCTTCGCCGCGTAGACGACGGGGAGCGACTTCGACGCGATGGTTTCCGCAGTCGAGAGGGCGTCAGCGAGCAGGTCGGCAGCGCCGACCACGCGCGCGACGAGCCCTGCGCTCTCCGCCTCGGCCGCACCCATCATGCGGCCGGTGAGCACCAGCTCCATCGCCTTCGATTTGCCGACAGCTCGGGTGAGCCGCTGGGTGCCGCCCATCCCAGGGATGACGCCGAGATTGATCTCCGGTTGGCCGAACTTCGCCGTGTCGGCGGCGATGATGAAGTCGCACATCATCGCCAGCTCGCATCCGCCGCCGAGTGCGTAGCCGGCGACCGCCGCGATGATGGGGGTGCGCGCCGCGCTGAACGCCTTCCAGCCCGCGAAGAGGTTGCCGAGGTAGGCCTCCTGGTAGTCGAGAGCCGCCATCTGCTTGATGTCGGCGCCGGCCGCGAAAGCACGGTCCGAGCCGGTGAGCACGATCGCGCCCACCCCCTGGTCGGCATCGAATGCGGTGACCGCGTCGACCACCTCGGTCATCAGGGCGTCGTTGAGCGCGTTGAGCGCTTTCGGCCGGTTCAGGGTGATGATGCCGACCCGCCCACGCTGCTCGGTCTCGATCGTCTGGTAGTCAATTGGCTCAGTGTGCACTGGCTCAGTCGCGGTCATGCTGCGTCCTTTGTGTCGCTGCGATTACGGATGTCTTCGATGATGCCCGAAAAGTCGAGCACCGCGCCGTCGCCCTCCGCGAATCGCGTGTATATCTCGCTGGCGAGCATCCCGATCTCGGAATGTACGCCGGTCGACTCGAAGGCCTGGGCGGCGAGGCCGAGGTCTTTCGCCATCAGAGCGCCGGCGAAACCCGGCTGGTAGTCGCGGTTGGCCGGGCTCGCCGGAACGGGGCCGGGCACCGGGCAGTTGGTGGTGAGCGCCCAGCACTGCCCGGATGCGTTGGCCGCGACGTCGTACAGTGCCTGGTGCTCGAGGCCGAGCTTCTCGCCGAGCACGAAGGCCTCGCTGACGGCGATCATCGTGGCGCCGAGGATCATGTTGTTGCAGATCTTCGCCGCCTGCCCGAGACCCGGGCCGCCGCAGTGCACGATCCGCTTGCCCATCGCCTCGAACACAGGAAGAGTCTCGGCGAAGTCCTCATCCGAACCGCCGACCATGAAGGCGAGCGTGCCGCCCTCGGCCCCGACCACACCACCCGAAACCGGAGCATCGAGATTGCGGTGGCCCGCGGCAAGGGCGAGCTCATGTGCGGCGCGAGCGTCATCGACCGCGATCGTGGACGAGTCGATGAAGATCGTGCCCGCCTTCGCGGCCGCGAGCAGCCCGTCCGCACCGCCGTACGCACCCAGCACATGTCGTCCGGCGGGGAGCATCGTGATCACGATGTCCGCGCCCCTGACAGCGTCCGCGGCCGTTTCTGACACCGTGACACCGAGCGCCTTCGCGGCATCGAGCGCGGCCGGCATGAGGTCGAACCCGGTCACGTCCTAGCCGGCTTTGGTGAGGTTGACAGCCATCGGGCCGCCCATGTGCCCGAGTCCGATGAAAGCGATTGAGGTCATCATTGTCCTTATCTGGTGAGGTCGAGCTCGTCGGCGCCGATCGGCTCGAAGTACGCCGCGACGGCCTCAGGGCGAACCTCGCCGAGTGTCGCCGGCGACCACTTCGGCCGACGGTCCTTGTCGATGACCTGTGCGCGCACGCCCTCGACGAAGTCCGGAGCGCTGAACGCGGTCAGTGCCATGCGATATTCCTGCGAAAGGGCCTCCTCCAGCGAGCCCATCACGCGGCCACGTCGAAGCGCCTCGAGCGTGACGGTCACCGCGGTCGGCGACTTCGACAGGATCTCTGCTGCCACGGGATCCGCCCCGAGCCACTCGACGATCTCCACGGCCGTCGGCGCGCTGTACGCCTCGTCGAGAAAGGCGCGTCGTGCGGCGAGCGGAGAATCGGGCGCCGCGGTCGCTGCCGCCGCGATCGCGGAGCCGGCGTCCGTGTGCTCGAGCGCCACGATCAGCGCGGGGATCGCGTTCGACGGCACGAAATAGTCGGCGAGCCCGATGGCGATCGCGTCCCCGGCTCCGATCGAGCCACCCGTCAGGGCGAGGTGCGTGCCCAGCTCGCCGGGAGTGTGGGAGAGCAGCCAGGTGCCGCCGACATCCGGAAAAAATCCGATCCCGGTCTCGGGCATGCCGAGCTTCGAGCGTTCAGTGACCACGCGATGCGACCCGTGCGCCGAGAGGCCGATGCCGCCGCCGAGAACGATGCCGTCCATGATCGCGACGTACGGCTTGGCATAGTTCGCGATGGTCGAGTTCAGCCGGTACTCATTGCGCAGAAAGAATGCCGAGCGCTCGATCTGCCCGCTCTTGGCGTCGTTGTACATGGAGACGATGTCGCCACCCGCACACAGGCCGCGCTCACCAGCGCCGGTGATCAGCACCGTGTCGATCGAGTCGTCGGTCGCCCAGGCGTCCAGCTGGGGCTGGATGGCGAGCACCATTCCGGTGGTCAGCGCGTTGATCGACTTCGGGCGATTGAGGATGATGTGGCCGAGCGGGCCCCGCCGCTCGAACAGTACTTCGGGTTCGGTCACTATGCATCCTCCAGAAGGGCGCGCCCGACGATAAGGCGCATGATCTCGTTCGTCCCCTCCAGTATCTGGTGAACCCGGAGGTCGCGAACGACCTTCTCGATGCCGTAGTCGGCCAGGTAGCCATAGCCGCCATGCAACTGAAGCGCGGAGTTCGCTGCCTTGAACGCGACATCCGTCGCGAATCGCTTGGCCATCGCACACAGCGATGCCGTCTCCGGCTCGGAATTGTCGAGAGCGGATGCCGCCCGCCTGAGCAGTAGCCGCGCCGCCTGCAGGTCGGTCTCCATGTCGGCGAGCTCGAACACCAGCGACTGCTGTTCCGACAGCGGTGACCCGAACGCCTCACGTTGCTTCACGTAGCGCACCGCCTGGTCGAGGGCCCACTGGGCGCCGCCCAGCGAGCACGCGCCCATATTGATGCGGCCGCCGTTCAGCCCCTTCATCGCGAAGGTGAAGCCCTCCCCCTCCTCGCCGAGAAGGTTCGCCGCCGGCACCCGCACGTTCTCGAACACGACCTGCCTGGTCGGCTGGGCGTTCCAGCCCATCTTCCGCTCGTTGGCACCGAACGACAGGCCGGGCGAGTCCGACGGCACGATGAAGGCGCTGATGCCCTTCGGCCCATCGACGCCCGTGCGGGCCATCACGACGTAGATGCTCGAGGCGCCGGCGCCGGAGATGAACTGCTTCACGCCGGTCAGCACGTACTCGTCGCCGTCGCGCCGCGCCGACGTCACCAGAGCGGCCGCGTCCGATCCCACCCCGGGCTCGGTGAGACAGTAGCTGGCCAGCTGCTCCATCGAGGCCAGCTTCGGTACCCAGCGCCTGCGCTGCTCGTCGCTGCCGAAGGAATCGATCATCCACACCACCATGTTGTGGATGGAGATGTAGGCCGCGGTGCTGGGACAGGCTGCCGCCAGCTCCTCCATGATGAGGGCGGCGTCGAAGCGGCTAAGGCCGCTGCCGCCGACATCGTCGCGCACATAAATGCCGCCGAACCCGAGCGCCGCCGCCTCGC
>JAZJYU010000036.1:2002-3289 GCA_040390225.1 Actinomycetota bacterium | reverse complement strand
CATGCTGTTCCGCGGCTACATGCTGCGCACTAACGACAGCGGCGCGACCTGGACGTTGATCAAGACCGCGACGACGCAAGGGGCGTTATCCTATGACCTCGCCCTCGACCCGGCTTCCCCCTCCACCCTCTACATCACCGCGCCCGACGGCCTTCACGGTGCGAACATCACACTGCCGTACCCGAGCGTCGGTGCCACCGAGCAGGTGCTGCTCTCCGCGGTACGGGCGAAGGGCACGACCGAGCTGACCAACGCGGCCATCGAGCCCGAGATCATGGACCTCATCGCGATCCTGCAGAAGATGGGCGCGATCATCTCCGTCGAGCCGAACCGCGTCATCCTCATCGAGGGCGTCGAGCGGCTCGAGGGGTACAAGCACCGCGCCCTGTTCGACCGCAACGAGGTCGCGAGCTGGGCGTGTGCGGCCCTCGTCACCAAGGGCGACATCTTCGTCGAGGGCGCGCGCCAGGCCGAGATGATGACGTTCTTGAACGTCTTCCGCAAGGTCGGTGGCGCGTTCGACGTAGAAGAGGACGGCATCCGCTTCTACCACCCGGGCGGCGAGCTCCACCCGGTCACGGTGGAGACTGACGTGCACCCCGGCTTCATGACGGACTGGCAGCAGCCCCTGATCGTCGCCCTCACCCAGGCCCCCGGCGTCTCGACGGTGCACGAGACCGTGTACGAGGACCGCTTCGGCTTCACCGAGGCGCTCAACGAGATGGGCGCCAATATCGTCGTGCATAAGACGGGTCTGCCGAACCACCCGCGGCGGGTCGCCCGTCGTGACTTCGAGCAGGCGGCCGTCGTGACCGGCCCCACCGCGCTGCACGGCGCCAACGTGCGCGTGCCCGACCTTCGCGGCGGCTTCAGCTACCTCATCGCGGCACTGAGCGCCGATGGCGTCTCCACGATCAGCAACGTCGGAATCATCAGTCGCGGGTATGAGCACTTCGTCGAGAAGCTCGAAGTGCTCGGCGCCGACTTCGTGTTCGAGGGTTAGACCCGGGTGGCCGACAAACCGAAATCGGAGAAGATCGCGGTTTTCCGGTTTCTGGCCGGCGCTCTCATCCCCCTCTTCGAGCTGATGATGAAGTTCGAGATCATCGGCGGTGAGAAGGTGCCGAAGACCGGCGCTTTCGTGCTCTCCCCGAACCACCTCACCAACATCGACCCGATCATCGTCGGGCGGGTGCTGTGGAAGCTCGGGCGGGCACCGCGGTTCCTCGCCAAGGCCTCGCTGTTCAAGGTGTTCGAGTCCTCCCACGACGAGCTGGTACTACTCAA
>JAZJYU010000036.1:0-1992 GCA_040390225.1 Actinomycetota bacterium | reverse complement strand
CGCACGTCAGGACAGGTGCCGGTCGAGCGCACCGGGGCGGTTCGCGGGTCGGACCCCCTCGCCGCCGGCGAGCTGATCGCGAAGAACGGCTCAGCGGTCATCGTCTACCCTGAGGGCTCGCTCACCCGCGACCCCGAGTTCTGGCCGATGCGCGGAAAGTACGGCGCCGTGCGCATGGCGTTGGAGGTGGGCGTGCCGCTCATCCCGGTGGCGCACTGGGGTGATCAGAAGATCCTTCCGCCATACACCGGCGGGTTCCACCCGTTCCCGCGCAAGACGGTGACGGTGAAGTTCGGTGATCCCGTCGATCTGTCGAAGTTCCGGGGCAGGCCGGCCGATTCGGCCACTCTTCAGGAGGCGACCGCGCTGCTGATGACGGCGATTGCTGACCTGCTCGGCGAACTCCGTGGCGAAACCCCCCGGGCGGAGCGCTGGGACCCCGTGGCTCACGGACAGAGCGAGATCGGCAAGTTTTGAACAACACCATGACGATGCCGATCCGTATCCCGATACCTGGAGCGCGTCGCGTCGCCGTGCTCGGCGCCGGCAGCTGGGGCACCACCTTCGCGAAGGTGCTCGCCGACGGTGGAGCGGATGTCGCCATCTGGGCCCGGCGCGCCGAGCTCGCTCGCGAGATCACCCAGTCGAAGCGCAACAGCGACTACCTGCCGGGGATCAACCTCCCCCGCAACCTGTGGTCGTCATCCCTCATCCCGGATGTGCTGGACGGCGCCGAAGTGGTGTTCCTTTCGGTGCCGAGCCAGTCGCTGCGCGAGAACCTGCGGATTGTGCGGGACATCATTCCGCCCGACGCGATCGTGGTCAGCCTGATGAAGGGTGTCGAGAAGGGCACCCGGTTCAGGATGAGCGAGGTGATCGAGCAGGAGCTGGACGTCGACCCCGACCGGGTCGCCGTCGCATCCGGCCCCAACCTCGCGCTCGAGATCGCGAAGGAGCAACCGACGGCGGCCGTCGTCGCCTCGACCAGCATGGAGACGGCGACCGCTGTCGCCTCCATCGCGACGAACCCGTACTTCCGGTCGTTCGTGAACACCGACGTCATCGGCACCGAGTTCGGGGGTGTGCTGAAGAACCTCATCGCCGTCGCCATCGGCATCGTCGACGGCGTCGGCTACGGCGAGAACACCAAGGCGTCGATCATCACTCGCGGCCTGGTCGAGATGACCGATTTCGCTGTCGCGTACGGCGGCCTGCCGCAGACGCTCGCCGGCCTCGCCGGCCTCGGAGACCTCATCGCCACCTGCGAGTCGCCGCTTTCGCGCAACAACACCGCGGGCAGGCTGCTCGGGCAGGGCTACAGCTTCACCGATGTCGTCAAGCAGATGAACCAGACGGCCGAGGGCCTCTCGTCGGTGGCGCCGGTGCTCGAACTGGCCCTCGCCAAGGGCGTGGTCATGCCGATCGTGTCGCAGGTGGCCGAAGTGCTCGCCGGCACCATGGATCCGCGGGACATCGCGCCGCACCTCACGACCGACGACGACGTGCCCGCGGTGCTCGTCGAGTAACCCGCTGCCGCCCGTCCAGCCCGCGGCCAGCGCGTGGAGCTCTAGTGCGTGGAGCTCTAGTGCGTGGGCGTGGGGGTCGCCGTCGGAAGGTCCTGGCTGCCGAGCACATCGGTACACGTGTGCTTCGCGCTCTGCGGGATGGTGATCACCGCACTGGTGAGCTCATCGAGCAGGATGGTGCCCTCGCCGTTCGTCGCCTTCGAATTGATCGTCAGCTGAACGGCGGGCGTGCGGCCGAATGTGGTGAAGACATAGGTGGGGGCGTTCGTCTTGTCCTCCACCCAGTCGATGCCGCTCACCGTGTAACAAAGGTCCGTGGTGGGACCGGGCGGAGTCACACCGCACTTCAGCACGGCGACGACCGGGTCTCCCCAGGCGCCGGTCGCCTGAGCGTCGGTGGTGCGGATCGGCCAGGTGCCGAGCACGGAAGGCAGTCGCACTGTGACGTTCGCGCACGCCGGGTCGT
>JAZJYU010000035.1:0-5935 GCA_040390225.1 Actinomycetota bacterium | reverse complement strand
TCAGTTCGGTGGCGAGCCGCAGCGCGAATGTGGTCTTACCGGCGCCGGGGGTTGCCGCGACCAGGAAGTCCCTCGGTTCGGTGGCCCAGTACGTCTCCAGCGCCTCCTCCTGCCAGGCGCGGAGCTTGTCCGCGGTGCCGCGAGCGGCACGCTCCGGGAAGGCCGGCGACAGGTGCTCGGCTGCCGCGCGAGCGACCGCGGGGATGTTCGATGGGGAATCGCTCACGTGAATCGACCATACCCGTCGCCCGTGACAGTACCGTCCACCCCGACCCGTCCCGTTCGCGATTGGCGTGCGGACCGCACACGGAGCATGCTTGGAACATGAGCCAGAAGCACCCGTGGTCCCGGTATGTCGCGGTCGGCGACTCATTCACCGAGGGCATCGGAGACCCGGAGCCGCTCAGCCCGGGCGGGCACCGCGGCTGGGCCGACCGGGTGGCCGAAGTGCTCAGCGAGCAGAACGACGAGTTCGCATACGCGAATCTCGCGGTACGCGGTCGGTTGCTGCAGCAGATCCTTGACGAACAGATCGAGCCGGCACTGGCGCTGCGCCCCGATCTCATCACGATCTCCGCCGGGGGCAACGACATCATCCGCCCGAACACCGACCCGGATGAGGTGGCGTCCCGCCTCGAGGGGGGCATCGAGCGGCTGCGCTCGCGCGGCGCGACGGTGGTTCTTTTCGACGGCCCGGACATCGGGATGACGCCGGTGATGCGCCGCATCCGGGGCAAGGTGGCCATTTACAACGAGAACCTGCGCGCGATCGCCCAGCGTCATGACTGCGTGGTCGCGGACATGTGGGCGCTGCGCGAGCTGCAGGACCCGCGCATGTGGGCACCCGACCGGCTGCACTTCTCTCCCGTCGGCCACACCGCGATCGCTCGCATGGTGCTCGACTCGCTGAACGTGAAGAACGATCTCGAACCGTTCAACCCCGAGCCGCTGCCGAAGGTCCCGTGGCGCCAGGCCCGGGTGGAGGACATGGGGTGGGCGCGCGAGTACCTGCTGCCGTGGGTGATCAGGCGCATCCGTCACCAGTCGTCCGGTGACGGGATCGCCCCGAAGCGCCCCGACGCGAGCCCATACCGTACGAAGTCGCTGTAGAGCCCTATCGCCCGAACTGCATCGCCGCGGGGCAGTCGAACGGCTTGCCGGCAGCGAGCCCGACCCGGTTGAGGTACTCGGTGACGATTCCGTATGCGCCAAGCAGTGTTGTCTCTGTGTAAAGGATGCGATGGGTGTCGCAGTATTCCTTCACGATCTCCTGGGCGCGGGCCAGGTGCGGCCGGGGCATGTTCGGGAACAGGTGGTGTTCGATCTGGTAGTTGAGACCGCCCATGTAGCTGTCCATCGCCCAGCCGCCCTTGATGTTGCGGGAGGTGAGCACCTGGCGGCGCAGGAAGTCGACTTTGCTGTCGTGGGGCAGAATCGGCATGCCGGTGTGGTTCGGCGCGAAGGACGCCCCCATGTAGACGCCGAAGACGGCGAGTTGCACGCCGAGGAAGGCGAAGGCCATTCCTGTCGGCAGGCAGAGGAAGATGACCGCGAGGTAGGCGACGACGCGCACCATGATCATGGTGATCTCGAGCCAGCGCTTGTCGACCTTGCCACGGCCGAAGATGGTCATGAATCCGTGGCGGTGCAGGTTGACGCCCTCGAAGACCAGGGTCGGGAAGAACAGGTAGCCCTGGCGACGCGTGAACCAGGCGTAGATTCCGCGGGCCTTGGCCGCATCCACCTCCTGGAACGAAATGAAGTCGCGTTCGATGTCGGTGTCCTTGCCGATCACGTTCGGGTTCGCGTGGTGTCGAGAGTGCTTCGTCATCCACCACGAGTAGCTGATGCCGACGAACAGGTTCGCCAGCGTACGGCCGGCGAGATCGTTCAGCTTGCCGGACTCGAAGACCTGGCGATGGGACGCCTCGTGGGCCAGGAAGGCGAACTGGGTGAGGATGACGCCGAAGACGGCGGCGATGATCAACTGGTACCAGCTGTCGCCGAGCAGCACGAAGCCGGCGATGGCCGCACCGAGCGCGACGAGGATGATTCCGAAGACCATGCCGTAGAACCAGGTGCGACGGCGAAGGAGCCCGGCGTCGCGAACCGTGCGCAACAGCGCGGAGTACTCGGTGGTCGGATTCGCTCCGTTACCGCCCGGCCGCGTCTTGGTGAAGGTGACAACGGGAGTGGACATCGTGCCCTCGATTCGGAAATGACTTCCCAGTCGGGTTGGATGACGATGCGGTTGCCCCGTTAGCAGATACCTCACTGTAGGGGCGGATGCTGTGCACGCTCTGCATATATACGCCCGTCGGCATCATTCGAGTCCGATTGTCGCCAGCGGGTTGCCGAGCCGCCACCACGGCCCGGGGTCGGAAAGCGGGCCGCTGAGCACCAGCGGAACGTCGATTCGGGTCGTCCCGACCCGGAACCGCACGGCCCCGGCCGCGCTCCCCCGCTCCCCCGACCGGATGCCTGCGGGAACGATCGTGGACGTCACCGCTGTGTTCCCCCAGATGACCGCGCGCGCGGTGCGCGCAGCAACAGCATGCGTACGCTGCCCCCATTCTGTGTCGTACTCGGCGAAGGACTGGCCCTTCGCAGCAAGAGTTATCGGGTGGAATCCCTTCTTGATGCTGGCGAGTGCCGTAGACACCGCGGGGTAGATCGTGTCCCGGTCCCCGCCCAGGATCGCGCCGATGATGATGACCGTCGAGCCCCCGACCTGGTACTGCGACGCGAACAGCAGGTTCGAGATGGTCAGCGTGCCGGTCTTGATGCCGACGATACCGTCCTGGCCGAGCAGCTTGTTGGTGTCATCGATCGTGCCGACGATCGGCAGAGTGAGGGTGGGTGTATCCACGATCGGCGCGATGATCGGATTCGCGATCGCCAGCTTTCCGAGCGCGACGAGGTCGCTCGCAGTGCTGGTGTTGGATGCATCGATGCCCGTCGGCTCGACAAGAGTGGTGTGGGTCAGCCCATGGGCGGTGAGCCAGGAGGAGGAGGCGGTGACGAACGCCCCCTCGGAGCCGAACGCCCAGTCGGCGAGAGCCGTCGCGTAGTTGTTCGCCGAAGCGATGAGGGCGACCTGCAGCACCTGGTGCTCGGACATGCTCGCCCCGGTCGGCATCGCCTTCACCGTGCCCTGCAGCGCGAGGTACTTGGCGTACAGGTCGTGATCGTCCTGCGTGAACGTGATGGTCGGTCCCTCGTCGCCGGTTGCGAGCGGCTTGGCCTGCAGCACGACAAGGGCGGTGACGATCTTGGAGATGCTGGCGATCGGCATCGGAGCGGGGCTTCCGCTGGTCTCAAGGAGGCCGTCGTACCCGACCGCTCCGAACGCGCTGGCACCGAACGACGGCCAGGCGACCGTGGCTTTAGCCCCCGGCGAGACATCGACTGTGGAGACCATCGCGTGGGCCGTTCCGAGCGGTGCGAGCAGGGTGAATGGCAGGTAGACGCCGATGAGCAGCACGACCGCGATTCCGCCGAAGACCGCGAGACGCCGGCGTCCGTAGATCTGCTTGCGGGTCAGCGGCACCGGATCATCGTAAACGCGGGCGGAGCGCCCAGAGCGCAACGGCGCTCGCTGATGCGACATTGAGCGAGTCGACGCCGTGCATCATGGGGATGGTGACCACGGAGTCAGAGGCGTGGATGGCGGCCCGGCTCAGTCCGTCGCCCTCGGCGCCGAGCAGCAGCGCCAGCCGCTCCGGCGGGTCGGCCGCCAAGGCGTCGAGGGTCACCGCGCCGTCGGCCAGTGCCAGGGCGGCGATATGAAAGCCGGCGTCGTGCAGGACTGCGGCGCCGTCCGGCCACTCCGGCAGGCGAGTCCACGGCACCTGCAATACCGTTCCCATGCTCACGCGCACGCTCCTGCGGTACAGCGGGTCGGCGCAGCGCGGCGTCACGAGCACAGCGTCGGCCCCGAGTCCGGCGGCCGCGCGAAAGATCGCGCCGACGTTCGTGTGATCGACCACGTCTTCGATGATCACCACGCGCGTCGCGTCGTGCAGCAGCGCGGCAGGGTCGGGCAACTCGGGCCGGTGCATCGCCGCCAGTGCGCCGCGGTGCATGTCGAACCCGGTCAGGCTCTCCAACAGCTCCGCCGAGCCGACGTACGCCGGGATATCGAAACCGGCCACAATCGGTTCGATCTCGGGCAGCCAGCGTTCCAGCAGCAGCACGGAGCGCGGGCGATGACCCGCCTCAAGCGCGCGGCGGATCACTTTCGACGACTCGGCGATGTACAGGCCGCCGGCCGGTTCGCTCAGACGGCGGAGGGCGACATCGGTGAGACCCGCGTAGTCGGTGAGACCAGGAACATCAAGTGACTCGATCTCGACGACATTCATGATTCGGAAACATATCCGAAAACTGTGGTGTTTAGTCTGGAGGGAGCGGGAGGCGATCATGGCGACGAGCACGGCGGTGCGGGAGTGGCCTGCGGCGAGCACCGAGGAGCTCGACGCGGCGGCTGCGGCGCTGCGCGGGCGCATGGTGGCCGTGCTGACCGGCGCCGGCGTCAGTACCGACTCCGGCATCCCCGACTATCGTGGCGAGGGCGCGCCGCCGCGCAATCCGATGACCTTCGACCAGTTCCTCTCCAGCGCCGGCTATCGCAAGCGGTACTGGGCGGGCAGTCACCTCGGCTGGCGGCGTTTCGACGGCGCACGGCCCAACGACGGGCATCGCACGCTCGCCGAGCTCGAGGTGCTAGGACTCGTGAACGGCGTGATCACCCAGAATGTCGACGGGCTGCACCTGCGCGCCGGGTCGCGTCGTGTCGTCGACCTGCACGGCACCATGGATCGAGTGCGCTGCCTCACCTGCGGCCAGACCTTCGCCCGTTCCGACATCGCCGAGCGGATCGCTGCGGCGAACCCGTGGCTGGACGAGCCCGAAGCGGGGGAACTCGGACCCGACGGCGACGTGGCCTTTCACCAGATCGACGACTTCGTCACGCCGGACTGCACCGTGTGCGGCGGCATCCTGAAGCCCGACATCGTATTCTTCGGCGAGTTCATCCCCACGGAGAAGTTCAGCGAGGCCAGCGCTCTGGTGCGCTCGGCCGATGCGCTGCTCATCGCCGGATCCTCCCTTGTGGTCAATTCCGGTATCCGCCTGCTCGACCAGGCGACCAAGCGGCGCATGCCCGTTGTGGTGGTCAACCGCGGCGTAACCAAGGGCGACTCTCGTGCCACGGTTAAGATTGACGCGGGCACGACGGGAACGCTCGCCGGATTGGCGGCGCGGCTGACATCCTGACAGTTCCGGCGCTGACCGCTCCGGTCTGTTGACGGCCCCGGCCGTACGAAGGGTGACTCATGACGTTCCTCTACCTGGTCCGCCATGGTGAGACGGACTGGAATCTGGCCCGCCGCATTCAGGGAAGCACAGACATCCCGCTCAACGAGACCGGCAGAGCGCAGGCGCGCCGTGCCGGAGAGTTGCTCGCCCGCCGCAGCTGGGACGGCATCGTGTCCAGTCCCCTGTCCCGGGCATACGAGACCGCGGAGATCAT
Source organism: Actinomycetota bacterium (assembly GCA_040390225.1). Classification (GTDB taxonomy): domain Bacteria; phylum Actinomycetota; class Actinomycetes; order Actinomycetales; family Microbacteriaceae; genus Lacisediminihabitans. The sequence continues at coordinate 402 of JAZJYU010000035.1, read as the reverse complement.
CGGCGAAGCGATCGGCATCCCCGAGGTCGAGGTGCTCGACGACCTGGTCGAGCGAGCGTACGGTGACGCCGAGGGACTGAGGGACCACGAGATCTCGCTGCGCTTTCCGGGTGACACGATCGTTCCCGGCCGGGAGACCCGGGATGCCGTCGCCGCCCGCGTGGTGCCGTCACTGCTCGAACTGGCGGGCCGGCATCCCGGAAAGAACCTGATCGTGACCACTCACGGCGGCGTCATCCGCACCGTGCTCAACGCGGTCTCGACCGACGCGGCTCATCACCGCGGCATCCCGATCACCAACGGGTCGATCCATAGCTTCCGGGTGACCGAAGGGGCGCTCGAACTCGTGGCGTTCGACGACCCGATCGAGACCGAGTCGGTTCAGGCCTGAACCGACTCGGT
>JAZJYU010000034.1:53797-57252 GCA_040390225.1 Actinomycetota bacterium | reverse complement strand
CGGAGTGACCAGCCACGGACCGGTCGGGTTGAAGGTCTCCGCCGACTTGCCCTTGGACCATTGGCCGTTGCGCTCCATCTGGAAGGCCCGCTCGCTGACATCGTTCACTACGCAGAAGCCGGCGACGGCCTCTTTCGCCTCCTCGACGGAGTCGAGGTAGCTCGTGCGCCGGCCGATCACGATGCCGAGTTCGACCTCCCAGTCAGGCTTCGTCGATCCGCGCGGGATCCGCACGTCGTCGTTCGGGCCGATGAGCGTGTTGGGCGACTTGGTGAACAGGATCGGCTCAGCCGGCACCTCCTGACCGGTCTCGGCTGCGTGGTCACGGTAGTTCAGCCCGATGCACAGGATCTGGTGCGGCCGGGCGATCGGCGCACCGATTCGCTCGCCGGCGAATCTCTTCGTCGCTCCCGCTGCGACCCGCTCGGCCACCGTGGTGGAAAGCGTTGCGAGCGCGCCGGACCCGAAGAACTGTTCGCCGAAGTCGCGGACGACGTCCGACACGTCGACGTAGGTCTCGTCGTCGATACGGACGACGGGCTTCTCGGAGCCGGCGGCCCCGATACGCATGAGATACATGTGTTCCTCTACTTCTTCAGGGCCGCGGACTTCCACGGGGTGGCCGGGTGGCCGGTGACGCCGACATCGGCCAGGAAAAGGCAGCCGGCGTGCGGATACTTGCCCAATCCAGCGCGGTCCAGGTCGCGGGACGAGGTGGTGATGACGAGGCGGTCCAGGTCGCCACCGACGAACGCCGCGCTCGACACGTCGGGCACCGGCAGCCGGACGACGTCCCCAGGCGTGCCGTCGGGCGCGAACGACCGCACCTCGAAACCGCCCCAGATCGCGATCCACAGGTGCCCGCGGGAGTCCATCGTCATGCCGTCGGGGTACCCGCTCTCGATCGTCAGGTGTTTCCGGCGTTGCCCGTAAGCGCCGGAGACGGGGTCGTAGTCCCGCACCCAAATGGTCTGGTTCGCCGTGTCGGTGCTGTAGAACAGCGTGCCGTCCGGCGACCAGGCGAGCCCGTTCGAGATCGAGAGATCGTCATCGAGGGTGGTGAGCGTTCCGTCGAACTCGAGGCGCTGCAGTGTGTCCTCACCGGGCCGCTCGTCGTAGTGGTAGGTGCCGATGAGAAAGCGCCCAGCAGGATCGACCTCACCGTCGTTGGCCCGCAGTTCCGCGCCCTCGAGAATACGTGGTCCGTCCCGGCGTGCACCGCCCGGTTCGATCACGACCAGCCGGTCGCTCGCGGCCACGAGCAGGCTTCCGTCATCACCCGGGGCGACCGCACCGATCCTGCCGTCGAAACCGAACCGCTGGGTCTGCACGATCAGATCCCCATCGATCCTGCCGACGAAGACCTCGCCCTTCTCGACGTCGATCCACAGCAGGCTCGATTCCGAGGCCACCCAGACCGGACCTTCGGCGAGAACATGGCGGGCAGAAGACGCGCGAATCGCCTCGAAGACCGTCACGCGACATCCTCGTCGAAACGTCCGTCGATGATCGCACGGATGGTTGGCAGGTCATCGACCAGAGCCTGCAGCGGAGTGCGATAGGCGAGGGCGCTGATGCTGATCGCCCCGCTCGGCTCGGTCGGTGACGTGAGATAGACGGGAAGGGCGAGACAGTTCACCCCCGGCTCGTTCTCCTGGTCGTCAACACCGTAGCCGCGCTCGCGAACCCGCTCGAGCTGCTCGTGCAGTTCGCGCGCCGTCGACGCGGTACGCGGGGTGGGCCGCGCAAGCTCGCGATCGCCGATCCATTCCTCCACCGCCTCACGGTCGGGCAGCCTGACGGAGAGGAGCATCTTGCCCACGCCGGTCGCATGGGCGGGATTGCGCCCGCCGACCGTGGAGGTGAGCCGCATGGCGCCGACGACGGGATCGACCTTCGCCCGGTAGACGATGTCGCGGCCATCGAGAACCGCGTAGTGGGCGGTCTCGCCGAAGCGCTCGGCGAGCCGCTCGAGGATCGGCTGCACCCGAAGGTGATCGGGGCGCTGCTCATGGTTGGCGAAGGCCATGCGCAGGAACTCGTCCCCCAGCAGATACCGGCCGCGGCCGTCCTTCGCGGCGAGGCCGGCTTTGCACAGCGAGGCGAGGGCACGGTGAACGGTGGGCTTCGGGCTGCTGACGGCACGCGCGATCTCGTCGAGGCTCGCTCCGTCGTGGTGCTTTCCCACCTCGATCAGTACGGCGAGAACACGGTCGGCCCCGACGAGGCGATCGTCGGTCGACTGTTCGTGGTCGCTGAGTGTTGTGGTCATCTGTTCCACATGTTAGACATTAGTTTCAACAAACGGAAGAAGCTGTCGTGACAGAGCACCGTAGCTCCGAGTGGTACGCGGGCACCGACCGCAACTCCTACATTCATCGCGCCTGGATGAGGCGCGGCCTTCCCGAGAACGCATTCGACGGCCGCCCGCACATCGCGATCGCGAACACGGCGAGCGACCTCACACCCTGCAACTCCCATCTGGACGAAGTGATGGAGAGCGTCAAGCAGGGCATCTATGAGGCCGGCGGCATCCCGCTCAACCTGCCCGTCGTCTCTCTGGGCGAGACACAGGTGCGGCCCACGGCGATGCTCTGGCGCAACATGGCGGCGATGGCCACCGAAGAGATGCTGCGCGCCAACCCGATCGACGGCGTCGTGCTGCTGGGCGGCTGCGACAAGACGATCCCGTCGCTGCTGATGGCGGCGGCATCCGTCGACCTGCCCGCGATCGTGGTGCCAGGGGGGCCGATGAAGACGGGCACGTTCCAGGGCGTTCCGCTCGGCTGCGGGACCGATGTCTGGCGTCTCAGCGAGGAGGTGCGAGGCGGCACCCTCAGCGAGAAGGAGTTTCTGAAGAGCGAGAGCTCGATGATCTCCAGCAAGGGTCACTGCAACACCATGGGCACGGCGTCCACGATGGCCCTGGTGACGGAGGCGCTCGGCATGATCCTTCCGGGCCTCGCCGGAACACCCGCGGTCGATGCTCGCCTGCTGGAGGGTTCGCACGAAACCGGCCGGCTGATCGTCGACCTCGTCGAGAAGGAACGGCGGCCGAGCACCTTTATCTCGAAGGGTTCGTTCCAGAATGCGATCGTCGCACTCGCCGCGATCGGCGGATCGACCAACACGGTCGTGCACCTGCTGGCCATCGCCGGCCGGCTCGGGATCGATCTCACCCTCGACGACTTCGACGCGATCGGCTCGGGCGTTCCGCTGCTCGTGAACCTCCAGCCGGCCGGCCGCTACCTCATGGACGACTTCCAGCGCGCCGGCGGGCTGCTGTCGGTGCTGCGCGAGGTGAAGGATCTGCTCGACCCGACGGCCGTCACCGACGTTGCCGTCCGAGACTTCACCGATCTCACCGCCGTGAAGACGAACGAGCTCACGAACCCTGGCACCTGGCCTATCCGATGAAAGGCGCCGACTCACTCGCCACCCCGAACGTCCCTGCC
>JAZJYU010000034.1:50498-53787 GCA_040390225.1 Actinomycetota bacterium | reverse complement strand
ATCTGCTCGACCCGACGGCCGTCACCGTCACCGGCACGCCGCTCGTCGACTACCTCGACGATGCGAAGATCTGGGATCACGAGGTGATCTCGATGCGCGAGACGCCGCTCATCCCGGATGCCGGCATCGCGGTGCTGCGCGGCAACCTCGCGCCTGGCGGCGCCATCATCAAGCCCGCCGCGGCATCCTCGCACCTGCTTCAGCACCGCGGGCGAGCCGTCGTCTTCGACACCATCGAGGACATGCACGCACGCATCGACGATCCCGACCTGGACGTGGATGCCGACTCCGTTCTGGTTCTGCGCGGCTGCGGCCCGAAGGGCTACCCGGGCATGCCCGAGGTGGCGAACATGCCGCTGCCGAAGAAGCTGCTCGAGCAGGGCGTGCGGGATATGGTGCGCATCTGCGACGGCCGCATGAGCGGCACGGCGTACGGCACCGTCGTGCTGCACGTCACCCCGGAGGCGGCGGCCGGCGGTCCGCTTGCGATCGTTCAGACCGGCGACTGGATCGTGCTCGACGTGCCCGCGCGCCGCCTCACGCTCGACCTGACCCAGGACGAGCTCAACTCACGAACGCCGAACCAGGCGACCCTCGACGGCTACGCGAAGCCGAAGCGCGGCTGGGAGAAGCTCTACGTCGAGCACGTGATGGGCGCGGACACCGGCGCAGACCTCGACTTCTTACAGGGGTCGAGCGGTGACGGGGTGTCCCGCGAATCGCACTGAGCGCTAGCTCGCCCCGACCTCGGTGTACGTGAACGTGACGGTTCCGGATCCGGTGATGGTGGTCACCACGATCGGAACGCGGCCCGAGACCGCGCTGGCCGGGATGGTCACCGACAGGATGCCGGAGCCGGGCTGACCGCTGCGCGCCGCAGCCCACAGGAACTCGGCGGGAACACCGCCGACGGTCACCTGGCGGACGAGATCGATGTCCTGGCCCGAGAGCTTCACGACCTCGCCTCCGAGCTGCGTCCCGCTCGCCGGAGACAGTTTGAGTGCGGAGGGAGCGGGCGCGGACGCGTAGCTGTAGCCCACGGATGCGGTGCCGACGATCGTCGTCACCGTGACCGGCGCAGGCCCGGCGCTCGTGCTGCCGGGGGTCGTGAACCTGATCGTCGGACCGGCTGAGGCCTTGTTCGAGCTCGGCGGGATCTCGGTGAACGCGACGGGTAGCCCTCCGATCGTGACGCGGCTGACATGCTTCAGGTTCAGTCCGCTCACTGTGAGAACCTGCCCTCCCACCTGGCTGCCCTCCCGGCTCGAAAGGTGCAGCGCCGACGGTGCTGCCGCGGGCGTGTACGTGAAGGTCGTCTTTCCCGATCCGACGATCGTCCTGACCTGCACCGGCACTGGACCGGGCGTCGTGCTTCCCGGCACCACGAATGAGATGCCCGTAGTGCCGCCCTTCGTCACCGCAGCCGACAGGGAGGCGAAGCCGAACGGGACGGAGACTCCGCCCACAGTGACACCGAGCACGTTCCCGATGTTCTCGCCCTCGAGCCGCACGGTGTCGCCGCCCAGCTGGGATGCCTTCGCCGGCGTCAGCCGAAGGCTGGCCGGTGACGCCGCCCTGTCATAGCTGAAGGTCGTGGAACCCGAACCGATGATCGTATTGACCACCACGCGCACCGAGCCGGCCCTGACGGATGGCGGGGTGATGAAGCTGATCTGCGCTGAACTCGGGCTCGCCGGGCTCGTCGCCGTCGATCCCTGAACCGCGAACGCGACCTCGACCCCGCCGATGGTCACCGACGTGGGATTGGAGATGTTCTGGCCGGTGAGGGACACGAGCTCTCCTCCGAGCTGTGAGCCATGGAACGTGCGCAGCTTCAGGCCGGTCGGGCCCTTTGCCGCATCGAAGGTGAACGATCCAGAGCCGCTTCCGACGATGGTGGTCACGACGACCTTCTCCGCACCCGCCTTGGCGCGGGCGGGCAACACCAGGCTGTACTTCACATCCCCGCTTCCGCTGGTCGCGCTGGCCTTCGCGGGCACCGCGACCTGGAACGGCACGATCAGTCCGCCGATCGTGATGCGCGAGGCGTTCTGGATGTTCTTTCCGCTCACGGTGACCGTCGCGCCGCCGAGCTGCGAGGCGTGCGCGGGCGCCACGGTGATACCGGAGGGTGCGGGCGATGACTGGAACTGGAACGGCCGGCTGCCCGAGCCCACGACGGTCGTGATCACCACCGGGACCGTTCCCGCGTGTGCAACCGCCGGAGTGACGAAGGTCAGGGACGGTACCTTGTGCCCCGCCACCACGGGCGGATTGGTGAACGGAACGGCCGTGCCGCCCACGGTGACGAGGACGACATCCACCAGGTTCTGACCGCTTACGGTGACCAGCTGGCCGCCCAGCTGGCTGCCGCCCGCGGGTGAGAACCGGAGGTCGGTCGGCACGGGCCTGGTCGGTGACAGGAAGGAGAAGGCCGGACCGCTGCCAGTGCCCGTCGGCGTTGTCACGCTGATCGTCTCGGCCGCCGACGAATGGGCGGGTGAGACCGCGGTGATGTACCCGTCCCCGCTCACCGAGAAGGACGCCGCGGTCGCGTCGCCGAAGGCGACCGAGGTCGCGCCGGTGAAGTGCGCGCCGAGAATGACCACGTGATCGCCGCCGCCGGTGCTGCCGCTCGAGACCGAGATGCTGGTCACCACCGGCGCGGGAGCCGGCTCGGGAGGTGCCACGTAGCTGAAGCGGTCGACGAGGGTCGCCGCGGACGAGCCGGCCGGGGTCTGCACGACGACATCCACCACCCTGGGAACCGCGAGGCCCGCGCGGGTGAGCGACGACGGTGCGAGCACCGTGATGAGCGAGTCCGAGTTCACGGTGAAGCGCGCTCGCGTCGAGCCGAAGATCACCGCGGTGGCGCCGCCGAACCCCGTGCCGCGAATGCTCACGGCCGTGCCGCCGTCGGTGGACCCTTCGCGGGGGCTCAGCGAGCTGACAGCGGGAACCGGCGTTGCGGGGCTGACCGTCTGGGAGACCGTTCCGCTGAAGTGCACCGTGCCGCAGTCCGGCGGGGAATATGTGCTGTCCCAGCTGAGGGTGCCGGCTCCTGACGACTGCCAGGTCACAGTGCTCGCGCTCACTGTGGCGGCGATCGCCGAATCGGTCGACAGGGTGATGGGCACGGCCGTGCCCGCCGTGTCGGTGACCGAGGTGATGTGCCCGCTCGCCATCAGGTCGTATTGCTGCTGGGCGAAGGCCGCCACATCGGGCAGTTTCGCCTTCGTGGCACTGTCGACGAGCGCCAGCATCGCGACCTCGGCATCGCCGATGCTAT
>JAZJYU010000034.1:43014-50488 GCA_040390225.1 Actinomycetota bacterium | reverse complement strand
GGGCACGGCCGTGCCCGCCGTGTCGGTGACCGCGGGCAGCGCCGCAGGAACTCCGGCGACGGCCGCCGGCTCGCTCACGGTCTGGTCGGCCGCGGAGAACAGTTCGCAGGCCCGCAGCCCTGTGAGATCGGTGATGTGATTGCCGGATACGTTGAGGGTCTGGAGGTCGCCGACACTCCGCAGAACCGTGATGTCGGTGATCCCGAAGGATTCGATCGACAGCACGTGCAGGTCCAGGCCCTCCAGGGGAGCCAGGTTGCCATCCGCGCCCGGCGCCCCGACGATCGTCACCGAGGTCAGCCCGGTCAGCGCCTGGATGCCGTCGAGGGACGTCACGTCCGAATAGGCGCTGCAGTCGAGGCCGGTTATCGAGCTCTCCGGCGTCTCCGGCGGATATGACGCGATCGTGTCGTTGATGCAGTCGGTCAGTGTCTGGCCGCCGTCAGCGAAGGCAGGGCCGATGCCGCAGAGCACCAGCATGGCAACCGATGCCGTGGCAGCTAGTGCGCGTACCCGATGAGTGACCATGTGGGAAACCTACGGCACCGCGACAAGGGCGGGCAATGCAGTGCCCGACACCATGTCTCAAACGTTAGGTTCCCGTCGCGCCCCGAAACCGGCCGACACCGCGAAAGTATTCGGCTGTGCCAGACCATGCTCTGCGAACGCTCCATCGATCGAGACGAGCACCCGGGAGAGATCGCCCGGGTCCACCAGTGCCAGCACGACGCCGCCGTCCATCCAGGCCCGGTGCACGCCGGCAGCGGTCGCGGTATCGATCGCCAGCTCCGTTTCGAGTGCCGAATCGGGCCTGCCCATGTCCATGATGAGAACAAGGCCGTCGACCCGCACCTCGCCAGCAGCGGGCGCAGGGCGATTCAGCTGCCACACGTCGTTCAGTGCCAGCGCGAGCGCGGACTCGAGCGCACCGGACGGGTCTAGCGCATCGGGCACGTCCGAGACGACCATGAGGTCGAAGCCTGGAACAGCATCCAGATCGACGCCCAGCTCCCGTACGATGTCCAGTTCGGCCAGGTCGAGCTCGGCCACATCGCCGGTTTCGGCGTTCGCGATGCGGGCGAGCCGGTCATCCCGCAGCCCCAGAGCGATCACCACCCGCCGGTCGACCGCAAGGGACAACGATCGCACCGTGCCGGGAGCCGACCACACGCCGCCGGCGTCGTGACCGAATACCTCCCGGAAGCCCGCGCGCGCGTCGTCCCGGATATCGCTCACTCGATCAGTCTGCGTCAGGAATCGGAAAAGTCTCGATCACCCGATCGGACAGCATGGGAATGATGGCGCCGAGACCGAGCTGCGTGAAGTGGTCGGTCTGCCGGTGCGCGGCGAAGGCCTCGGGCGACTCGTACTTCTCGAGGATCACCACCTCCGATTCGTTCCCGAGCTGCACGTACGCGTTGTAGGAGAGATTACCCGGCTCGGTGCGGCTGGCCTCCGCGAGCTTCGGGAGCAGGTCGAGCACCGCCTTCTCGTTCCCAGGGGCGATCGAATAGTGGGCGATGACCTGAAGCGCTGGCATGCCCCTATCGTCTCACCCCTCCACGGCATCCGATCAGTTCGAAGGTTGACAGTTTGATCTCTAATACTTAGAGTTCTAACTATGGAAGAACCGGAATTCACCACCAGCCTCGAATTGCTGCGCTGGATCGGCTGGGCGCAGATGATGGCCGGGCAGGACTGGGTTCGCGCAGATGACGCGCACCAGCGCCGCCAGCGTTTCGAGCCTCGTTCAGGGTCTCGAGCGTCGTGGACTCGTCGAGCGGCGCACGGAGGACGGCGACGAACGCAGCAAGCGCGTCTACGCGACGACCGCCGGCGAAGAACTCATCGCCGGCTTCGATGTGGCGATGGCCGACCTGGAGGGCAAGATACTCGCCCCGCTGAGCGCCGACGAGCGCGACACCTTCCACTCCCTGCTCGTGAAGATCACGTCCCAGCTGCCAAGGCCCACCCGCTAATCACTTCTCCCCGGCCGCCGGCTTCGCCGGCGCCCTTCGACGTGCCCGGAAAGGACTCGATCATGTCCGCTACACCACGCGCCGACGCTGTCGGCACCAACCGCTGGTACCTCTCCGCCTCGCCGATCATCCGTTCTCTCGTGCACCTCTGCGTGCCCATGGCCGCCGCCATGATCGTCGGCGCCGTGTACAACGTCATCAACGCGGGCTTCATCGGCTCGCAGCACAGCACCTCCTTCCTGGCCGCGATCACCTTCGGCACACCGCTTCTCGGACTCGTGATGGCGATCGGCGGCGTCTTCGGCGTCGGCGGCAGCGCGCTGATGTCCCGGCTGCTCGGCGCGTCGGAGAACGACGCGGCCAAGGCTGGTGAGATCAAGCACGTGTCGTCGTTCGCGCTCTGGGGCGCGATCATCACCGGGCTCGTCTTCGGTGCCCTCGGTCTGCTCCTGCTGCACCCGCTGGTAGCCGTGCTGGGAGCCGACGCCGCAGCGGTGCCGGCGACAACCGCCTACGTGGCCGTGATGCTGGCCTTCGTACCGGTGCTCGCGGCATCCTTCTGCCTCGAACAGATCGTGCGGTCGGAGGGCGCTGCCCGGCAGGCGATGATCGGCCTGATCGCCTCCACCATCGCGAATGTGGTCTTCGACGTGCTGTTCATCCTCGTGCTGCACTGGGGTGCCGCCGGCGCCGCGCTGTCGATGGGGCTAGCAAACATCGTCACGGTCGCGTACTTCGTCACCTGGCTGACACGCCACAGCGAGAACGTCAGCCTCTCCCCCCGCTGGTTCAGGCTGTCCCCGGCGATCATGAGGCCTGTCTTCGGTGTCGGCTCGGGCGAGCTGATCCAGTCGGCGTTCCTCATCGTCACCTCGCTCGTACTCAACAACCTGGCTGCCGACTATGGCGACGGTCCCCTCGCGGCAATGGGAGTCGCAGTGCGGATCGCGCAGGTGCCCGAGTTCCTCGTGATGGGTGTGACGCTCGGGGTGCTGCCGCTGCTCGCCTACTCGTACGGCAAAGGGGATCGCGGCCGCCTCCGGGCGGCGCTGCGGGCATCCGCCATCACGGTCGGAGTCATCACTGTGTTCTTCGCGATCACCGCATTCCTGTTGCGTGATCCGATCATCTCCGCCTTCACCGCCGACCGCTCGGTGCTGGCGATCGGGGTGGTCGTGCTGACCGCCCAACTGGTCGCGATGGTGGCGAACGGCTTCACCGGCCTCATCACCTCGCTCTTCCAGGCGACGGGCAAATCGGTGCCGTCGATCGTGCTCTCGATGGCACAGGGCGTTATCTTCATCCCCGTCGTGATCGTCGGCAACCTGTGGTTCGGGCTGCCCGGCGTCATCTGGTCGCTGACCGTCTCCGAGGTGATGGTGCTGCTCGCCGGCCTCGTGATGTGGATCGCGTACCGCGGTCCGATCAACCGCGGACTCGCAGAGGGCAGCCCTGAGCGCGCCGAAGCGGTACTGGATGGTGCGGAGGCCTGAGCGCCTAGCCCTCCAGCCGAGAGTGGTCGCCGATGTGGTGCCAGGCTCGGTTGTGGTAGACGAGCGGTGCGCTCTCCGCGTCGCTGATGTGTGCCTGGAGCGCGTGGACGGCGATCACGGTCGAACCGCCCGCCTCCATGCGGTTGATCACGCGACCGCGGATGCGAACGGGCGCAGACGGCAGGTAGGGCTCCCCGGTGATCAGCCGGTCCCAGGTCGAGCGGTCGGCGAACCTGTCGACACCCTTCGCCGCGAACAGTTTCGCGACCTCGAGCTGGTCGGCGCCGAGCAGGTGAACGACGAGGGTGTCTGCACGATTGAACGTGGCTGCGCTCGACGACTGGGATGAGATAGAGAACACCAGAAGTGCAGGTTCGGCACTGACGGAGAAGACTGAGGTCGCCGTGATGCCGACGGGCCCATCGCCCGCGTCCGCGGTGATGACCGCGACTCCTGCGGGGTGGTTGCGAAACGCGAGCTTGAACTCGTCGGCGCTCAGTCCGGCCTCGGGCAGGCTCGGCACGCCCGGGCTGTGCTGCAGGTCGTCATGCGGCTTGTTCTGCGCACTCATCGTCATCTCCGTTCCAGCAGGCCGGCAGCGGCCGACGTCGCACGCTCGATGCGGTCGAGCAGCACCTCACCGGTCACGGCGTAGTCGCTGTAGTCGGCATCTTTAGCGTAGACGCCGAGCGGAACAGTGGCCGCGTCGAAGAACGCGAACAGCGGTTTCAGTTCGTGCTCGATGACGAGCGAGTGCAGGTCGCTTCCGCCGCTGGCCGCGACGATGACCGGCGTACCGGCGAGCGCGCCCTGTGGGACCAGATCGAAGAGGTGCTTGAACAGCCCGGTATAGGAGGCGCGGTAGACCGGACTCGCGACGACGAGCAGATCGGCCGCTTCGACCGCCGCGATGGCGACTGCGGCGGGTTCGTCGAGCTGGCCGCGGGTGAGCGCACCGCCGAGACCCGCACCAAGAGCGCTCACTTCGACCAGCGTGACGTCGATATTCGCCTTCTTCGCCAGCGAGTCGGTGATCGCGCCGAGCAGCGCTGTGCTCTTCGACGGAGCATGCAGGCTGCCGGAGACGGCGACGACCGAGAGCGGAGCGACCATCGTTCGACCGTAGCGCCTTCCCGCCCGACGCGGCCCGTGTGTGACGATCGTTTACGCTCGCACTGTGACGCAGACCATCGGAGTGCTCGGCCTCGGCCGAATGGGGTCGCACATCGCAGAGCGGCTCGCGGCAGCGGGTCATCCGGTCATCGGATTCGATCCGGATGCCGCGGCGACCGCTCCCGGCGTCGGGCGGGCGGAGAGCGTAGAAGCCCTCTGCGCCGCTTCGACCGTGCTGCTGAGCGTGCTGCCCGGCCGTGCCGAGCTCGCCGAGTCGGAGGCGGGCATCGTCGCCGCACTGGCGCCAGGCTCGCTCTGGATCGATCTGACGAGTGGCGACCCCGAACTCGCCGTACTGATCGCCACCCGATGCGATGCCGCAGGGGTCTCGGTCGTGTTCGCGCCGATGGGCGGCGGGCCGGCCGCCGCGGCATCCGGGGACCTGGTCTTCTACACCGGCGGACCGTCCGTAGACCGTGCGCGACCGATGCTTGAGCTGCTCGGCGCGGTCGAGCACTGCGGCCCGGGTGCGGGCGACGGGCTCACGGTCAAGCTGGTCGCGAACCTGCTGTGGTTCGGGCAGCTCGCGGCTGTCGCGGAGGCCACCTCGCTCGCGGAATCGCTGGGGCTGGCGGCCGAGACGCTGGAGCGCGTGCTGCCGCGCACCGCCGCGGCGAGCGCCCTGCTCGACGGCTACCTGCCGCTCGTGCTGCGCGGCGAACCCGAGCCGAGCTTCGGCATCGACCGCATGGTCGAGGAACTCGCCACACTGGAGCGGCTCGCCGGCGATCGTCCGTTCGAGCTGTCGAGACTCGTCGCCCGGCTGCACCGCGACGCGCTCGAGCGCTTCGGCAGCATCGATGACGAACTGCTGGTCGCCCGCCTGCTACGGGAGCGCGACGGCGGGTTCGGCCACCGGCAGGGCTAGTCGTGCGAAGGCGCGGTCGAGGTCAGCGATGAGATCCGCCGCGTCCTCGATGCCGACGGATAGACGGATGAGCCCGTCGGCGATCCCGTTGCGTGCACGGTCGCGCGGGTCGACCTGAGAGTGCGAGGTGGTCGCCGGGTGCAGAATCATCGACCGCACATCACCGATGTTCGTCATCCGGCTGAACAGCTCGACAGCGTCGATCACGGTCCTCGCCGCCGCACGACCGCCGGCCAGAGTGAAGCCGAAGACCGAGCCCGTGCCGTTCGGGTAGTAGCGTTCCGCGATCGGGTGATACCGGTTCGCTTCGAGACCGGCATAGTCGACCGACTCCACCTCCGGCCGGCCCTCCAGCCAGCGGGCGATGGTGAGGGCATTGCGGCTGTGGCGCTCCATGCGCAGCGACAGGGTCTCGAGTCCCTGCAGGAGCAGGAACGCGTTGAACGGTGAGAGCACCGGCCCGAGTCGGGCGGCGATCACCGAGCGGGTGAAGTCGGCATAGCTGCGGTCGGCGAACTGAGGGAACTTCTGCGGGTATCGCGACCAGTCGAAGGTGCCGCCATCGACGATCGCCCCGGCGATCGACGCACCGTGCCCGGTGAGGAACTTGCTCGCCGAGTGCACCACGATATGAGCGCCGTGGTCGATCGGCCTGACCAGGAACGGGGTCGCCGACGTGCTGTCCACCACGAAGGGAATCCCCGCATCCTCCGCGAAGCCGGCGATCAGGTCGAAGTCGATGAGGTCGTTCTTCGGGTTCGGGATCGACTCGGCGAACACGGCACGCGTGGTGGGCCGCAGCAGGCCGCGCCACTCCGACAGGTCGTGTGCGTCGTCGACGAAGTCGACGTCGATGCCGAATCGGCCGAAGTTCTCACGAAACAGCCCTTTCGATCCCTCGAACAGACTCTTCGATGCAAGCAAATGGTCGCCGGCCTTCAGGATGCCGAGCAACGCGACCGTGACGGCCGCCTGGCCGCTGCCCACCAGGATGGTCTCGGCACCGTGCTCGAGCGCCGTCAGCCGCGCCTCCGCGACACTGTTCGTCGGATTGGCGTTTCGGGAGTAGACCCAGCCGCCGTCGTCACCGCGAAAGCGAGCCTCGCTGTGGTCGAAGGAGTCGAACACGAAGCCGTTGCTCATGTGAATCGGCGTGACCCTTGCGCCGAAGCCGTCGCCGATCGACTCGCCGGCGTGGACCTGTTCGGTGTCGAACCCGAACTCGTCCTGACCGTACGGTCGCCGGGTGCTTGTCATTGCACCAAATTACGGTCGCCCGCCCGGGGCGACAACTCGGCCACTTCACACGGCGAAACAATCCGGCCCAGGGCCACGCCGCGCTCGTAGAGTCGTCGGATGGCACAGCTCCAGCACTTCGGATGGTTCTTCGGTCGCGGCTTCGGCCCGCAGGGCTGGGGACACCCGTACTACGACTGGAACTACCGCTGGACATCGCCGAAGCTCTACCAGCACTCCATCCGCGAGCTCGAGCAGGCCGGGCTCGACCTGCTGATCATCGAGGACGCGCTCTCGCTCGGGTCGCCGGAGACGCTCGACCTGCGCATCCGTTCGGCGTACGGCGGACCCAAACTCGACCCACTGCTGCTCACTCCGTACCTGCTCGACGCCACCGAGCACATCGGCATCACGCCGACCATCAACGCCGGCGCGACCGCGCCCTACCTCGCGGCACGGCAGGCCGCGACCCTGCAGCACCTGAGCGACAGCCGGTTCGGCATCAACGTGGTGACCGACGTGAAGAGCGCGCGGCACTTCGGTCTGGAGGAGCTCGCGCATGACGCGGCATACGATCGCGCCGAGGAGTGGCTCGCTGTGGTGCGCAAGCTCTGGCACAGCTGGGGCGAGGGCGCATTGATCGAGGATCGCGCGACCGGCAGGTACGCGGACGCGTCGAAGCTCGATGCCTTCCATCACGATGGCGAATACTTCCGCCTGGACGG
>JAZJYU010000034.1:41882-43004 GCA_040390225.1 Actinomycetota bacterium | reverse complement strand
CCGATCATCGTCTCGCCCGGCGGTTCGGGACCGGGCCTCGCCTTCGCGGGAGCCAACTCCGACGTGCAGCTCGCCCTCGCGCCGCTCACCGTCGAGGCGGTGAGCGCGTACCGTGCGAAGGTGCACGAGTCGGCGATCGCACACGGCCGCCGGCCGGAAGACATCAAGATCCTCTTCGTGTTCAAACCGGAGATCGTGGACAGTCAGGAGGAGGTCGACCGGGTCGTCGAGGCGTCACTGCACCCGTCGGATGCCGCGGTGCGGACGATCCTGCAAGGCCAGTCGAGCGACCTTGAGACCGACCTGACCGCGCTCGACCCCGATGCGCCCTTCGACACCTCCATTTTCGGGCAGCACGTGTCTCAGGGAACCATCCGCGGGCTTGTCGGCGATTCCGGAGAGCCGCAGACACTCCGGCAGATCGCGACGCGCAAGGCGAAGAAGGGTCGAATCGCCGACGGGAACGGCTTCGTCGGCACCGTCGAACAGGTCGCCGACTTCATCGAGACTCTCGGCGACGACGCCGGCAACGACGGGTTCATCTTCTCGGGCGACCTGCACCCGGTGACGATCCACGGCTACCTCGACCGACTCGTTCCCGAGCTGCGCCGCCGCGGCGTGCTGCGCTCGGAGTGGGGGGACCACGGCACGCGGTCCAACCTGTTCGGAAGCTAGGCCGCGCTCTTCGCCACGGCGTCCTCGGCCGCGACCCAGGCGAGCATCGCGCACTTCACGCGCGCCATGTACTTCGATACCCCGCCGAGAACGACCGCGTCGCCGAAGACCTCCTCATCGGGTTCGATCGTGCCGCGCGATCGCATCGCGGTGCGGAAGTCGTCTATCCGGCTCGTGAGCTCGGGAACCGTGAGTCCCGCCGCGAGATCGGTGAGCAGGGACGCCGAGGCCTGCGAGATGGCGCAGCCGTGACCCTCCCAGCGCACCGCGCTCACGGTTCCTGAGTCGGCATCCAGGTGCAGTTGCAGCGTGATCTCATCGCCGCAGGTGGGGTTCACCTGGTGCGATTCGCCCACCGCACCCTCGGCGAGCCCGAAACCGTGCGGCCGTTTGGCGTGCTCCAGGATGACCTCCTGATAGAGGTTCTCGAGATCCGACGTGCTCATC
>JAZJYU010000034.1:33254-41872 GCA_040390225.1 Actinomycetota bacterium | reverse complement strand
TCATCAGGCCCTCCCGAAAAACGCCACGGCATCGGCGACGCCCTCGATGAGCAGATCGACCTCGGCGGTGGTCGTATAAAGATAGGTGCTGGCGCGGCTGGTCGAAGTGACCCCGAGCCTGCGGTGCAGAGGCTGCGCGCAATGATGGCCGACCCGGATGGCGATACCCCGGTCGTCCAGGAACTGCCCGACGTCATGCGAATGGATGCCCGCCACATCGAAGCTCGCGAGTCCGGCCCGTGGGGCGGCGGCCCCCGCGCCGAGCACCCGCACCCCGGGGATCGCGGTCAGCCCGTCGACCAGTCGCGAACCGAGTTGCTGCTCGTGAGCGTGGATGCGGTGCATGCCGATGCGTTCGAGGTAGTCGACGGCGACGGCGAGGGCGATCGCCTGCGACACCCGCTGGGTGCCCGCCTCGAACCGCTGCGGGGGTTCGAGGAACTCCGCCTTCTGCATGGTCACCGTGGTGATCATCGATCCCCCGGTGAGGAATGGCGGCAGCACCGCAAGCAGCCGGCGACGCCCGTAGAGCACGCCGATGCCGGTCGGAGCGAGCATCTTGTGGCCGGAGAACACGGCGAAGTCGACGTCGAGCGCGGCCAGGTCGAGCGGCAGGTGCGGAGCCGACTGGCAGGCGTCGAGCACGAACAGCGCGCCGACCGAGTGCGCCTTCGCGACGAGCAGCTCGACCGGACTCTCGAGGCCCAGCACATTGGAGACATGGGCGGCCGCGACGATGCGGGTGCGATCGGTGATCACCTCGTCGAGGGTGCTGAGATCGAGGGTGCCGTCGTCGAGGATGGGGATGAACCGAAGAGAGGCGCCGGTTCGGGCCGCGAGTTCCTGCCAGGGGATCAGGTTGGCGTGGTGCTCCAGCTCCGTGACGACGATCTCGTCGCCCGGCCCGACCGCGAGCTCCGACGAGCCCCTGCCGAGGCTCGCGTTCGAGATCGAATACGACAACAGATTGAGCCCTTCGGTGGCGTTCGACGTCCAGACGATCTCATCCTCGGACACCCCGACGAAGCGGGCGACCGTCGCCCTGGCGTTCTCGAAGCTCTCGGTCGCCAGGGCTGCGAGGGTGTGTGCGCCGCGGTGCACTGCGGCGTTCTCGTGCTCGTAGAAACGCCGTTCGGCATCCAGCACCTGACGCGGCTTCTGCGACGTTGCGCCCGAGTCGAGATACACCAGCCGGTGCCCGTTGACCTCGGTGCCGAGAATCGGGAAGTCGTCACGGAGCGCGATGACCTCCGACTCCGACAGGCTCTCTATGGTCTGCGGCTGGAGCACTGACATGACGCCTCGATCCCTCTTGCCCTTCGATCGTAACTCGGGGCCCGTGGGTCACCGGCAGTGTGACGAACTTTCGTCTGAGTCGCGCGACCGGCAGCTCGATGATGTAGTGGCTCGCGATCGCCACAACGACGGAGGCCAGCACGGCCGCGAACTTGCCCATGATGCCCGGCACGAGCGGCACGATGATGGCGAAGACGACGATGTGCCAGAGGTAGAGGGCATATGAGACGTTCCTGCCGAACCAGGCCACCGGCGCAACCGAGAGCGCCCGGGAGATGACGGATTCCCGGCCCACCAACCCCGCGATCAGGAGGCCGGACGCTATCCCGACCACAGGGAGCACCACTCCGAACACGACGCGCTGCTGCTGCCATCCGCTCACGATGGCCAGCTCGATGCTGACGAGAGCGAGCGCCCCCACCCAGGTCGCCGCCCGGCCGAGACGGCCGCGCAGGGCGGAGACGAACCCAGGTGACGTGAACGCGACCGCCAGCAGGCATCCGGTGAGCAGCGGACCCGCGTTCAGGATCGGGCTGAAATAGATGTCCGGTGTTGCACCGTTCCGCGGCTCGTACAGCACAGCGCCGAGCACACTGAAGCCGACGACGAGGGCGCCGAGCGCGATCATGATGATCAGCCTGCTCGCGCGACGAGCCAGCGCCAGCGCCAGCAGTGGGGGCCAGGCAAGATAGAACTGTTCCTCCATCGCGAGGCTCCAGGTCTGCGACAGCACGCCCATCGACTTATGGAACAACCAGCGCCCGACGTTGGCGGTGTAGGTCAGGGCGAGCAGCACCTCCGTCCAGACGTCGACGTTCGAACCGTAATAGCCGCCAACGGCGAACCAGAGGCAGCCGACGACCACGACCACGGCGAGCAGCCCGGGGTAGAGGCGCAGCAGGCGCCTTCCCCAGAAGCGACCAAGACGGATGCGCCCGGTCTTCTTCCGCTCGGCCAGCAGCAGCGAGGTGATGAGGTACCCCGAGAGCACGTAGAACACGTTCACGCCGATGAACCCGCCGGTGAAGAACGGCAGGTGCACGTGGTACAGCACGACGAATGCGATCGCCATCGTACGGAGGCCGTCAAGGGGTTGCACTCGGTTCATCGTCCCCACACAACGCGCGAACCCCGCCCACGACAACCTCTGCGGTGCCGATCCAGCGGATTCATAGGTGGTGCTTATCCCGCTGCGAGCGCCTCCACCTGCTCGACCACCAGGTCGGGCCGCGAGAGGAACGGGTGGTGCCCGGTCGGCAACTCGACCGAGCGCGTCGCCCGCGCCGCATGGAGACGCTGCAGCCCGACCGAGGTGCTGCGGTCCTGCCCGCAGACCAGATAGGTCGAGTCGACGCCCTGCCAGCCGGCGACCGTCGTCGGCGTCAAAAATGCCGCGGCGGACTGGGCGGTCACACGCGCCCACGCGGCCTGCCGGGTCGCGGCGCCGGCATCCTGCAGAAAGCGTTCGCCGAACGACGTCGCGTCGTAGCCCGAGAGGACGAGCGTTCCGTCCCCGTTGTCGGCGATCGAGACCGGGTCGCTCTCACCGCCCATTATCGCCGCCTGCGACTGGCCCGCATCCGGCAGGTACGACGAGACGTAGAGCAGGTGCGCGATCGCGGGATGCCGACCGGCCTCCGCGATGACGCTGCCGCCGTAGGAGTGGCCGACGACGATCGCGTCGGCGGCATCGTCGAGCGCCGAACGGAGCGCGGCGGCATCCGCGACCAGGCCTCCGCGCGCGGATCCGGTCTCGCCGCACGACGGCAGCGCGAGTGCCCGGCTACGGATTCCGGTGCGCTGCTCCAGCAGTTCGGCTGTCGTCCGCCACCACCATTCGCCGTTGCGCACCAGGGCGCCGTGCACGAAGATCAGTTCCATGGCTCGACGCTACGGCGTGGGCGCCACGAACCCGAGCCAGTACGCGGACAGCAGACAGGTTGGTCAGCGGCCGACTTTGCCTATGGTGCCGGCGATGGTGCGCAGTACGAGGGGGTTGAGGGCGATCCAGGCGGCGATCATGACGATGATGGTCGCGGTGAAGATGATGAATCCGGCCCACCCGTTGCCATCGTTGCCGGCATACATGTGGTTCAGGTTGTTCAGCGCCCCGGTGGCCAGTACCAGCACGACGTGGATGATGATGAACACGACGAAGAAGATCATGGTCGGGAAGTGGATGGCCCGCGCCACCGGCAGGGGGAACACCCGGTCGAAGCGCTTGAATGTGTTGGCGAACCCGGGGGCCATGCGGATGCCGGTGATCACCGCGACCGGCGCGGCGATGAACACGACCAGGAAGTAGCTGATGGTCTGCAGGGCGTTGTAGTTCGCCCAGCCGTTCTCCGTCGGCCAGTTCAGCGACGCGTACTGGATGCCGGCGGAGATCGCGTTGGGGACGATGTCCCACCGGGTCGGGATGATGCGGGTCCACTGCCCGGTGGTGAAGATGAGCACGTAGAACAGGATGCCGTTGATCACCCACAGGGTGTCGAGACAGATGTGGGCCCACAGATCGATCGAGATCCGCACCGGCGAACCCTTCGTCTTGATCAGGCCCGTGTTGGTGCGGGTCCAGTACGCGGCGGGACGTTTCGTGGTCCGCACCTGCCAGCCGAACCGGATGATGTAGAGGATGAAGAACGCGTTCAAGCCGTGCTGCCACTCGAGCCAGGCCGGGAACCCGACCGGCGCGAACGACGGCAATCCCGAATGACCCGGGAAATCATGCAGGAACGACACCCCCGCGTCCGACGCCCGGAACAGGCGCGCAGCGAACACCACGAGAGCCATCGCTACGATGACGATCGGGATGATCCAGACCAGTTTGAACCAGCGACGCATTTAGGCGTCCCACCGGCGGAGAAGCGCTGCGAGAGCCTGGCCGCCCCCGATGCACATCGTGACGATGGCGAACTCGAGGTCTCGACGCTGAAGGTCGAGAGCCGCCCGCACCGCGAGAATGGCGCCGGTTGCACCAACCGGATGACCGAGCGCGATCGCCCCGCCGTACGGGTTCGTCTTCTCCGGGTCGAGTCCGGCGTCACGGATCACCGCCACAGCCTGTGACGCGAAGGCCTCGTTGAGTTCGACGGTGCCGATGTCTGCGGGAGCGAGACCTGTCTCTGCGAACAATTTCGCGAGGGCCGTGACAGGCGCATAGCCCATGATTTCGGGATCGATCGCGGCCGTCGTGACGTGCTCCAGGGTCGCGAGGCCGGTAAGGCCGCGTTCGCGCACGTCCGCGTCCCGCATGAGCACGGTCGCGCCAGCGCCATCATTGATACCGGATGCGTTGCCGGCGGTGACGGTGCCGCCGGTGGCGAATGCCGGCCTCAGCGACGCCAGCGTCTCGACGGTCGTGTCGGGCCGAGGGTGCTCGTCGACCGAGACCTCGACCGGCCGGCGCCCCGCCGTGGTGACCGGAACGATCTCGTCGGCGAACGCTTTCTTGGCAGCCTCGGTGGCGGCGCGACGCTGACTCTCGGCGGCGAACTCGTCCTGCTCTTCGCGCGAGACGCCGTACCTCTTGGCGACGTTCTCGGCGGTGACGCCCATGTGGGAATTGCTGAACGGGTCGGTCAGCATCGCCACGGTTCCATCGACGAGCGTGCGATCGCCGAGCCGGTCGTTGAATCTGGCGTCGAAGTCGTAGAACGGCATCCGGGACATGTTCTCGTCGCCGCCGGCAAGAATCACGTCCGCGCCACCCCAGAGCAGCTGCTGCGCACCCGACCAGATCGCCTGCAATCCGCTGCCGCACAGCCGGTTCACCGTGTACGCGGGCGTGCGCACCGGGAGTCCCGCTTCGAGCGCCACGCGCCTCGCGTTGTACGCGTCCGGGCCGACCTGTCCGATGCACCCCATGATCACCTCATCGATGACATCGCCGGGCAGGCCCGCCCTCCGGAGCGCCTCCACGGATGCGGCCGCCCCGAGCAGGTGGGCGGGAGTATCGCGAAACACCCCACCGAAGCTGCCGATGGGCGTGCGCGCTCCAGAGACGATGACGACTTTGCCGGCGCTTGATCTCTCAGCGTTCATGGGTGCCTCACTTCAGAGGATCGTCCGAGGAACTCGTCGATCCTGGTTTTCGCCGCCGGTGTCGCAATGGCGCCGACGATGGTGTCTCTCTCATCCTGCAAGTGCTCGGCGAACGTGCTCGTGCGACCCGCGGTCAGAAGGCGTTTCGTCTCGGCGAGCGCGGGCTGCGCGGCCCGCGCGAGGGTTCGTACGATCTCCGCTGCGCGCTCGTGCAGCCGCTTTGACGGGACCACCTCGTTCACGAGCCCCCAGGACAGCGCCGTTTCCGCATCCAGCACTCTTCCCAGCAGGGTGAGCTCGGCCGCTCGTCGCTCTCCCACGACGCGCGGCAGCAGGTACGACAATCCGGTGTCGGGCGTGAGGCCGACCGAGCCGTAGGCGGCGAGATACCTCGCACGGTCGCCTGAGACGACGAGGTCGGAGTTGAGCACCAGGGCGAAACCTGCCCCGGCTGCTGTGCCCTCGACGACGGAGACGACGACCAGCCGGGATGCCGCAAGCCGTGCGATCGCCGTGTGAAGGGTGTCCACGAGTTCGGCCAGGTAGGCCGCCGGATCGTCGTCGGTGTTCATCGCCCTGACGTCTCCCCCGGCGCTGAAGAACCGCGCGTCGCCACTCAGCACCAGAACCGAGCAGGATTCATCGGCCTCGAGTTGTTCGGCCTGCTCACGGAACGCTCGCGCGAATTCGAGGTCGATCGAGTTGGCGGACGACGGGCGGGTGAACGACATCCATGCCGCGGCGCCGTCCCGCGTGACCGCCAGTGGCTCAGCCATGGCTGTCCGCTCCGATGGGGACCGGAGCGAAACGTTCGACGCCGAGTCCGGATGCGATCCCGAGCAGCGTCTCCCAGACGTCGTGCGGAATCTCGACGCCGTCGCGAAGGTTCTTCTCCCGCGTGAGCTTGCTCCGTTCGCCCGGGTAGTAGACCCGGTCGCCTTCGACCGCGGGCTTGCTGCTGGCCACGTACTCGGTCATCTCGCCGAGCTCGCGCCGGAAGTCGGCGAGCGGCCGGAACGCCTCGACGTTGAACACAGCCATGAAGCAGCCATCGATGATCGGCCACGGGCGGGAGAGATCTTCGCGGAACCCCATTCCGGAGAGCACGTCGGCCATCGCCTCGATCATGAAGCTGAGTACGTAACCCTTGTGCGCCTGTGGCCCGCCGAGGGGAAGCACCGAACCGCCTGCGGCGAGATCGTTGGGGTCGGTGGTCGGCTTGCCATCCGCGTCGATGATCCAGCCCTCGGGAATCGGCCGGCCCTCATCGACACCCCGGCGGATCTTGGTGAGCGACACTGCGCCGGAGGTCATGTCGAAACCGACATAGCCGTTCTCCTCATTGGGCATGGCCATGGACCACGGGTTGATGCCGAGTCGGCGCTCGCGTCCGCCGTATGGGGCCATGAGCTTCGGGCCCCACGCGCCATCCGTCATCATGATCGCGATCATGCCGGCCTTCGCCGCCATCGAGGTGTAGTCGATCAGACACCCGACGTGCGTCTGGTTGCGGATGCTGGCGGCCGCCACGAAGGATGTCGATGCCTTGTCGATCAGCCTCTCCATCACGCGGTGACTGACCACGTGCCCGAAGTTGAAGTGCCCGTCGACCATCAGGGTCGTCGGGGTCTCCTTCACGATCTCGAGCGGTGCCCCCGGGATGAGGATGCCCTCCTCGATGAGAGGAAGGTACGAGGTGCCGAGATCCATGCCGTGCAGTTGCTCGCCGGATAGCAGGGAGGCGACGCTGTGCATCGCGATGATGGCGGCATCCTCTCTCGGCACGCCGGAGGCGACCAGGATCTCGATGCTGAACGGCTCGACGTCTTCGGGGCGGAACAGGGGCATGGTCAGTCTCCTTCGATCCAGCGGATCAATTCGAAGAACCGTCCGGCGGTGCCGGTCAGCACTGAGTGCTGCTCCGGTTCGGTCAGCGGGGCCACAGCGAGCCGCGCGAATTCGGTCAGTTGCTCATAGCTGCCGGCGCGGGCAGCGGGCGTGTAGTTCGAACCCCACATCACGCGGTTCGCGCCGAACGTGGTGCAGAGTGCATGCAGTCGTTCCTGGGCGCGCGGGTACGGGAACGACTCGCCGGTCGCCTCGGGCAGGGCGGACGCCTTGACGAAGATGTTCGGTACGGCAGCCAACTCGAGCGTGGCATCCCACTCCTCGAACCGGTGCTCGGGCGGCGTCGCGGTCATCACGTTGGTGCCGGCATGATCGAGCACGATGCGGAGGTCGGGGTGCGCTGTCGCTACCCGCGCGATGCCCTCGGTGAAGCCCGGCGCGTAGATCGAGATGGGTAGGCGCAGGCTCTCGGCCGTGCTCCAGAACCCGTCGGCCGCCGACGTGTAGAGGGCATGCTCGGCCGGGATCGTGAAGACCCTCAGCCCGACGACCCCGTTTCGTGCGCTCCAAGCCGCCAGGGAACCGGGGTCCGTGAGCATCGAGTGCTGAAACTTGCCGAGCACGCGGAACCGGGTCGGATGTGCGGCGGCACCTGCCAGCGAGTAGTCGTCGGTGTCGAAGTATCGGGTCACCTGAAGCAGCCGGCTCACCCCCGCCGAGTCCATAAGCATGACGAATGACGCAGGATCGATCGGCTGGTCCGTCGCGGCCAGGTTCACGACCTCCGAAGCCGAGGGCTGCCAGTAGTGAGCGTGGGTATCGACGACGGCAGCCCGCGTCACAGGGCTCCCGCTCGCACCTGCAGTTCGCGCGAGACGGTCCAGGCGACGCCGATGCCGTCACCGATGGCGCCGGCGACCGTTCGCGACGTCCCGGCGCGCATGTCCCCGATCGCGAACAGATTGCGGATCGACGAGTCACGGCCGACGACACGCAGCTCGCCGTCCACCTCGAACCCGGCCGGATCGTCGACCAGGCCCTCGAGGAGGGAGCGTCGCGGTACCCGCGGCACGGCGAGGAATACCCCGTCCGCGCTGACGTCGGGAGCACCGGCACGATGCGCGACATCGACCACGGTGCCGTCGGATGACTTGGCGACCGAGAATGAGCCCGAGGCCTGAACGAAGTCGATCGAGTCGCCCGTCGGCGCGGTCGAGCGCCAGAACTCGCCATCGGCGCCAGACCAGTCACCGAGTGCGGTCACTTTGCTCGCGTACTGGCGCAGCACCTCCACCTCGTAGACGGCATCCCGCCCGTCACCGAGCACGATGACTCGCTTGTTCTTGAACAGGGGCGCGTCGCAGCTGGCACAGATCGAGACCCCGCTGCCGTAGAGCTCCTGCGCGCCGACGACGGCCGCGAAATCCGCT
>JAZJYU010000034.1:29650-33244 GCA_040390225.1 Actinomycetota bacterium | reverse complement strand
CAGTAGCGATGACGACCGCGTCGGCCTCGAGCCGGCCACCGTCGATCAACCAGGTGCCGTGGTCGGAGCGGGCCAGAGCGGCGACCTCCGAGTAGTCGATCTTGACTCCGGCATCCATCGCGCGATCCAGAAGCACGGCCGAAAGGTCAGGACCGGTCACTGAATCGAGCGAACCGAGGTTGCCGTTGATCTCGAGCAGCGAGGCCATCTCGCCTCCCGGCGCCAGCGCTTCGATCAGGGTCACGTCCAGTCCGAGTTCCCGCGCGGCGATCGCGCAGCTCAGCCCGGCGGGACCCGCACCGATGACGGCGAGGGGTACGTATGCCATGTTCTCCGCCTCAGCCGATCAGCTTGGCCAGGGCCGCGTTGACCTCGACTTTGCGGTACTGCGGAAGACCCTGCGCGTGGTTGTTCGCGTAGAAGCGATTCTGGTTGCGGCCCGGGTCACCGGCAACCACGATACGCACCTCGTGCTCGTCCGCGATGACCGGCAGCAGCCGGTCGGGGTCGGTGGACTCGGCGAAGTGCTCCGGGATGCGGCCGGCGTCGACCATCTCCTGGAACGTGTACGGGTTGCCGCGGGTCATCGTGCCGAACTTCTCCATGAGGCTCGCCTCTATGCGCACATTCTTGGCGAGGTACTTGCGGATGTCGCTCTTCGAGTAACCCTCCTGCGCGAAGGACGCCGCGACGCTGGGGCTCATGAGCAGCAGAGTCGAGCTGGCGTGGAACAGGATGTGCGTGAAGCCCCAGCCCCCGATCGTGTCCTTCGCGAAGCGCGCGAGCACCTCGAGCTGGTCCTCCGGAGTGCCTCCCGTGTATGCGGGGCCGCTGATTCCGACGACGCTCTGCACAGAGACCACCGAGTCGGTGAGGGCGAAACCCGCGTCCACGCGGTCGGGGTTCCAGCCCGCCTGTATCGTCAGGTCGTCGTTCTCGGCGAGGGCCACATTGAAGGTGCGGCCGATGGCAGCCTTGTCGGTGTCGCCCGGCTCGGTCAGCAGGCCGGCGACGTTGCGCATATACATGCGCACAAAGCGTCCGATCGACGAGTTGGCCCGACGGCCGACGCGCATCATGCCGCCCTGGTAGTTGAAGTCCAGTGCCTTCACCAGCGGGCCGCTGACAACGACGAGCGGCTCCCAGCCCGGCGTGCATCCGGCGTCTTCGATTCGCCAGTTCGGGTCGGTGATCACCTCGACGATGCCGAGCAGGATGGGCATGTATTCGGGCTTGCAGCCGGCCATCACGCCGTTGACGGCGACCGACCAGACCGTGGCCTCGCGACTCGCGGGCAGGATGACTCCGATGACCTCGTCGGGTTTACGATCGGTGAACTCCATGAACCGGTCGACCCGCTCCAGCGTGGGCGGCACGACCGGCAGGCCGTCGCTCCACAGCCGCTCGTCGAAGTAGTCCTGCACCTCGTCGAGGGTGCCGGTCACCACGATGTCGCGGGGGGCCGGCTCCACGCTCACGGCGGCCGCGTCGTCGATCGTGAAGCCGGCGGTCAGCCGCTCGAAGCCCTCGAACAGGCTCGGCACGACCACGTCGCGAGCCTTCTGAAGAAAGACCTCGTCGGTGTCGTTGGGGATTACCCCCGGATACTCGGCGATCCAGGTGTGCTCGATTCCGAGCGAACGCCCGATCGACTTCGCCTGGCGCATGAAGCCGCTCGCGATGAGCGCGAAGGTGGGTACGCCGGCCGCTTCGACCGCCTCCGCCGCTCGCATGACCGCGGGTGTGCAGCTGCCGCAGGCACCGACCCCGACGATCGCCGCGTCGACGTTGTACTCGGCGAGCAGCCTCGGCATGCGCTCGAGTACCTCGTGCTCGTCGGTGTGGCCGTGGATGTCGCCGAAGACCTCCCAGGGAATGGTCGTGAACGCCTGGTCGCGGCGCTCAGCCTCGGCCTGGAACTCGTCGAACAGGTCCTGGCCGCGGAACAGATCGTCCCAGATGAAGGCGATGCGCGAGCCCTTGACGGAGTCGAGTCTCCGCATTCCGGCGATAGTGTTCGCTACGGCGGGAGCCTCTGGCCAGACCGCTTCGAAAATGGGTTCGGACATGCACTTACCTCGCATCTTTGAGAGCCGCTATTAATGCTAACTATGATTAGCATATCGCGTGTGATTCGGGCCGACAACCCCTTAACGGTCGATCGTCAGGCGACGACCAGACTCCGCGCTCGCGTGGATCGCCGACAGCAGACCGTGCAACCGCAGGGCGTCGTCGAAGCCCGGGACGGTCGTTTCGCCCGCGACGAAGTCAGAGTGCAAGCGGGCGTACGCGTTCGCCACGGCATGGGCCGGATCATCCCGGGCGAAACCGGGAGCGAGATCGAGCCGCTCGGGAACCGGCAGCTCGACCAGCTCGGCGCCGCCGTCGATCGCGCCGCGTATCGTCACATCGCCGTGCTGCAGGTGACCGGTCGGGCCCTCGATCAACAGCGACCCCTCGGTCCCCTCGATCTGCCAACTGAAATTGCTCGCTGCCGAGCGGCCGCCTCGATAGTGCGCAGAAAACACGGCACCGTCGTCGAGTTCACCCTGAACGACGAGTTGGTCGGGCGCCGTCGCGATCACCACCGAACCATTGTCGCGATTGGTGACGTGCTCCTCGCGGAGTGCTTCGAACGCACTGAACCTGACGACGTCGCCGAGGCACTGCTGCAGGGCGTCGATGCTGTGCGCGAATGGGATGCTGAGCATGGTGGCACCGTTGCTCCTCTCGCGCAGGTAGCTCGACCTGGTGCTGGTCGATCGGCCCCACGACATCCCCGACGCAACGACACTGGTCGAGAGCACGGTGCCGATCGCGCCGCGGGCGACCAGCTCGCCGATGTACCGGATCGAGGGATCGGACCGCGCCTGCAGGCCGATCCAGGCGCGGGTCCCCGCCGATCGAACGGCCGACGCAAGCTCCTTCGCCTCCGCGAGCGTCGGGGCGAGCGGCCATTCGCACAGCACCGGCTTCCCGGCCCGGATAGCCGCACTCACAAGCTCGACGTGATGCGGCACCCGCACGGCGACGACCACCAGGTCGATGTCGTCAGAGCCCGCAAGGTCTTCGATGAAATCGAAACTGCGCGGGATGCCGTAGCGCTCGGCAGCGCGGGCGCCCGATTCGGGACTGCTCGCCACGACACCCGCGAGTGAATATCCGGCGGACGCGGCGATCGCGGGCAGATGCGAGCGCGCCGCCCACCCCCCATCGGCGCTCAGACCGGCGATGCCGACCCTGATCACGCGCACGTCTTTTTCGCTCATGACTGGCTCCGCCGAGGTATCGGTGCTAATAGTTAGCAGTGAAACTGTAGCGCGATGAAGGGCTGGCATGAGCACCACCGAGGATCTCGAGGCGCGGGTTTCCGCGCTGGAAGACGAGCGTTCGATCCTTCGACTACTGCACAGGTACGGGCACAGCATCGACTATGGTCTGGCCGACGCCTGGCTCGACTGCTTCACCGCTGACGGAATATTCGAAGTCCTGCGTGCCAATCCCGCGGGAGCGACGTACAGCGGACGCGATGAGCTTCGTGGGTTCATCTCGCAGCACAGCCATGCACCCGACAAGTGGCACAAGCACGTCATC
>JAZJYU010000034.1:24524-29640 GCA_040390225.1 Actinomycetota bacterium | reverse complement strand
ATGCGCCTCGATCGGATCGACGACGTTCCGGAGGTTCGCACATTCGGCCGCTACCTCGACCGGCTCCGTCGTGAGCCTGACGGTCGCTGGCTCATCGCACATCGCCGTGTCGAAGTCGAGGCGCGGCGAGTCTGACCTTTCCATTATAATCGATGTAATGAATTTCTAAATCTGGAGCCCAATGAACGCCGCAGCAGCCGCAACTCCCTCGGACGCCTGGCAAGAGATTCCTGTGCCGGCCCGATTCGCCGGACAGACCGTGATCGTCACAGGAGCCGGCTCCGGCATCGGGCGGGCAACGGCGCTTCGCATCGCCGCCGAAGGCGGCCGCGTGATCGCATCGGATGTCAGCCGGCCGCGCCTCGACAGCCTGGTCGAGGAGACCGCGGGACAGCAGGTCATTCCCGTGGCCGGCGATATCACCGTGGCGAGCGACATCGCGTCGATCGTCGAGGCCGCCGGTGACCGCATCGATGGACTCGCGAACATCGCCGGCATCGCCGATGACTTCTCGGCCATCCACGAGGTCTCGGATGAGATGTGGGAGCGCGTGTTCCTGGTCAACGTGCTCGGTACGCTCCGCCTCTCGCGCGCGGTGGTGCCCGCGATGCTGGCCGCCGGCGCCGGCTCGATCGTCAATATCGCCTCCGAAGCGGGGCTCCGCGGTTCGGTCGCCGGCATCGCGTACACGGCGTCGAAGCATGCTGTGGTCGGAATGACCCGGCACACGTCGTTCATCTACGGCCCGTCGGGCATCCGCACGAACGCGGTGGCCCCCGGTTCCGTTTCCACGAACATCGAGACCGACTTCGACTCGTCCTCCGAACTCGTGCGCTCCCGCATGGTGCCCCTGCGGGCCGCGATCCGTCCGCCCCGCGCACAGGCCGCCGAGCTGGCCGCGGCGATCACCTTCCTGCTCAGCCGCGACAGCGTCAACCTGAACGGCGTGATCCTGCCCTCCGACGGAGGCTGGTCGGCGATCTGATCGGCTAGCGCAGGGCCGGAAGCACGTCCTCCGCGAACACACGCATGTGGGCATGCACCTCGCTCGACGTCATTCCGGGAAACTCCAGCCGCACGATGTGATGGTGGTTTCGCGACGCGGGCAGTAGATCGGCGAACCTCCGCAGCCGGCGGATCACCTCGGCCGGTGGGCCGTCGATGATCATCGGGTCGGAGTCGGTCGACCGGCCGACTCGAGAGCTCAGGTCGCCCGCCTTCACCCCCTGGTAGAAGCCGAGCAGGCGATCGAGGGCGGCTCGTGCGCGGTCGGCGTCGACCGCCGGTGACCGGACGATCACGAACGAGCTGGATGCCACGTCCAGGGCACCCGCGCGGCCGGCCACCTCCGCTGCCGCGTCGACAGCCGCCACCTGTTTCGTCAGGTCATCAACTGTACCCACCGGCGCAATGTATCCATCCGCGACCCTTCCGACCCGCGCGAGCGCAGCCGGTGCGCGGCCACCCAGCCAGATCGGGATGTCGCCCACCATCGGGTAGACGGTGACCGCGGCCATGTCCGAATTCTCGAGCTCGACCGGCGAACCCGACCAGGCGGCCCGACAGATCTCGACCATCCGCTCGAGGCGCTGGGCCCGTTGTGACAATCGAACTCCGAAACCGTCGAATTCCTCCGGGCGGTACCCGATCGCCGCGCCCACCACGAGCCGGCCTCCGCTGATCAGCTGGACGGCCGCGGCATCCTCCGCCACGCGGATCGGATGGTGCAGCGGCGCGAGCAGCACCTTGCTGCCGATGGTGACCCGTTCCGTCCTTGCGGCGATCGCGGCGAGGAACGGGAAGACCGAAGGAAGGTAGCCGTCCGCCGTGAAGTGATGCTCACCGACCCACACGCTGTCGAAGCCGAGAACCTCAGCTTCGCCCGCGTAGTCCAGCGCTTCCTTCCAGAGCTGTGCTGCCTCCCGGGAATCCCCGTCCGCGCTCTGGACGGTGATCGGCCCGAATCCGACGCTGAAGGTCACTTCTCAGACGGTTTGTAGATCCGTGCGAATTTCGGTGGGAGCTCAACGGTCACGGAATCGCCGATCTCGCTGGTCGTCGAACTCGGGAAGTGCACGCGCACGTCGCCCCAGCCCTTGACGGTGACCACCGCACCACGGTGGTCACCCATGAACATCGTGGTCAACACCTCGCCGGCCCATTCGTTGTGATCCGCTCGCGGCGCGGTGGTGCCCAGCACGAAGTTCTCCGGCCTGCCGATGATGCAGACTGTGTCGCCAACCGCGATGCCGCCCTGGCCGATGACTCCCCCGACCGGGCCCGCCTCGGTCGTCACGACCGCCATCCCATCGGCACCGATCGACTTGACCACACCCTCGATCTCGTTGGTCGCTCCGACGAACTTGGCCACGTAGCGATCCGCAGGCCGGTCGTAGATGGCCTCGGGCCGGTCCAGCTGGCTGATCTTGCCCGAATTGAGAACCGCGATCCGATCCGACAGTTCCATCGCCTCGTCCTGGTCGTGAGTGACGTAGACGGCCGCAAAGCCGATCTCGGCCTGCATCTTCAGGATCTCGAATCGAAGTTGTTCGCGTACCTTGGCGTCCACGTTGGACAGCGGTTCGTCGAACAGAACAAGGCCGTTGTTGGAGACGAGAGCTCGTGCGAGCGCTACGCGCTGCTGCTGCCCACCGCTGAGCTGGCCAGGGTACTGCTCGGCCAGCTCCTTGATGCCGGCGAGTTCGAGTACGTTCATGACCCGGTCGCGGATCTCGGACTTGGGCACCTTGCGTACCTGCAGCGGATAGGCGACGTTCTGTGAGACCTTCATGTGCGGCCACAGCGCGTATGACTGGAAGATCATGCCGAGCTTGCGCTTGTCCGGCGGGCTATTGAGCCGATTGGCAGAGGAGTAGTGCGGCTCACCGTTGATCACGATCGTTCCGCTGTCGGGCTGCTCCAAACCGGCGACACAGCGCAGCAGTGTCGTCTTGCCGCATCCGCTCGGGCCGAGCAGTACGACGAACTCACCCTGCTCGATGCGCAGGCTGATGTTGTCGACGGCGGGAACCTTCGTGCCGTCACGGCGCACGAACTCCTTGTGCACGTTCTCGATGAGAAGAGCAGGCATGCCCGGTGTGGCGGCCGATTGTTGTGAGACCACTTTCGGAAGGGCCCGAT
The DNA here is from genome assembly GCA_040390225.1 of Actinomycetota bacterium. Classification (GTDB taxonomy): domain Bacteria; phylum Actinomycetota; class Actinomycetes; order Actinomycetales; family Microbacteriaceae; genus Lacisediminihabitans. The sequence continues at coordinate 26,499 of JAZJYU010000034.1, read as the reverse complement.
CTGAAACTGCAGTGGTCATTGGTGCGACTTTCTCCTTGGGTGACATGGTCAGCTGATCTCGGTCCTGCTCAACTCGACCGAGCCGTTGTTCGCTTCTCGATGAAGTGCGCGATCGTGAGCACGACGATGTTCAGCAGGGTCAGGCCGAAGGCCAGAGAGGCGAGCGTAGCGAACCCCCCGTACTGGAAGGTCTGCAGGATGTAGTAACCCACGACCGGCGTCTGCGTGCCGGCCAGCATGACTGACGCGTTGAGCTCGCCGGTCATCCAGACGAACAGCAGACCCCATCCGGCGACCAACCCCGGAAGCATCAGCGGGATGTTGATGCGCGCAAAGGTGCGGGCGTTGCCGGCGCCGGACACCCACGACGCCTCCGAGAGCTGCCGGTCGACCTGGGCGGCCGCGGCGTCGGCAGCGATCGTCGCCTGCGGAAGGAAGAGCACCAGGTAGCACAGCAGGAGGATCGCGATCGTATTGCCCAGGTTGAAGGGGGGACCGGCGAACGCGAGGATGAATCCAAGACCGACCACGATGGCGGACAGCGCTGCGGGCAGCTTGATGATCCCGTCAAGAGCGCGGCTGAGTCGCGATCGATGCTCACGCAGGTACAGCGCGAAGATGGCGGCGAGCGTGATTCCGATCGTCGCCCCCACGACGCCGAGAAGGCTGCTGGTGCCGAAGGCGGTGAGCGCTTCCGAGTTCGCCGTGATTCCGGTCCAGAGCCGTGTGATATCCAGCGATGCCCACTTGATCGTGGTGGTCCAGTACCCGTTGAGCGCGACCAGCGCCTGCGCGAGCAGGGGAAGCACGAAGGTTAGAGAGAAGTAGAGCACCAGCAGCGCCTGCGCGGGACGACGCCACTTTCCGAGTGCTGTGACCGAGTTGCGTTGACCCTTGCCGCCGATCGACGAGTGGCGGTTGTTCCGGAGGATCCGGCCCTGGAAATACCACGCGGTTCCGATTGCGATGACCAGGAAGATGCTCAGCCCGACCGCGACCTGAGTGTTCGCCGGAAAGGTGAAGGTGAGCAGCTTCACGATCTCGACGGGGAGCACTTTTACGTTCATCTGCGTGCCGAGCACGACGGGGACCGAATAGAACGAGAATCCGAACCACACCATGTAAAGCGCAGCCGCACCGAGGCTGGGCCGGAGCACCGGGATCGTGATGCGCCGCAAGGTCTTGCCAAGGGACGCACCGCTGATGCGTGACGCCTCCTCCATGCTGGAGTCGCTGTTGCGCAGGCCGGTCGTGATCATCAGGAATGCGAACGGGATCTGGTAGGCCGTGTACAGCGCGATCAGCCCTGCCCAGGAGTAGATGTTCAGCGGGCCGGTTGTGAGATGCAGGCCGAAGAAATCGAGCACAGCACGGATGATCGCGTTGATGAATCCGGACTGGGGTGCAAGCAGGAAGACCCAGCCGATCGCGCCCGCGATGGGCGGCATCAGCATCGGAAGCATGGGCATCAGTGCGGCAAGCCGCCCGATCCGCGCATCCGTTCGTTCCATCAGCCAGGCGAACAGGGCGCCGAAGAACAGGGCGAGCACCATGCTGCTCGCCACCAGGATGACCGTGTTGAGCAGCACCTGGCCGAGGTCAGGGTATGCAAGCACCTCCTGCGCGATCGAGAAGTCGAACTTGCCGTTGACGAAGAAGATCTGGAGTAGCACCCGCACGAGGGGGTAGATGACGAGTGCTGCGAAGAGCAGACCCAGCAGCACGGTGAGCACCGAGAACCAGCCGCCACGGCGAGAGCGCTCGACGGCGCGCGACCAGGAGCTGGAGAGGGGGGTTGATGCCACCTCGGACGAGATCACGTCGGGCAGCTGGGCCGTGTCGGGCTCGGCGCCGTTCTCGGTCTTGACGTCGGTAGCGCTCATCGTCGAACTCCTAATGCCGTGCGGTCCCCTTCTGGAGAACCCAGAAGGGAACCGCACTTCAGATTACTGAATTGTGTTACTTGAGGCCGAGG
>JAZJYU010000034.1:0-24514 GCA_040390225.1 Actinomycetota bacterium | reverse complement strand
GCGTGTAGCGGCGTCTTCCTTCGCGGTCAGCGAGGTGACGTCCTTGGTGCTCAGCTTCGGGTCCAGAACCCATACGTCGTGACCGACCTTTGCCGCCGCCGCGTCGCCCGCCGGCGACATCAGCCAGTTTGCCAGCAGACGGGCGGCGTTCGGGTGCTTCGCCTTGTTCGCCGGAACCATGCCGATCTCCATCTGCGCACCCGTGGTGTGCGGAGCGGAGATATACGCAACCGGAGCACCGGCCGAGATCACGGCCTGGAGTGCGGGCACCGAGGTGGGTGCGTTGACCTCACCCTCACCTGCGGCCAGTTCCTGCGCCGCAGCGGCTGCGCTCGCATCCGCCTTGGGCTGATTGGCACCGATCGCTTTCAGCGTCTTCGCCCCGTAGACGGTCTGGATGCGGTCCCAGAACTGCACATAGGCGATCGACGCACTCGGGTTGCTGGTCAGGATCTTGCCCTTCCACTTCGGGTCACCGAGGTCCGCGAAGGTCTTTGGCGCGTCGGCCTTGCTGACGAGATTCGTGTTGTACCCGATCACCCACGGGATGTAGGTGATAGTCGACGTGTTCGTTCCGATGAATGCCGAGGGGAACGTCTTGTCGTCGATGTTCGGGATGCCCGCCTTGCGGATCGGCGTCAGCCATCCGTTGGGCACGAACGTGGAGGTCGCCTGTGGGTCGAGGTCGGTGCTTACCACGAGGTCGGCATTGAAGTCACCGGCGGTGGCCTCCGCGGCGAACCGGGTCATGAGCGGGCCCCCCGAGAGCGACAGGAGGTTGACGTGGATTCCGTACTCGTTCTGGAATTGCTGAGCGGCGTACTCGGAACTCGCGATCGGGATCGCGCTGTACCAGGTGACGCTGCCCTCCGCCTTGGCGGCGGTGATCAGTTTGGTCAGCGCAGGGGAGGTGGAGCTGGATGCTGTGCTTGTCGGCGTGGCGCTCGAGCTGCAGGCAGCGAGGCCGAGTGCCACCGCTGCCAGGGCGGCACCACCTACGAGTAGACGTTTGGCGCGTGTGATGTGCATTGTGACTCCTCATTGAGCGGACATGTGAATACGATTATATAGATGCGCAGAGATTCGTTGTCAATGATAGTCATCATTATTAAACCACCCGCTGTGAATTCCCTCCTACCTGATCGGATCGCGGGTTGCGGATCGCTGTGGGACAATCATTCGAACCATTCGGATGGGCATAGAATCTGCAAATCAGATTCGCCAGGTCCTCGCGACGAAAGCTCCATCTCCGCAGCCTCAGCGCGACCACGAAGAATTTTTGGGGAACACATGTCGCAGGCGCGCTTTCGCCCGCAGAAGACGGCAATGCTCGTCGCGCAACGAATCGTCTCAGACATTCTCAGCAACGGCAGCAAAGCAGGCGATCGGCTTCCGCCCGAGAAGATAATGCTCGAGGACTACAAGGTCGGCCGCGGAACCCTCCGAGAGTCTCTGCGATTCCTAGAGCTCCAGGGACTCATCTCGCTGAAGCCCGGCCCGGGCGGTGGTCCGGTCGTCGAAGAACTCGACGGTTCGGGTCTCGCGACCTCGCTGACTCTCCTGCTCCAGTTCGAGCGTGCACCCTTCCGCACGATCGGCGAGGCCCGCGCGGGACTCGAACCCATGACCGCACGCCTCGCGGCCGAACGCCTCACCGATGAACAGCTCGCGTCCCTCAAGTCCAACCTCGACCGGATGAAGGAGAACATCTCCGACGAGGAGACGTTCCTGGAACTGAACGGCGAGTTCCACGATGTCATCGCCCACGGCTCGGGGAACGCCCTGTTCGCCCATCTGATCGATGCGTTGACCGGAATGCTCGATGGGTCGGCTATCGGCATCACCTATTCGGAGCGCCGACGCATTGCTGTGCATGCGGCCCATGCCCGTATCTACGAGGCTATGGCCGCCCGGGATCCGGAGGCCGCCGCCGCCGCGATGCGCGAGCACATCGATGAGTACACGCGATACGCGGAACTGAAGTTCCCGGACGTGCTCGCAGCCCCCATCTCCTGGGACTAAGCGGTCTGCCGCTCGAGTGCGCAGGCCGAACTCAGCCAGCTCAGCACCGGCTCGACCTCGTCGGGTGACCCGGCGAGCCCCGACAGGTAGAGCTTGAAGTCGGTCGCGCCGAGGGCGCCCAGCTGGTCCAGCTCGTCGAGCAGTCGGGCCGGGTCATCGCGCTCATAGGCCTCGCGGCAGATCGCCTCGGGGATCGCGACTCGCACGATGAGCTCGGAAGGATCCCTGCCTGCACTCTCGAATGCTGCGCGAAGCAGCTCCACACCTGGGCCGATCGAGTCACGCTGGGCGTTCATCGGCAGCCAGCCTTCGGCTACCCGTGCGATTCGCTCTGCGGTGTCCTCGGTCGCCCGACCGCCGAGCAGGATCGGTATCCCGGCGGGATTCGCCGGACGCGGCGAGCACCACGAGCGGATCGGGCCAGAAGGAGTCGGGCGGCCAGCGGAACTCGCCGCCGGGGTACCCTTCGGTGCTCCGCCCGAGAACGACGTGGTCTGCGGCGTCAAAATCGGAGAATCCCAGGTTCTCGCTGAGTCTCGCATAGTCGAGCACGTTACGGATGCCGTCTGGGCACAGCTCCCCGCCGGCGCGGAATGATGCGCAGATCTTCGGAGGCGGGGCGGAGGTCACGGTTTCCGGCCCGGTCAGCGACGCTGGTCGAAACGACGCCCGAGAAGTTCGGTGACGATGCGTGTGCGCTGCATCGCCGGAGTCCCGCCCGCGATCGCCCAGCCGTGAGAGTCGCGATGGAGACGCTCCAGCCCGTACTCCTCGGTGTAGCCGTTGCCGCCATGCACCTGGATCGCGAGATCGCTGACCCGCTTCGCCATCTCATTGGCCGAGCACTTGGCCAGCGATACGTGCAGCGCGTTGGGCAGGCCCTCGTCGACGGACTTCGCCGCGCGCTCGATGAGAAGCCGTGACGATTCCACCTGCAGCAGCATGTCGGCCAGGATCGTCTGGATCGACTGGAAGTCGATGATGTCCTTGCCGAACTGCTTGCGCTCCTGCACGTACTGGATCGACTTGTCGAGCGCAGCCTGGCCGATGGCGAGGCTCATTGTCGCGTTTCCCATGCGTTCGATCGAGAAGGCGCCGAACAGTTTGGGGAAGTCTCCGGCCTGAACGATCAGGTTCTCCTTGGGCACGACGACATCCTGCAGGATGACATCGGCCGAGGGGATGCCGCGAAAACCCATCAGGCGCTCGGGTACACCGAAACTGACGCCCGGCATCGTGGACTCGACGACGAGTGCTCCGATACCGCGTGATCCCGGAGCCTCACTGACACGGGCGTATACAAGATAGAGGTCGGCTTCGCCGCCGTTGGAAATCCAGCGCTTCGTGCCGTTGAGGAGAAAACCATCGCCGGCCGCCGCGGCCTTCGTCGTCATGTCCGTCGCGGCCGACCCGGCATCGGGTTCGGAGATCGCCACGGCCATCGTCTTCTTGCCCGCGATGATGTCGGGCAGCCAGCGCATGCGCTGCTCTTCGGTGCCGAGACGCGCGAGGGCCTGCGCCGGCCCGGTGTTCGCCTCGAATATCTGGAACGCGGCAGGCCGGCAGACCTTGCCGAACTCCTCGATGACGGCAAGAGCGTGCGAGAACGGTGCTCCAGCACCGCCGTACTTCTCGTCGTGGGCGATGCCGAGGAACCCGAGTTCGCCCAGCTGCTCTCGCTGGACCTGCGTGACCGGGGTCCTGGTCGCGTCGAGTTCCTGGGCGATAGGGCCGTAGACCTCATTGGCCACGGACGCAGCAAGACGCCGGATATCAGTGAGCTCGTCCGCTATCACAGCTGTCACGGCTATCGTTCCTCTCTTGATTTAATGCTATTCATAGACCTAGATTGAGGCAAGCAGCCGCCAGCGGTGACCTTGGTCATGATCAGTATAATAGTATTCAGCAAATAGTCGCGACTATGAGCTCAACAGCTCCTCGCGGAACTCGGGCGCGGCGACCGCCGCCAGTGCCCGGACCCGCTCACGGAGACCGAGGCCGCGCAAGTCGGCCACCCCGAACTCGGTGACCACCGTGTCAACACCGGAGCGGGCTGTCGTCACCACACCCTGATCGAGCCGGTGGACGATGCGCGATCGAGAGCCGGCAACCGCCGGCAGCGCGATGATCGACCGCCCACCGCGCGACAGCTGTGCGCCTCGCAGGAAGTCGACCTGGCCCCCCACCCCGCCGAGGTATCGCTCGCCCGCCACCTCGGCATTGATCTGGCCGCTGAGGTCCACCTGCACGGCGGAGTTCAGCGCCACGAAACCATCGATCGGAGCGGTGATGTCGACGCGGGTGAGGTCGGGAATGCGGCGAAGCTCGACGCGGGCATCCTTCGACAGGAAGTCGTAGAGCGCCGCCGAGCCCGCCGCTCCCCCGATCACGATCGGCGCATCCGGATCGAGCGCACCCGAAGCGTCCAGGTCGAGAAGCCAGTCCCCGACCAGGCCAGAATGGATCTTCAGCCCGCTGCGGTGCGCCCCGAGAAGGCTCGCCACCGCGGAGGGGACTCCGCCGATGCCGAGTTGAAGCGTCGCACCGTCGGCGATCATCGGCACCACATGTGCTGCGATCGCGCGATGCACATCGGTCACCTCGCCGGACGGTATCTCGCGCAGCTCACGGGACGAAGGCACGCGGATGTCGATCTTGCTCGAGTGCACGCTCGCGCCCCGCAGCACCGGCAGCCGGTCGTTGACCTCTGCGATGACCAGCCGCGCATCGTCGATCAGCTCCGCCGCATATTCGACGGCGACACCGAAACTGTGATTGCCGTCGGCGTCTGCCGGCGCGACCTGGATCAGCAGGACGAGACCGTCGTGATTGCGGCTTCGCAGCTGTTTGGCCACGTCGACATAGTTGATGGGCAACACGTTGACCAGTCCGTCTTTCGCGAGCCGGCCGATATCACCCATTGCGCCGAAGGACGACAGGGGCAGCGCGGCGACCAGCTCGGGCGTGAAGAGTCCCGAGTAACTTATCCCGGCGAACAGCTCAGCGTTCGGCAGGGACCGGACCTGGGCTCCCAGCGCCGCGATGAGATCCTCCGGCTCTCCCACTCCCGAGCCGACGACGATGAGGTCGTCGTCACGCAGGTGGGCGGCGAACTCGATCGGGCCGGCCCCGGGCATCAGGCGGGTCGCTTCATTGAAAGACCGGCCCGGTTCATCTCGATCACGAGCTCGTCCTTCTGGTTGTACCCGCGGTGGATCACCTGGATGATCCCCGCCTCCGGCCTCGACTTCGACTCCCGCTTGCTCACGATCTCGGTCTCGGCGCGCAGCGTGTCGCCGATGAAGACCGGGTTCGGGAAGGTGATCTTGTCGAACCCGAGATTGCCGTACGAGGTGCCCTCGAACAGGTCGGTGACGCTCAGACCCATCACCAGCCCGATCGTGAAGACGCTCGTGACGAGCTGCCTGCCGTATGGTGTCGTCTTCGCGTACTCGGCGTTCAGGTGAAGCGGTGCCGGATTCATCGACAGCGCGGTGAAGAACAGGTTGTCGGTCTCGGTCACGGTTCGACCGAGGCCATGACGGTAGGTCTTTCCGACCTCGTACTCTTCGAACCACAGTCCGGGCATCATCGCCCCTTTCTCATCGTGTGCGAATGGTCGCTATCAATAGGAACGCGGCAGGCCGAGCACGTGGCTTCCCACGTAAGCGAGTACCAACTCGTTGGAGACCGGCGTGATGCGCAGCAGTCGCACCTCACGCCAGTACCGCTCGATGTGGTACTCCTTCGCGTAGCCGAAGCCACCGTGAACCTGAAGTGCACGGTCTGCCGCGCGGAAACCGGCATTGGATGCCGCGAATTTCGCCGAGTTGGCCTCTCGGCCGCAGGGCAGGCCGGCGTCGTACATCCAGGAGGCCTTGCGCACCAACAGCTCTGCCGAGTCGAGCTCGATGAGCGATTCGGCCAGCGGGAACTGCACGCCCTGGTTCTGGCCGATCGCGCGGTCGAAGACGCGGCGCTCCTTGGCGTACGCGGTCGCGCGCGCCAGCGAGATCCTGCCGATCCCGAGGCACTCGGATGCCACCAGGATGCGCTCGGGGTTGAGACCGTCGAGAAGATATTTGAATCCCGACCCCTCCTCGCCGAGGCGGTCCTCGTCGGCGACGAAGAGGTCGTCGATGTAGAGCCAGTTCGAGGCGACGGCATTGCGCCCGAGCTTCTCGATCGGCGTGATCTGGATGTGGTCCGGGTCCATCTTCGCGAACAGCAGCGTGATGCCGTCGGTGGGCTTCGCCGCGTCCTCACGTGCCGTCGTGCGGCAGACGAGCAGGATGCGGTCCGCCTGCGCGGCCCGCGAGATCCATGCCTTGCGGCCGTTGACGAGATATCCGCCCTCGACCTTTTTCGCGAAGGTGCTGATGCGCGTGGTGTCCGAGCCGGCATCCGGCTCGGTCACGCCGAACGCGATCGACAGCTCCCCCTTCGCCGCATCCGGCAGGAATCGGCGCTTCTGTTCGTCCGAGCCGTGCTTGATGATGGGAAGCAGGCCGAACAGGGCGATGTGAATTGTTGTGCACGCGCTGAGCGCACCGCCCGACGCCGCGACCTCCTCCATGACGATCGATGCCTCGGTCACGCCGGCTCCCGAGCCACCGTACTCCTCGGGGATGCACAGGCCGAGCAGACCGGATGCCGCGAACACCTCGAAGAACTCCTGCGGAAAACGGTGGTCGTTGTCGCAGGCCAGCCAGTACTGGTCGTCGAAGGGCGCGCAGAGCCCGCGGACGAGTTCGCGGAGCTGGGTGTGTTCGCTGGGTTCCTGGAAGTCCATGGCTGTTCTCCTCGTTTCGATTCGGCGGCGGACGTCAGCCGCGTGCCGTGATGGTCGTGGTCAGGGTGCCGATCAGGTCTATGGTCAGTTCGACGGTGTCACCCGCGCGAAGCCAGCGCGCCTTCTCGTCTCCAAGGGCGAGCAGTTCCATGACGCATCCTGTCGTCACGGTGCCCGACCCGAACACGTCGCCGGCGGCGACGCGGGAGTCCGCGGATGCCAGCGCGATGGCCTCACCGAAGTCGAAGTGCATCGTCTCGCTGCGACCCTCTGACCAGAGTTCCCCGTTGACCCGCGCCTCCATTGCGAGTTCCGGCCGGCGCCGGGTTCCCGGCAGATCGTCCGCGGTCACGAGCACCGGGCCGAGGCCGGTTGCGAAATCCTTGCTCTTGCTCGGCCCGAGGCCGAGCGGTCGTTCGAGGGCCTGGCGGTCCCGCAGCGAGAAGTCATTGAGAATCGTGAACCCGGCGATCGCGTCTGCCGCCTCGTCCGGACTCGCGTCGACCAGATCCCTGCCCACGATCGCGGCGAGTTCGAGTTCGTAGTCGAGTTCGAGGCCTCCGGTCGGCATCGTGAGCGAATCCCCCGAGGCGAGCAGGCGATGCGGCGAGGTGAAGTAGAAGCTCGGCTCGGCATACCAGCGCTCTGGCACGTCGCGATTAAACCGCCGCAGCGAGTTCGCGACGTGTCCCTCGAACATCATGTAGTCGCGGATGGACGGCGGCTGCGTGAGCGGTGTCAGGAGCGCGACGTCCGCCAGGGGAACGCGTTCACCGCGCTCGATCGACAGTTCGCCCATGGAATAGGCGACGATCGCGCGATCCGCCGAACAGCCTGCCGGCACGGGCAGTGCCACGATGTCGTCGCCCTCCAGCATCCCGACCGCCGGTGGGTCGTCCACCCGGCGGTACTGCAGGAATTTCACGACCCGGCCGCGGGCACCGGGGGCGCGACCTCGGCCGCGCCCGAAGCGACCAGCGCCGCGATGCTCTCCTTGCTGTAGCCCGCCTCGGTCAGGATCGCCTCGGTGTGCTCACCCAGACGCGGCGGCGGCCCAGCGATCTCTCCGGGTGTCTCCGACAGCAGCAGGGTCGGGGCCAGCATCGAGATCTCCCCCGCGGTCGGGGTCATCACCTTCCTGACCATCCCCTTCTGCAGCACGTGTGGGTGCACCATCAGCTCCTTGAGACTCAGCACCGGGCCGAACAGCACGTGCTGCGCCCGGAACCTGGTCTCCCAGTCCGCGGTCGTGCGTGTGCGGGTGATCGACTCGATCAGGGGGTTCAGGATGTCGCGGTGCTTGACGCGTTCGGCGTTGTTGACGAATCGTGGGTCATCCACCAGGTCGAGCCGCTCGATCGCCTCGCAGAATTTCGGCCAGTTCTCGCCCGCCCCCCATACTCCGGCGACCATGTACCCGTCCTTCGTCGCGAAGACGTTATACGGGGCGACCGCGCTGTGCGAGCCGCCGAGACGCTGCGGTTCCTCTCCCGTCGCCCAGTACATGGCGAGTCGCGTGGTGAGCGATGCCATCAGCGCGGCCATCATCGAGACCTCGATGTGCTGCCCCTCGCCGGTCTTTTCGCGCGCGAGCACTCCGATGAGCATCGCCTGGATCGCCTGCATGGCTCCGGCGAAGTCCGCGATCGGAACGCCGACGAGCAGTGGCGGACCGCCCAACTCGCCCGTGAGGGACATGACACCCGACATGGCCTGCACCACCGGGTCGGTCGCGGGCCAGTCCTCGAGCATTCCCTCGCCGAACCCGGAAACAGAGATGTAGATCAGGCGCGGGTTGAGCTTGCGAAGCACCTCATACCCGAGGCCGATCTGCTCCGCCACACCCGGGCGATAGTTCTCCAGAAAGACGTCACTCTCCTGCGCAAGCTTCCGTACCGCTTCGACGGCCTCCGGCTTTCGCAGATCGAGGGCGATGCTGCGCTTGCCACGATTCCACATCAGGTAGAGCGCATTCTGGTCGCCCTGCATGGCAGAGCCGGTCTTGCGGCTCGGGTCGCCGGACCCGGCGGACTCGACCTTGATGACCTCGGCACCGTAGTCGGTGAGCAGCGAGCTCGCATACGGCCCCGACATGTGGCGGCTGAGATCGAGGATCTTGAGGCCTTCGAGCGGTTTCACCATCGTCATCGTCTTCTTTCCGTCAGCTTCGAATCTCATCCGGTCCGAAGTCGAGCCCGATCTCTTTCAAGATCTCGGCCGACTGCTCACCGATCTCAGGCGGCGACGACAGTTCGCCGAGCGGAGTGGTGACGTTGCCGTCGACATCGAGGTGCATCTGCACGGGAGATGCCACGACCCGCGCCGTCTGTCCATTGACCGTGGTGCTGCGCAGCAGGTCATTCGCCGACGCGTGTTCGCTGTTCATGGCCTCCTCGATATCGAGTACGGCGGCGAACGGGACCTCGAGCCGCTCGAGTTCAGCGATCCAGGCGTCCCTCGGACGGGTGCGGAGCTTCGCGGCGATGAGCTCGTACTCGCCGTCGTAGCCGTAGTCCATTCCGCTGTTCCCCTTGTTCCAGGTGCCGCGCTGCACCTCATCAGGTTCTAGTCCGATAAGATCCGCGAAGCGGTTCCAGAACTTCTCCTCGAGCGGGCAGACCAGCAAGGGGCGCCCGTCCTGGGTCTTGTAGATGGAGTAGCGCGGGCCGAGGTCACGGTAGTCCGGCCACTGATGCCCGAGGTTCGCGAGGTCGTTGATATCGCGCCACTTCCACCACATCGCGCTCTGCCAGAGCGAGACGTGCACGAACTGCGGAGCGCCCACCTCGTCCCGTTTCTGCACTGCGGCGAGGGTACCGAGCGCCGCGAAAACGCCGGCGAGGGTGGTCCCCGCCGAGCGCCAGCCGGCACCGGTGGCGAGCCGACCGTCCACCTCGACGACGGGCACCTGACCGGCCCAGGCGTCCACATTCTGGCCATGTGCCGGGAACTCCTGCCACGGTCCACGAAGGCCGTAGCCGCTGATCGCCGTGTAGACCAGGCGATCGTTGAAGGCGGATAGTGTCACAAAATCGAGTCCGCGGCGTCGCGCGTCGCTGGGGCGGGAGCCGACGATGATCGCATCCGCCCACTTCGCGCAGGCCTCGAGCAAGCGCGGCCAATTCGGCGAGTGAGTGCTCGCGGCGAGGGACCGAACACCGCTGTTGAGCCCGACGTGGAAGTCTCCGACCCCGGCGATCTTCGGTGACATCCCCCGATTGCCGTCACCGATGACGGGATGCTCGATCTTGATGACATCGACGCCGGTTTCGGCGAGAAGATGGCTGGCCATCGGGCCCGACAAGTGGGTAGAGAAATCCACCACGCGCACAGTTCCTCATTCCCGTCGAGATCATCGGCGACCTCAACAACGACAGCACAAGGCTGCTCTTACTATGACATACATTATCAACAATGTGCGCTGGCGCACTAACTGCGAAGGTTCTCCAGGTGCATCTCCGTCTGGGCCAGAGCGGAGAAGAGGTGAGTGCCTCGGAGAGCCTCCCACCCGCCGGTCCACTCGATTCGGCTCGCCACGTCCCACGCCCACCACTCAGGGTTGTCGCCAAGCAAGCCCTCGACACGCGTCGACCGCCTTTCGTGATGAATTCGCGTCTCCTCGCATCTCTCGGCGATCCCGTCGAAACGGTAACCGTGGCCTGGCAGCACCTCGTAGCCATCCAACTCCGAAATCGCGGCCAGCGAGCGAAGATAGTCGCCGATCGGGTTGTCACCGGGCAGCCGCCCCCCGAGGCCGACACCGGCGAACATCGTCGGGAGCAGGTGGTCACCCGCGAACAGGAGCCGTTCGTCGTCGAGCACGAATGCCACATGTCCGGCCGTGTGACCCGGCACGTGGAGCACCCGGAGCAGGCCCCGGCCGACATCCACGACATCACCGTTCGCGAGTCGGCGGTCGACCGGCGTTCGCGATCCCGGAGCTACTCGGCGTACCGCGGCGGCCCGCACCTCCTCTCGACGCGGAGACGGTACTCCCCAGCGATCGAGAGTCTCCTCGAGCCGATCGGCGGGGACGAAGGTCGCGGCGCACTGGATCGCCCGATCGTCGATCGCGTGCATCCCCACTTCCGCCCCCGAGACGGCACGGAAGCGGGCGGCAAGGCCGGCGTGATCGATGTGAAGGTGAGTGATGGAGACGGTCGCCACATCCGTGACGGAATACCCGATCGAACGGATCGCTTTGTCGAGCTGAGCCCAGTTGTCGTCGGAGTCCACTCCGCCGTCCACGAGGTGGAGCCGACCATCACCGGATTCGATGGCGTAACAGAATGAGTACGGAATCGACGGTACGGTCATCGGGATAGCGATGGCGAAGATGCCGTCGCGAACCTCTTCGACCTCCGGGATCACTCCCGACGCGGCCGCGGCCTGCTGGAGCTCGCTCGTCGCTTTCACGGCTCTGTCCCAAATCTCTGCATATCTATATGATAAATCGAATGAATTTTCGTGAGTCCGATCAGAGACGAGGGACACGTTGTGAAAGGTTTCGAGGGAATCGCCCGGGCGCTGAGGGCCGAGGGGATCGATACGGTCTTCGGGCTGATGGCGATCGACAACCTGCCACTCATCGCCGAGCTGAAGGCGACCGGCATCCGTGTCGTCCGCGCCCGTACCGAGCACGGCGCGATCTCGATGGCCGACGGCTATAGCCGCGCCACCGGAAAGGTGGGCGTGGTGAGCGTCGGCGATGGGCCGGGTGCTGCATTTACCGCGAACGGGCTAATGACGGCACTGCGCCGTCGCTCGCCCATAATCCTGATCTCCGGCGACACCCCAGTAAGTGAGATCGGTACCAACCTCAAGCACTTCGACCAGGCCGCGTTCTTCACTGCGACAGCCGGCCACTGCCATGAGGTCGTGAGCGGCGACACCCTGGCATCGGACATCGCACAGGTGTTCCAGCGAGCTCGCTCTGGTGTCGGGCCTTCGGTGCTGAACTGCCCGCTGAACGTCTTCGAGGACGACCTGCCGAATGCCTGGACCTACGCTCCACTTCAGGACGCGGCGCCGGCGATTCCGGACGAGTCGCAGGTGCGGAAGGCGGCCGAGCTTCTCTCGGGAGCACGATCGCCGTTCATCCTGATCGGTCGTGGTGCGCTCGACGACGAGGTACTCGACGAGATCGACGGCTGCGCGACCGCGCTCGGCGCCCTGGTCGGAACCACGCTCCAGGCGGAGGGCGCACTGAACGACAACCCCGGTCAGCTGGGAGTGATCGGAGGACTCGCGCCCGTGGCCACCCGCGAACTCGTCAATACCGCGGATGTCGTGCTCGCGGTCGGCGCGGGACTCAACGCGTTCACCACCGACTTCGGGCGCGTTTTTCCTTCGGCCACGATCATCCGCATCGCTCGCGGCACGTCGTCGCTCGACGAATCGGTCCCCGTCGCGTTGCGCATCGAGACCGACACGCTGGACACCATGCGTGCGCTCAACGCCGCACTCGGTGAACGGCGGCTGACGTCTCGCGTCGCTGCCGAAGCTCCGCCGCGAACGATGATCCAGGATGTTGACCCGATCAGCGAGACCGCCGGCGTCATCGACCCCCGCACCTTCCTCGACATCTTCGACCGGGTGACGGCCGGACCCCGCATGGTCGTCACCGACGCCGGCCACGCGATGTTCTTCGTTCTCGACCGTGTGCATCCGCAGGACGGGGGCGAACGCATCTGGGGTGGCGACTACGCGGCCATGACCGTCGGAATCCCGATCGGGATCGGCGCGGCGATCGGCAACCCCGACCGCCGCGCCTTCGCCTTCCTCGGCGACGGCGCATTCATTATGAGCCCGTCGGAGCTCGACACCGCCGCGCGCGAGGGTGTTCCGCTCACGGTGATCGTGCTGAACGACCTGGCCTACGGCGCCGAGGTGCACTACCTCAAGAACTGGGGACTCGAGCCCGACCTCGCCCTCTTCCCGACGACCCCCGATGTCGAGGCGGTCGCCCGCGCCATGGGGTGCGAGGCGGTCACCGTTCGCGATGCCGAAGGTGCGGAACGGGCCCTCGAGCGTGCGATGACCATCACCGGCCCCCTGGTTCTCGATGTGCGTATCGCGGGCAACGTACGACACCGCCTCTGGCAGAGCGCGAAGCGAATCTCCGGCGGTCGCTGACCCGGCGACTCGAAGCCGGCTCGCAGCCTGGAGATATATCGTTCACTATCGTCCAATCGAGGGAGATCAGCATGAACGCATCATTCACCGGCGGGGAAATGCCCGGCGCAGGCATCTGGGAAGCGATGGAGCAGTTGCGCGGTCAGTTCGATAAGCGGTTCGGCGCGCGCGTGGGTCGCGGCGATGTGCGTGCCGCTGTTCTCGCTCTGCTCGCGGAGCAGCCGATGCACGGCTACCAGATCATCCACGAGGTCGAGGAGCGCAGCGGCGGTACCTGGAAGCCGAGCCCCGGCTCGGTGTACCCGACCTTGCAACTGCTCGTCGACGAAGGCCTGATCAGCGCCGAGGAGTCGAACGGCCGCAAGACCTACTCGCTCACCGACGATGGCAGGAAGGCCGCGGATGCCGCAACGGGCACCGGAACACCGTGGGAGGCCCAGCAGGCGAAGGACCACGGTCGCGCGGCTCTGCCAAAGGCCGGCTTCGACCTCGCGCAGGCTGCTGCCATGGTGGGCCGCACGGGCACCCCTGAGCAGGTGAAATCGGCCGTCACCGTTCTCGAAGACGCGCGTCGTAAGCTCTTCACGATCCTCGCCCAAGACTGAGCGGGTGAGCACGGCACCCCGGCGTCAGGAGTTCAGGTGACCGACGTCGGGACGGTGGGTTCTCGTGTCATGCGCGCCCGGGCCCGCCGCATCCTGCGATTCGCTGCCCGTTACCTGGTGCAGGCGTGGTGGTTCGAACTGGTCCTGCCGCGAATCGGCCTGTCCCGGCTCTCGGCGCGCGGCAGATCGGCTCGCCTCACACGCATAGCTCGGCGCTTCCACGTTCTCGCGGTCGAGCTCGGCGGCCTCATGATCAAGGTCGGCCAGTTCATGTCGTCGCGACTGGACGTGCTGCCGCCCGAGATCACGAAAGAGCTCGAGGGGCTCCAGGACGAGGTTCCGCCGGTGCCCTACCCTGACATCCAGGTTCTCGCCGAGGCCGAGCTCGGCCTCACGCTTGATCGCGCGTTCTCCTTCGTCGATCCGGTGCCGCTCGCGGCGGCATCCCTCGGCCAGGTGCACCGTGCCCGGCTGTCCGACCTCGATGCGGCAGACACCGGCCTGACCGACGCGGTCGTGAAGATTCAGCGGCCCGGCATCGCGCAGATCGTGGCTGTCGACCTGAGCGTGCTGCGCCGCGTCGGTGGCTGGCTGAGCCGCATCAGCCTGGTGTCGGACCGCGTGGACGTGCCGGCCCTCGTCGAGGAATTCGCGCTGACGAGCCTGGAGGAGATCGACTACCTTCACGAGGCGGCGAACGCCGAGCGGTTCGCGCTGAACTTCGCGGACGACACCCGCGTATCCGTGCCCGAGGTGGTCTGGGAGCGGGTGACGCGACGCGTGCTGACCATGCAGGATGTCACGGCCATCAAGATCAATGACGTGGAAGCACTGCGTGCGGCCGGCATCGACCCCTCCGAGGTCGCAGCCGAGTTCGCCGGCGTGATGTTCGACCAGCTCTTCGTGCACGGCTACTTTCACGCCGATCCGCATCCCGGCAACATCTTCGTCACTCCGCTCGACGCGCTCACGAGTGGGTCGAGTCGGGCCTGGAAGTTCAGCTTCATCGACTTCGGAATGATGGGCGAGATCCCCGACACCCTTCGGGAGGGGCTTCGAAAGGTGTTGATCGCGGCCGCCTCACGCGACGGAAAGGGCATGGTCGAGGGCATCCGCTCGGTCGGCGCTCTGCTGCCCTCCGCCGATACGACCGAACTCGAGCGGGCCATGACGACACTCTTCGCCCGGTTCGGCGGCATGGGTTTCGCCGAACTGCAGCAGGTCGACCCCAAGGAGTACCGCGCGTTCGCCACCGAGTTCGGCGACATCGTGCGCACCCTCCCGTTCCAGCTGCCGGAGAACTTCCTGCTGATCGTGCGGGCGATGTCACTGACCTCGGGCATGTGCAGCGCCCTCGACCCCGCATTCAACATCTGGAACGCGGTCGAACCGTACTCCGCCCGGCTGATCCGTGAAGAGGGCGCGAACCTCGTAAGGTCGGCCGCGCAGCAGGTGCTGTCGTTCGCAACCACCGTCGTGCGCCTGCCGGGCCGCATCGACGAGGTCATCACCCGCATCGAGGATGGCAACCTCACCGTGAAGACACCCGAGCTGGACCGGCGGCTGGACAACTTCGAGATCGCGGCGCGACGGATCATCTCGGCTGTGCTGTTCGCGGGTCTGCTGATCGGCGGCATCCTGCTGCTGCCCCGCAGCGTACCGTTCGGCGTGGTGCTGATGTGCGTCTCGGCGCTGCCGCTCGTGTACGCACTGCTCGCTGGAGCGATGCGGCGCAGGGGGCGTCACGACCGCGGAAGATCGGGATAGACCCCGGCTCGACGGCTCTCATCGGCGGCCGGAACAATATCGTGCGGCTGCTCGTCCACATTCCCGAACGCGAACGCGACCTCCATCGGTGTCGTGTTGACACAGCGCGACGGCTGCCGCCACACTTACTTTACCGAGCGCTCGCTGTCATAGTGGCTCGCCATGAGGACAGGGAATGCTCGACGACGAGACAACGCCGCATCGGCTCACCGGGAAGATCGCCATCGTGACCGGGGGCAGCCGCGGTATCGGACTCGGCATCACCAGGCGGCTGGTAGCCGAGGGGGCCACCGTCGCCATCACCGCCCGAAAGGCCGAAGCACTCGAAACGGCGGTTGCCGAGTTCCCGACTGGCACGGTCATCGCGGTCGCCGGAAAGGCCGATGATCCCGAACACCGTGCAGAGGTCTTCGAAACCGTTGCGGAGCGGTTCGGCGGCCTCGACATCCTGGTCAACAACGCTGGCATCAATCCCCTGTACGGTCCGCTCATCGATCTCGATCTCGACGGCGCTCGCAAGGTGCTCGAGGTCAACGTGGTGAGCGCGCTCGCCTGGATCCAGGGCGCGTACCACCACGCCGGGCTGGATTTTCGCCGTCGTCATGGCACCGTGGTCATCCTGTCGTCGGTGACCGGCCAGGTCGCATCGGAGGGCATCGGCTGGTATGGGGTGAGCAAGGCGGCCAATGCCCACCTCGCGCGCACGCTCGCGGTGGAGCTCGGTCCCGACATTCGAGTGAACGCCATCGCGCCGGCCGTGGTGAAGACCCAGTTCGCGCGCGCCCTCTTCGAGGGCAGGGAAGATGAGGTGGCCGCGGGCTATCCGCTCGGTCGCCTCGGAACGCCGGAAGACATCGCGGCCGCCGTCGCATTCCTGGCCTCGGCGGACGCATCGTGGATCACCGGGCAGGTTCTCACGCTCGACGGTGGCCTGCTCAACGCGGGAGGGACGGCCTGATGACCATCGACCTCGAGAGCCTGCGCACTCGCACCCGCGAATTCATCCGCACCAGCGTGATCCCCGCCGAGACGAGGCCGGGCGACCGGCTGGAGCCCGAGGTGCGCGCGCGCCTTCAATCCGAGGCGAAGGCGGCGGGCGTGTTCGCGCCGCACGTGGCGACCGGGTTCGGCGGGCAGGGTCTCGGAATAGAGCACTGGTCCGGCATCTTCCAGGAGATCGGCTACTCGCCGATCGGGCCGGCTGCGCTCAACTGCATGGCGCCCGACGAGGGCAACATGCACATGCTCGAACTCATCGCCACCCCGGAACAACAGCGGCGCTACCTCGTTCCCCTCGCCGCCGGGGAGGTGCGCTCGTGCTTCGCGATGACCGAGCCGCACCCGGGTGCCGGGTCGGACCCGGCCGCGTTGACCACGTCGGCCGAGCGGGTCGACGGCGGCTGGCGGATCAACGGGCACAAGCGTTTCATCAGCGGTGCTCTGGGTGCGGCGTTCGCGATCGTCATGGCCCGCACGCACAACCCCGACGGGGCGACCATGCTGCTGGTCGATATGCATAATCCGGGAGTGCGGGTCGGCGCCCAGATCCACACGATCGATCGCACGATCGACGGCGGGCATCCGCACCTGTACTTCGACGACTGCTTCGTGACGGATGACGCGGTGCTGGGCGAAGCCGGCCTCGGGTTCCGCTACGCACAGGTGAGACTCGGGCCGGCCCGCCTGACCCACTGCATGCGCTGGCTCGGTCTGGCCCGTCGGTCCCTCGACATCGCGCTGGATCGCGCCGACTCACGCAGCATCTTCGGCAGCCGGATCAGGGACCTCGGCCTGGCTCAGGAACTGATAGCGCAGTGCGTCATCGACATCGAGACCTCCGATGCCATCATCACCAAGACCGCCGCCCTGCTCGCCGTGGATTCTAAGGCCGGGTCGGCGCTCTCGTCGGTCGCGAAGGTGCACTGCTCCGAGGCGATCTATCGGGTGATCGACCGCTGCATCCAGATCTGCGGCGGGGACGGGGTGTCAGACGGGCTCCCGCTCGCCCAATACCTCAGCGAGGTGCGCCCGTTCCGCATCTACGACGGCTCAAACGAGACGCACAAGTGGGCCATCTCCCGGCGCGAATCCTCCCGGCGAGCGGCCGAGGTCGGCGCGGGGGCGCCGCGCCTCGACGCGACCCCGGTGTGAACCATTCGACCCGCTCCGCCGTTTTCTCAGTGAAGCCACCTACCGATGGGGCTCGAATCGAAAGCAGGCAGGCATATGACGCGGGTCATGCGAGTTGTCAGCGCGATCGTCCTTTTCGCGATCGCCGGTATCCACCTCTTCCTCGTCTTCGACGGCGTCGGCGGCACGCTCGGAGTGCTGTTCATCCTCAACACCGTCGCGGGCATCGTGCTGGGTATCGGGATGCTCGTGCTTCGCCGCACCCTCGTGAGGGTCGCCACCATCCTCGGCCTGCTGTTCACCATCGCGAGCCTGCTCGCCCTCGTGCTTGCACTCACCGTCGGGCTGTTCGGCATCACGGAGACCTGGACCTTCACCCTTGTGCCCGAGACGGTGATCGTGGATGCCATCGGCGTGGTGCTGTTCGCGATCACCTCGCCTCTGGTGTTCCGTGCGACGCGGGCGTCGTAACCTCCCTGCGTGATCGAGGCCGGCCGAGAGCTAGCGTTGTGTCATGCAAACGACTCCGTCTGGAAATCGCAGCTCGAGAGAGCGTCGATTCCGCCTGTTGCAGATGGTTCGCGACCATGGCGAACTGGAGGTGTCGGCGACGACCGCGCTGTTCGACGTCTCGCTGGAGACGGTGCGCCGTGACTTCAGAGCGCTCGAGTCGCAGGGGCTGGTGCGCCGTAGTTATGGGCGGGTCTTCGCGGTAGAGAGCGGGGTCTTCGAAACCTCGCTCGCCATTCGGCACACGATCAACCCCGAAGAGAAAGCGCGAATCGCCGCCGCTCTCGTCACCAAGCTCGACGAGGCGCAGACGATCTTCATCGACGAAGGTTTCCAGACCCAGCTCATCGCGCAGCGCCTGCCCGACGACCGGAGGCTCACGATCGTGACCGCCTCGCTGCCGATCGCGACCATGGTGGCGGCGCGACCCAACATGCAGGTGATCATGCTCGGCGGAAGGGTGCGCGGCAACACCCTCGGAGTGGTGGACATCGCCGCGGTCGACATGCTGCGCCGGCTCAACATCGACCTCGCAATCGTGGGTGCGAACGGGGTCTCGACCGAACGCGGAATGACGACGCCCGACCCGGCGGTCGCGGCGGTCAAGGAGGCGGCTGTGCTGGCGGCGTCGCGCCGGATATTCGTCGGAGCGCACCACAAGTTCGGCACGACCTCCTTCGTCACGTTTGCCGCCCTCACCGACTTCGAACTGATCATCACCGGTCAGGAATTGAGCGCCAGTCTGGCCAACCGGTTCGCTTCGGTCGGCGCCAACGTGCTGCGCGTCTAGCGTCCTCGCGCCCCCTCAGGGTGCCTCGCGTCCTGAATCGGTAAACAAACGGTCAATCACACGAACAAAACACGCTAACTGTTTGCATTTGACGTGTGTTTGGTTTGTTTGAGGCGGTCGTCGAACCAGACGTTCACCGAATCATCGAAGGGGATGACATGGCACAGCGCGGCGAATCCCGCCTTGATGTGAGCGCACCGGCGGGACGAGTGACCGGTATCGACCGGGACGGGATCGCCCTCTTCCGGGGCATCCGTTTCGCCGAGGCTCCGGTGGGTGATCTCCGCTTCGCGGCTCCCGTGGATGCCGCTCCAGCGGACACGATCGACGCGACCGCCTGGGGTGCCGTCTCCCTTCAGGACATCGACCCACTCCCCCGCCGCCTGCCCGGCACCGAGAACTACTTCTACGCACCCGGGATCACGACGTCGGAAGACTGCCTCAACCTGAACATCTGGGCACCGCTCGACACCGGCTCCGAGCCGGCCCCCGTTCTGTTCTGGATCTACGGCGGCGGATTCCTCTGCGGATCAGGCACCGGACCATGGGTCGACGGCAGTCGATACGCCCGCGACCACGGGGTGATCGTGGTCTCGGTCAACTACCGCCTCGGCCTGCTCGGCAATCTCTGGCTTGGCGACCTCCAGCCCGGGGGGTCGGACCTCGCCATCCAGGACCAGATCTCGGCGCTGCGGTGGGTGCAGCGGAACATCGCCGCGTTCGGCGGCGACCCGAAGCGCGTCACGATCATGGGACAGTCGGCGGGCGGGATGTCCGTGGCCGCACTGCTCACCGCGCCGGATGCGCGGGGCCTGTTCCACGGCGCGGCGATCATCAGTGGGCACCTCGCCGGAGCCCGGACCGTCGACCAGGCGCTCGAGACCCGCCGCCGGGTCCTCGAGGAACTCGCCGTCGACCCGGACGGCGACATCCTCACCCAGTTGCGCGGTCTCTCGACACTGCGCATCCTTCAGATCCAGCGCGAGCTCGGCATCGGCGTTCGGGCGTTCCCGCTGGTCACGGACGACGTGGTACTCCCAGCCGACCCGCTCGGTGCGATCCGCGACGGCGAGGCCGCACAGGTTCCTCTGCTGCTCGGAGTGGACAGCGAAGAAGACCGCCTGTTCACGCTCACCGGCTGGTCGGACGAACCCGGCGACAGCGCGTCGCTGCTGCGCACCCTTCTTGCTGACGCCTCGGCCGAAACCATCGCCGAAGCCGAAGCGCTCTATAGCGGAGTGGGCAGGGACGACATCGACCGTCAGTACCTGATCAGCAACGACCAGAGCTGGGCCGCTCCGTCGCAGGCTCTCGCGGACGCGCACTCGGCCGCGGGTAATCCGACCTTCCAGTATGAGTTCAGCCGCCGCAGCACCGCACTTGAGGGCGCTGTCGATGCGGCACACCTGGCCGAGCTGCCGTTCTTCTGGAACAACCTCGACGCGCCAGGAGTGACCGAGCTGCTCGGCGACGACGTGCTCACCGATCCGGCGCTCGCCCGCCTGGCCGAGCGCGTCAGCGGCACGATCGCCCGCTTCGTCACGACCGGAAACGCCGACGGTGGTCCTCTGGGCGACTGGCCGGCCACCTCGCCCGAGGCACGCACGACCATGGTCATCGACGTCGAGCCTCACGCTGAGCGCGACCGTAACGCGGAGCGCATTGCGTTCTGGCGCAACCACGACTCCGCTCCGGCGCTGAGCACGGTCACGGGTTCGGCATCATGAGCGACGAACGACCACACGTCGACCAGCCCGGCTACGATCCGTCCGCCGTGACGCCCGGCATCGTCCATTTCGGCGTCGGCAACTTCCACCGCGCCCACCAAGCACTGTACATCGACAAGCTCCTCGGCGCGGGTCTCGCGCAGGATTGGTCGATCTGCGGGGTGGGAGTGCTGCCTGGCGACGTCGCGATGCGCGATGCCCTGCGAGATGGCGGGATGCGCTACACACTGGTGGAGCGTTATCCCGACGGCCGGGCGCCCGCTCGCAGTGTCGCGTCGATCACCGAGTACCTCTTCGCGCCCGACAGCCCGGAAGCAGTGCTCGAGAAGCTCGCCGACCCGTCGGTGCGCATCGTCTCGCTCACCATCACCGAGGGTGGATACAACATCGACGACGAGACCGGCAGGTTTCTCGCGCACACTCCGGCCATCCAGGCCGACCTGGTGCCAGGTGCCGTCCCGTCCACCGTGTTCGGCATGGTGGTCGAGGGTCTGCGCCGCCGCCGCGACCGCGGCATCCCGCCGTTCACCGTCATGTCATGCGACAACCTGCCGGGCAATGGGACGGTTGCCCGGGGCAGTTTCACCGCCTTCGCCGAGCTGCGCGACCCCGAACTCGCCGCGTGGATCACGGCCGAGGTCAGCTTTCCGAACTGCATGGTCGACCGGATCACCCCGGTGACGACCGACGAAGTGCGGGAGTGGATCACGGAGACCTATGGAACACGGGACCCGTGGCCGGTCGCCAGCGAAGGGTTCACCCAGTGGGTGCTCGAAGACGACTTCCCGCTGGGACGCCCGCCGTACGAGCAGGTCGGTGTACAGCTGGTCGCTGACGTCACGCCGTACGAGCACCTCAAACTGCGGCTGCTCAACGCCAGCCACCAGGCGATGGCCTACTTCGGTTATCTCATGGGTTACCGCTATGCCCACGAGGCGTCAACCGATCCCCTGATCGCGCGCCTGCTGACCTCGTGGATGCGCGACGAGGCCGCTCCGACCCTCGAGCCGGTGCCCGGAGTGGATGTCGAAGACTACGAGCGCAGCCTCATGGAGCGCTTTGCCAACCCCTACGTTCGAGACACGCTGCTACGGCTCGCCACGGATGGATCCGACCGGATCGCCAAGTTCGTGCTCCCGGTCGTGCAGGACCGGCTGGCCGCGGGGGGGAGCGTCGAACTCGCCGCCGCGATCGTCGCCAGCTGGGCGGTCTTCGCGCGCGGTCTCGACGAGGAAGGCGACAGCATTCCGTTCATCGATCGCCAGGCGGATGCCGTCGCGAGTGCCGTCGCGCGCCAGAGCGACGACGACCCGGCGGGCTTCCTGCGCGACCCGCGCATCTTCGGCGACCTCGCCCATGATCCCATCTTCGCGGAGGCGTTCACGCGCATCTACCGCGACATCCTGTCGCGCGGTTCACGCGCGGCTCTCGAAACCCTTGTCGACGCACCTTCGCGTCGCAAGTAGACGCAAGTAGAAAGGAAAGCCATGTTCGCCACAGCAATGAAGCAGCGATCGCGGTTCATCCGAACCGCCGCGATAGTCGCTGCGACCGCCGCAGCACTCACCCTCGCGGGCTGCTCGGGCACCTCGTCCTCGAGCTCCGCATCCAGCACCCTCACGATCGCCACGACCAGCACTCCGTCCAGCCTCGACCCGGCCAAGGCCGGTAACGGAATCCCGCTGGTCTGGTACATGAACCTCGGTTACGGTTCGCTGATCCATCGCGATGCCGACGGCACCGCTAAGCCGGGGCTCGCCACCAAGTGGGGATACTCGGCAGACCGCCTGACCTTCACGATGTCACTGCGCAAGGGTGTGAAGTTCAGCGACGGCTCTGCGATGACCGCCGACAACGTCGCGGCATCCCTGAACCGCTACCTCAAGGAAGGCCAGTTCGCCCCGACCTACCTGAGCGATGTCACCTCCATCGTGGCGTCCGCTCCGCTCGAGATCACGATCAAGCTCAGCGCACCCAACCCGAACCTGCCGTACGGCTTCGACCAGGGGGGCATCGCGGGCGACATCATCGCTCCGGCGGGGCTTGCGGATGAGACGAAGCTCGGAACGCAGACCTTCGGCGCCGGCCCATACATGCTGGACCCGAAGGACACCATCACCAACTCGTCGTACGTGTTCGTGAAGAACCCGTATTACTACGACAAGGCAGGCCAGCACTACAGCAAGATCGTGGTCAAGGTCATCACCGACCAGAACTCGGTGCTGTCGGCAGTGCGGTCCGGCCAGGTGCAGGTCGCGCAGGGCTCGTCGAGCAACGCCGCGGCCGCCAAGTCGGCCGGGCTGGTCGTGACGAAGGGCCTTTCTGGCATGGTCGGCATGTACATCGCCGACGTCGACGGCGTCATCACGCCGGCTCTGAAGGACGTGCGAGTGCGCCAGGCGCTGAACTACGCGCTCGACCGCAAGGCGATCACGAAGTCGGTCTACGGCGAATTCGGAACCCCGACGGCCCAGGTCGTGCCGAAGGGCACCGCCGGCTACCTCGCATCGCTCGAGAACCAGTACCCATACGACCCGGCCAAGGCGAAAGCACTGCTGAAGGAAGCCGGCTACGCCAACGGGTTCAGCTTCGACCTCGCAGAGCAGCCGGGCACCGACAACGGTGACCTTCTCGCCCAGGCCATGGTCGCGCAATGGAAGGACATCGGAGTCAACGTGAACCTGAAGAGCTTCCCGTCGTTCAATGACTACGTGGGCGCTCTACTCGCCAAGACCATTCCCGCCACGACGCTGACGTTCAACTACTCGACGCAGCTGACCGACACGTCGGAACTGGTGACCAACCCGGCAACGTACAACTACATGGGCTTCACGGATGCGAAGGCCAACGCCCTCGCCGAGGCGCAGCGGAAGTACGATATCGACAGTCCTGAGGGTAAGACGGCAGCCGAGAACTCGGAGACCTACATCGCTCAGAACGCGTTCCTGACGCCGGTCGCCGCCACCGACGCGCCGCTCTTCTCGTCGAAGAAGGTCGCCGGGCTGGACTTCACGTCCTACCCGTGGCCGGACCCGACGAACTGGAAGCCCGCCAACTGATCCACCTCCCGCGCCGGCCCGGCCTTCTCGGCCCGGCCGGCGCGGGAACCACCATCCACTCGACGACCACCCTGGCAGCGACTCATGCTCAAGAACCTTGGACTCCGGCTACTCGGCTCGCTGGTGCTGCTCTTCGTCGTGCCGACGATCACCTTCTTCCTGCAGGGCGGCGGCACATCGAACATCGCACGCAGCGTGCTCGGACTCACCGCGACGCAGTCGCAGGTCGACGCCCTCAACCACCAGCTCGGCCTCGACCAGCCGCTCTGGCAGCGCTACTTCGGCTGGCTCGGTGGAGCCGTGCACGGTGACTTCGGCCTGTCGTACACGACGCAGCAGCCGGTGCAGGACATCCTCGCCCCCCGCCTCGGCGTCAGCCTCTCGCTCATCATCGGAGCGCTCCTCGTCTTCACGATCGTCGGGATGCTGCTCGGCGTCATCTCAGCGACCGGCAACCGCATCGTCGGCCGGGTCGTGGATGCCGTCTCCACCGTCGGCATCGCCGTGCCGAACTTCTGGCTCGCCGTCATACTGATCGCGGTGTTCGCGGTCAATCTCAACCTCCTTCCGGCAACCGGGTACGTGGATCCGAGCGACGATCCGGGACTCTGGCTCGCCTCCCTGGTGCTTCCGGTGATCGCACTCGCATTCGCCGGCATCACTGCCGTCGCGAAGCAGACCCGCGACCAGATGCTGCTGTCCATCGCGAGCCCGTACGCACGGTCGTTGCGCGCGAACGGCGCGTCCGAGTTCTCGCTCATCTACAAGCACGCGCTCCGCAACGCCGCGGCACCGGTCGTCACCGTGCTCGGCGTCATCTTCGTCGGCGCGCTGTCGGGCTCCGTGATCGTCGAGAACATCTTCGTGCTTCCCGGCCTCGGCTCCCAGGCGCTGCAATCGACCCTCCAGCACGATGTGCCCGTCATCCAGGGCATTTCCGTCTACTTCATCGTCATCGTCGTGATCGTGAACGTGCT
>JAZJYU010000033.1:13994-16259 GCA_040390225.1 Actinomycetota bacterium | reverse complement strand
GCGCTGCTCAACGCAGCGTCGATCGCCGGCCTCTTCCTCACCACCGAGGCCGTCGTCGCCGACAAGCCCGAGAAGGTCGGTGCCCCGCAGGGCGGCGACCCGACGGGTGGCATGGACTTCTAGGTCCGAACGCAAAACGGGCGGCTCCCTTCGGGGGCCGCCCGTTTTACTTTGGCCGCTCAACGTTGTCGGATTCCGTCGACGTTGTGACTGCCTTTGCGGCTACAACGTCGACAAGATCCCCCAACGTCGGCGGGATGCGGGGCTAGCGGGTGAAGAGCCGGGCGTTCGCGATCTCCGCCTCCGCATACTGCACCGCCGCCTGCCCGAGGGCATGACTGATCGAGCCGAGACTCTGCTCCACCCGCTCCTGCACAGCCTTCCAGTCTGCGACGACCGCCTGGAACGCGTTGGCGGCCTGCCCGCTCCAGGAGCCCTGCAATGCCGTGAGCTGCCCGTGGAGCCCGCTCACCTCCGCCTGGATGCGCCCGACTGCTGCCCGCGCACTGGAGGTCGCCGCCGTGACGGCGTCGCTGTCGACCTGGTACCTGGTCATGTGTGTCCTTCCGAATGAGTGCCCGGCGATCGCCGGACGCTGGTTACGGTAGGACGGCCACCGACATCCGAAGCCCGGATCAGGCGGCGCTGGGGGCGGCGGCTGTGCCGTAGTTCTCGGGGAGGAGGGGAAGCGTCACGCGGAAGGTCGCGCCGCCTCCGGGCGTCTCGAGCACGCCGACCTCGCCGTGGTGCGAGGCGACGATACCGGAGACGATCGCGAGTCCCAGGCCGCTGCCGCCGGTCTCTCGGGTGCGCGAGGTGTCCGCCCGCCAAAACCGCTCGAAGATCTTCTCGCGGATCTGCGGCGGGATGCCGTCGCCGTGGTCGATCACGTCGAGCATCGCAACGCGGCGCACCGGGTCGACGTGCACGGCGAGCTCGATCGGACTGTCATCGGGGGTGAACCGCATGGCGTTGCCCATGAGGTTCGTGACCACCTGGCGGATCTTGTTCTCCTCCGCCAGCACGATCGCCTCGAATGCGGGCAACTGGCCGACCGGGACCGCCTCGAGTGTGAGCGGCTTCGTCGGCCGGCGGCGCAGCCGGGCGAGCGTCGCCCCCGCGAACGCGATCGGACCGGTGACGGTGGCGGATGCCGGCTGCGGCGCGGTTTCGAGCGCCGGTTCGGCTGCGGCGTCCGGCAGCTGGGTCACCACGACGCTCACGGTGCGGCTCGGAGCGGACGCCATCGCGTCGAGGGCCGCGTCGTTCGCGATCGGCACCAGGTCTACCGGGATCAGCTGCAGCGGTTTGGCTTCGTCGATGCGGGCGAGCTCCAGGAGATCCTCGACCAGGAGGCCCATCCTGATCGCCTCCTTCTCGATGCGTTCCATCGCCTGGGCGACCTCGTCCGGGGTCTGCAGCGCGCCCATCCGGTACAGCTCCGCGTAGCCTCGCACAGATACCAGCGGCGTACGCAGTTCGTGGCTGGCGTCGCCGACGAAGCGGCGCATCTGGGCGATGGTGCGAGCACGGTCGGCGAAGGCTCGGTCGATGCGGCCGAGCATGGTGTTGAGAGAGCGGTTGAGGCGGCCGACCTCGGTGTTCGGAGTCGAGCCGGGAAGGCGCTGGCTGAAGTCCCCGTCGGCGATCGCGGCCGCGGTCGCCTCAACCTCGCGCAGCGGGGTGAAGGTCGATGTGACGAGCAGCCGGGTGAGGGCGGCGCCGAGCACCACGATCGAGATGCCGAAGGCGACGAAGATGCTGATGAAGCGGGCGATGATGCTGTTGGTGTCATCCAGGTTGATGCCGATGACGACGGTGAGGAACACGCCGGTCGTCGTCTGCACCGGGGCTGCGATCATGCGCCACTCGCTCTTATGCAGGCTGTCGCTCGCCGTGAAGGCCTGGCCGTCCATCGCGTTGACCGTGGTGAGGGTCCAGTGCCCGAGCACCGGGCTGGTCTTCGTCGAGGCCTGATTGCTGCACACGAAGTCGCCGTCGGCATCCAGCACAGCGAAGTAGTAGCCGTTGAGCCCGCCGCTGCGGCTGCAGGTGCCGTCACTGCCGGGGGTGATGCCGCCGATCGTGGTCAGCTCGGCCTGCACCTTCGCGTCGACCTCGTCGAGCAGGTAGTTGCGCGGCACTGTCATGGTGCCGAAGCCGGCGACGAGGAGTCCGAGCGCGTCACCCTCGTGGTCTACGAAGGCGAGGGCGACGGCGACGGCGCGTCGACCAGGGTGCTGGATCTCGCCGACGGCGCGCACC
>JAZJYU010000033.1:11018-13984 GCA_040390225.1 Actinomycetota bacterium | reverse complement strand
GGCATTACGGGATGGGCCCCCCGATGACGTGCGGGCCGGGGCCGTCCGCGAGGAGCCACGCGCCGAGGATCGCGGCCGCGATCATGACCACGAGGAGCCCGAGCGTGACGAGGAGCACCGTGACACCGGTGATCTTCGTGCGGAGCGAGACGGTGCTCCACCAGCTTGTGGCCTTGACTTCCATAAGAACGCTAGATTACGGGCCGAAGCTGGGTGCGGCCGCGTCTGACAAGCTCAGGCGCGCGCCGCTTTCAGCATGTAGCCGAAACCGCGTTTGGTCTGGATGACCGGCTCCTGTGAGTACTGGTCCAGCTTGCGGCGAAGGTAGGAGATGTAGCTCTCTACGATTCCGGCATCGCCGTTGAAGTCGTACTCCCACACGTGGTCGAGAATCTGCGCCTTCGACAGCACGCGGTTGGGGTTGAGCATGAGGTAGCGCAGCAGTTTGAACTCGGTGGGGCTGAGCTCGATCTGCTCGGCGCCGATGGTGACCTCGTGCGTGTCCTGGTCCATGGTGAGCTCGCCGGCGCGGATGATCGCGTCCTCTTCGTCTTGCATGGTGCGGCGCAGGATCGCCTTGATGCGGGCGACGATCTCGTCGAGGCTGAAAGGCTTCGTCACGTAGTCGTCGCCGCCGACGGTGAGGCCGGTGATCTTGTCCTCGGTGTCGTCCTTCGCGGTGAGGAACAGGATGGGGGAGGTGTAGCCGCTGGACCGCAGGCGCTTGGTCACGCCGAAGCCGTTCATGTCGGGGAGCATGACGTCGAGGATGATGAGATCCGGCTCTTCTTCCAGCACCGCCGAGATGGCCTGTGCGCCGTTGCCGACCGCGCGCACGGCGAATCCGGCGAATCGAAGGCTGGTGGTCAGGAGATCGCGGATGTTCGGTTCATCGTCAACGATCAGGATTTTCGGGCCGTCACTCATGGCACTAGTCTCTGCGCGTTAGCTGGGTGTTTTCTGAGTGAAAGGTCCGTCGCCCTTCGAGGATGCAAAGACGGCAACAATGGACACATGCCGGCGGTGACCTTCGACTTCACTCGCGGCGTCGCCGTCATGGGGATCGTCAACCGCACCCCGGACTCGTTCTACGACCAGGGCTCGACCTTCGCATTGGACACGGCCGTCGCCTGCGCGCTCGTCGCGGCGGATGCCGGCGCCGACTTCGTCGATATCGGCGGGGTGCCGTTCGGGCGGGGTCCGGCGGTGACGCTCGACGAGGAACTGCGCCGCGTCATTCCCGTCGTCGAGGCCGTACACGCCGCATCCGGAGTGCTCATCTCGGTCGACACGTTCAGTGCGGAGGTGGCCAGGCAGGCGATCGCGGCCGGCGCGGCGCTGGTCAATGATACGAGCGGCCTGCACGATCCCCGGATGGTTGACGTCGTGGCCGCCAGCGACGCCGGCCTCGTCATCACCCACAGCCTTGCGCCCCCGCGCAGCGAGCCACCCAAACCGGAATATGGCGATGTCACGGCAGAGGTGGTCGCCTTTCTGCTCGACCGGGTGGCCCGGGCGGAGTCGGCCGGCATTCTACGGGAACGGATCATCGTCGACCCGGGGCACGACCTCAACAAGAACACGCAGCACTCGCTCGAGCTGACCAGGCGGCTGGACGAAGTCGTCGCGATCGGCCTGCCCGTGCTGGTCGCCGTCTCGAACAAGGATTTCGTCGGAGAGACCCTGGACCGCCCGAAGCGCGAGCGCCTCGAGGGGTCACTGGCGGTTGCCGTGGCCTGCGTGCTGAAGGGTGCGCGTATCGTGCGTGTACACGAGGTCGCACAGTCCGTCGCAGCGATGAGGATGACCGAGGCCGTGTTGGGGCTTCGCGAGCCCGCCTATCTGCGGCACAACTTCGTTTCTGAGGAGCGTGGAACGGAATGATCGACAGGCTGTGGCCGGAACCGGCCGGAGACCTCAGCGACGACGACCTGGTGCCGCTGCCCGACGGCGAGTGGCTCCGCGTCAACTTGATCGAGAGCATCGACGGCGCCGCGACGGTCGATGGCCGCTCCGGCGGTCTGGGCACCGACACCGACCACCGGCTGTTCGAGCTGCTGCGGCGCACCTCGGACGCCGTGCTCGTCGGCGCGGGGACGGTACGTGCGGAAGGCTACGGGGCGATGCGCGTCAGCGAGGAGTCCTCGGCCTGGCGGGTCGCCCGCGGAATGCCGGCGCACCCCGTCTTCGTGATCGTCTCCGGCTCGCTCGACCTCGACCCGGCATCCGCGATCTTCACGGGGGCGCCGGTGCGGCCCGTGATCGTGACGACCGCCGGGCACGACACCTCGGCGTTCGACGGGCTGGCGGATGTCGTGCAGACCGGCGAGACGGTTGACGTGTCCGAGATGCTGGCCCGGCTTCGTGCCCGTGGCCTCGCCCGGATTCTCAACGAGGGCGGGCCATCCCTGTTCACGTCTCTGCTGGAGGCTGGGGTGGTGGACGAGCTGCGGCTGACGGTGAGTCCGCTGGTGGTGGGCGGCGACGGCAAGCACATCACCGCGGGCTCGTTCGCGAAGCCGGTCGAAGCCCGCCTCGCCGAGATCCTGTACGGCGACGGGACCCTGCTGTACAGCTACCGCTTCTAGAGAGCGGATGGAAAAGAAAGCGGATCGAGAAAGAGAGCGGATTGAGCTTGTCGAAATCTCACCCGCGAGTAACCCGTCGGTGAGGGTTCGACCCGTTTAATTCACGCGGCCGCCGCGAGACTGTCGCTGTCCAGAATCGTGTAGCTATAGCCCTGCTCGGCGAGGAAGCGCTGGCGGTTCTGCGCGAAGTCCTGGTCGACGGTGTCGCGCGCGACCAGGGTGTAGAAGTTGGCGGGGAGCCCCGACTCCTTCGGGCGCAGCAGCCGGCCGAGGCGCTGAGCCTCTTCCTGCCGTGATCCGAACGATCCCGACACCTGGATCGCAACGGTCGCCTCGGGCAGGTCGACGGAGAAGTTCGCGACCTTCGAGACCACGAGC
>JAZJYU010000033.1:6544-11008 GCA_040390225.1 Actinomycetota bacterium | reverse complement strand
GGTGCCCTCGCGGAATGCCTGGTACAGCCGTTCGCGCTCGTCGATCGGGGTCGAACCGGTGAGCTTCGGCGCATCGAGTGCCTCCGCCAGCATGTCGATCTGGTCGAGGTACTGGCCGATCACGAGAATGCGCTCGCCCTCGTGCTTCTTCACCAGTTCCCGCACCACCGAAAGCTTCGCCGGCGCGGTCGCCGCCAGCCGGTACCGCTCGTCGTCGGCGGATGCCGCGTACTCCAGCCGCTCCTGCGGTGGCAGGTCGATGCGCACCTCGAAGCAGGATGCGGGGGAGATGAAGCCCTGCGCCTCGATCTCTTTCCAGGGTGCGTCGAAGCGCTTCGGCCCAATGAGGCTGAACACGTCGCCCTCCCGGCCGTCCTCCCGAACGAGCGTGGCGGTCAGGCCGAGCCGTCGTCGTGCCTGCAGTTCGGCGGTGAGCTTGAACACCGGTGCGGGCAGCAGGTGCACCTCGTCGTAGATCACGAGTCCCCAGTCGAGCGCGTTGAGAAGCGCCAGGTGGGCGTACTCGCCCTTTCGTTTCGCGGTGAGGATCTGGTACGTCGCGATGGTGACCGGCTTGATCTCTTTCGCGCTGCCCGAATACTCCCCGATCTCCTCCTCCGTCAGCGACGTGCGGCGAAGCAGCTCGGAGCGCCACTGCCGCGCGGACACGGTGTTCGTGACGAGGATCAGCGTCGTCGTCTCGACCCTGGCCATCGCTCCCGCGCCGACGAGCGTCTTGCCCGCGCCACAGGGCAGCACGACCACGCCCGATCCACCGTCGTAGAAGCTGGCGATCGCCTGCGTCTGGTACTCGCGCAGGTTCCACTCGGTGGTGTCGAGGGAGATCGGATGCGGGGTGCCGGGGGTGTAGCCGGCCAGGTCTTCTGCGGGCCAGCCCAGCTTCACGAGTTCCTGCTTCACCTGACCGCGCGCCCAGGCCTGGATCTCGTAGTGGTCGGGGAGGGCACCCAGCCCACGCAGGTCTTCCGGCACGAACAGCAGGGGTGCGATGCGCTTGGCGCGCACTATCTCGTTCAGCACCGCGGCATCCGTCGACCGCAGGACGAGCGTGCCCTGCTCGTCGCGCTCGATCACCAGCCGGCCATAGCGGCCGACGGTTTCTTCGATGTCGATGGACACGCTCTGCGGGATCGGGAATTTCGAGTATTTCTCGAGCGTGGCGAGCATGTTCGCGGCGGTGTGGCCGGCGGCGCGGGCGTTCCAGAGCCCGAGGCGCGTGATTCGGTAGGTGTGGATGTGCTCCGGTGCCCGCTCCAGTTCGGCGAACACGGCGAGGTCGTGGCGGGCGTCTTCGGCCTGCGGATGGGCGACCTCCAGCAGTACCGTGCGGTCGCTCTGAACGA
The DNA here is from genome assembly GCA_040390225.1 of Actinomycetota bacterium. GTDB lineage: Bacteria > Actinomycetota > Actinomycetes > Actinomycetales > Microbacteriaceae > Lacisediminihabitans. The sequence continues at coordinate 9,644 of JAZJYU010000033.1, read as the reverse complement.
TCAGTGGGCCGCCGGCGGGCATTTCGGGCATCGGATCAGTCTACGGCTGCTGGACCGATGGCGGCGATGCTGGTCAGCGGCAGGGTGCGCTCGATCTGCGACTTGTTGTCGCGGGCGCGCAGCCGTCCGCCGGCGACGGCCGTCGGTTCGAGCTGGTAGTCGACGACCGAACCGTTCGGCATGCTCACGCTCACCGTGAGGCTCACCTTCGACTTGATGGCGACGTCGAGCTGGCGCAGCAGCCAGGCCTGGCTGTCGTCATCGGGCTCGGCTTCGCCACCGAGCCTCAGTCGTTCGATCAGCGATGTGATCGGGTCGACGGAGCTCGACGCCTGGCTGCGCGCGGTGCGCTGGCGTTTCAGCGCGACGATGTCGTGGTTCGCGTTCTCGGCAGCGACCGGGTAGCGGGCGTCGCTCACCGACCAGAACAGCACGTCGAGCGGAAAGCGGCTGGTCGCCAGGTCAGGCGCGCGTCGCACCAGCCCGAGCGAGGAGAGGTTCTGGTCGACCAGCACGGTGGTGAGCAGCTGCTCGTCGGCCGTGCGCAGGTAGCTGTGCGCCTCTTCGTCATCCGTCACCGTGCCGGCCCGCAGCTGCCCGTAGCGCGCGGCCGCCTCGCCGATGAGGTAATCGAGCGGCTGCGGGATGCCGGTGAGCGAGATGCCAGCGAGGAACGACAGCAGGGATTCCCGCGTCTCGCCGGCCGCCATCGCCCGGTTCACGCTGGACGTCGACACCCGGTAACTCGATGCCAGTGCACGGCTCTCCACGTCGGCGAACCCGCGCAGTCTCGCATCCACCCGCGGCGTCAGCGGGCCGGGCGCCACCACCGAGAGGTCGTGCTGCAGGTACACCTGCTCCACCTCGCGCGGCAGCAGTTCGGCCATCGCGGTCTCGGCGGCTTCGACGCCCTCGGCGAGGAGGGCAGCCCCCGGGCCGCTCGGCACCTGGTTGGCCGTGATGCCGAGCAGCTCGGCGTCGCGCGTGTACGTCGAGATGCGCTCGTCCATCCAGTCGCCGCCGGCCGGGTACAGCCAGTCGATGTAGCCGCGCAGCCCCTGCCCCCACAGCGCGTGCGTGCGTTCTCCGAGCAGGCTGCGGATGTCGCCGGGCAGCCGTGCGAACCAGGCGTCTGCGAGCGCACCCCAGCGAGCCCTCGACGACCCGAGCAGCCACTCCCGGCCATGCTCGGTGATGAGCCAGGATCCCGACTCGCGGGCCACCAGCCCGGCGCGTTCGCCCACGCCGATGAAGGTGGCGACGGACTCCAGGTCGACCGACATCGCGTTGGCGAGCCGCTTCGTGTCCGGCAGGGCGACGCCGCCCTTGGCGAGTTCGCGGGCCGGCTCGCGTTCGATCTCGGAGAGCAGTTCCGTGATCGACGTGATGGCGGCGAAGGCGCGATCAGCGGCGAGGCGGTCGACGAAGCGGCGGTCGACATCCGGCACCGGCTCCAGCGCGGCCGGAGCACTCGACAGCGCGAGCTCGGTGAGTGCGGGCAGGCCGAACGCCGGCCACGACCGCAGCTGGTCGCGCACGCTCTCGTATGCGGCGTAACGCTGCGACTCGGCTTCGAGCAGCAGCAGCGCGGTCGCCTCGGCGGCCCGTTGCGCGACCCCCGCAGCGTCGTGCTCCTCGCCCGAGAGGGAGTCGAGACGCGCGACGACGTCGGCCGCCGTCGGAGGGCCGGTCTCTTCGGTCAGCTGCCCGATGGCGGCGAGGACGGCGAGCGTTTCACGGTCGAGCCGGGTGAGCGCCTGCTGAATCGACCCGCGGTCGAGGAAGGCTTCGGCGAGGTCGAAGAAGTCTTTGATGCCATGAGCGGAGACGTTCCGCGTGCGTATGGTTGCCGCGAGGGTCTGGTCATCCATCGCCCGCAGGCGTGTGGCAAGGGACAGCGTATTGCTCATCGTTCCTCGCCATCGAGAATGGGAACTGCTACTTCTTCTTGCGCGGCTGCACGCGTTTCGGCGGGACCGGCCTTGCCGCGGCCTCCTGCTCGGCGCGCTGCTCGCGGGTTCGCCTGCGGATGCTCAGTACCATCAACACGACCATGAGGATGAGGCCGATCGGGAGTCCGATTCCGGGGAACACCCACAGCACGGACCACGGCTGCTTGCCGGTGTCGACCCCCACCGCGAGGGCGATGATGTCGACGATGATCGCGAGGAGGGAGAGGCCCACCACGCCGGCGATCATGAATGCGATACGCCGTTCGGTACCATTTATCGTCCCAGTGCTGTCATTTGTCACAGTCATAAGGATAGGGGCACGCTCTGCCCGTAGGCTTACGGGTGGCTCCAAGCGAAAGAGGTTCAGCCATGCCTACCGGCAAGGTCAAGTTTTACGACGACGAGAAGGGCTTCGGCTTCATCAGTTCTGATGACGGCCAGGAGGTCTTCCTGCATGCCTCTGCGCTGCCCGCGGGGGCCACGGTCAAAGCCGGCACCAAGCTCGAGTTCGGCATCGCCGACGGCAAGCGCGGGGCGCAGGCCCTTTCGGTGCGCGTGCTCGAAGCACCGCCGAGCCTGCAGAAGCTGAGCCGCAAGCCGGCGGACGACATGGCCGTGATCGTGGAAGATCTGGTCAAGCTGCTCGACGGCGTCGGCGCGAATCTCAAGCGCGGCCGCTACCCCGACTCCAAGCACGGCAAGACGATCGCCGCGATGCTCCGCAAGGTCGCGGAAGAACTCGATGCCTGACGCATCCGATTTCGAGCTGGGTCGCACCGCGCTTCTGGAGATCACCTCGGCGGAGTCGATCGGCGAGAATGCCGGGTCGATCGATGAGGGCGAGGGAGTCACCACGGTGTACTTCGAAACGACCCTCTCGGGCTACCCGGGCTGGCGCTGGACGGTCAGCATCGCGCATCTGGCGGATGCCGAACCGAGCGTGCTCGAGACAGAGCTCACTCCGGGCGACGATGCGCTACTCTCCCCGGCCTGGGTGCCGTGGGTGGACCGGCTCGCCGACTACAAGGCGGCGCAGCTGGCCGCGGGCGAGGCGCTCGTCGAAGACGATGCCGACGATGAGCTCGACGACGACGACGATGACGATATCGACGACGATGACGACGATGACCTGGGCAGCGATGTGCTCC
>JAZJYU010000033.1:0-6534 GCA_040390225.1 Actinomycetota bacterium | reverse complement strand
ACGACGCCGACATCGACGACGCAGACCTCGAGTATCTAGGCCTTGCGGCGTCTGATGAGGGTGTACCCGAGGGCGATGATGCCGATGGCGAGCCCGCTGACGATGGTGAAGAGGATGATGACGCTGAGCGCGTGGACGATGACGAGCACGAGAAGAGCTACTAGCCAGGCGGCGAGTCCGATCACCACCGGTTTGCGGTCATCCGTCTGAACCGGTTTCGGGTCGGGCCGACGCTCGGAGTCCTTCAGGAAGATCGCCGCGAAGGTGGCGATGCGCAACTGGTTGCGGCCCAGCTTGCGATAGGGCTCGGTGTCGACGATGCCATTGGCCCTGAGCGTCTTTGCGATGGCCGCGGCGTCGATGCTCTCGTCGAAATCGATGGTGACCACCACCTGCGAGCGGTGATCGGGGTTCGCGACGAAGGGCGTCGCGTAGTCGACCGACGCGGCCCAGTCGTAGAGCACGCCCGACGATTCGCGGGTTCGGGCATCCGACCAGGCGAGGCCGCCGTTGCCGTTGATCCAGTCGATCTGGTTCTCCAGCAGCAGCAGGGTGGAGATCGCCGGCGTATTGAGCGTCTGCTTCAGGCGCGAGTTGTCGATGGCGTTCTTGATGCTGAGGAACTCGGGGATCCATCGGCCGCTCGCCGCGATGTGCTCCACCCGCTCGATCGCCGCGGGGGAGAAAAGGGCGAGCCACAGGCCGCCGTCCGATGCGAAGTTCTTCTGCGGTGCGAAGTAGTAGACGTCGGTCTCGGCGACGTCGATGTCGATTCCGCCGGCGGCACTGGTCGCGTCGACGACTGTGAGGGCATCGGCCGCCACCCGCTTCACCGGGGCCATGACACCGGTCGAGGTCTCGTTGTGCGGCCAGGCGTACAGGTCGACGCCGTCGACGATCTCGACCTCGCTGCGCGAGCCCCCGGGTGCGTCGACGATCTTCGGAGCGTCGAGGAACGGCGCGGCGGCCGCCTGCCCGAACTTGGCGCCGAACTCGCCGAAGGTGAGGTGTTCGCTGCGCTTCTCGATCAGCGAGAAGGCCGCGGCATCCCAGAAGGCGGTGGAGCCTCCGTTGCCGAGCACGACCTCATAGCCGTCCGGCAGCCGGAACAGGTCGGCGAGGCCGGCCTGCACGCGCCCCACCAGGTCTTTGACGGGAGCCTGGCGGTGCGAGGTGCCGATGAGCGCGGAACCCGCTCCGGCCAGGTAGTCCAGCTGTTCCTGGCGCACCTTCGATGGTCCGCATCCGAACCGTCCGTCCGCGGGAAGGAGGTCGGCCGGGATGGTGATGTCGGGCATGCCGCAATTGTATTGTGCCTGCGGGGGCGCGCAGTGTGAGAGGTTAGGCTTGCCTACATGACCGGCGAGGGATGGAGGCGACGATGACCGACCTCATCGACACCACCGAGATGTACCTTCGCACCATCTACGAACTCGAGGAAGAGAACATCTTCCCGCTGCGCGCTCGCATCAGCGAACGGCTCGGTCACTCCGGCCCGACCGTGTCGCAGACCGTGGCCCGTATGGAGCGAGACGGGCTGCTGGTGGTCGAGGGCGACCGCCACCTCTCCCTCACCGCTGACGGACGCTCGAAGGCCATCCACGTGATGCGCAAGCATCGCCTGGCGGAACGACTGCTCGCCGACGTGATCGGGCTCGACTGGGCGCTCGTGCACGAGGAGGCCTGCCGCTGGGAGCACGTGATGAGCGAATCGGTGGAGCGGCGCATCATCGACATGCTCGAGCATCCGACACAGTCCCCATACGGCAACCCGATTCCGGGACTGACCGAACTCGGCGAACCCGAGGCCGGCGGGTTCTACGACGGTGTCGTCAACATCGTCAACTTCGTGCTCGGCGCGGTCGGTCCGGTCAACGGCACCATCCGGCGGCTGGGCGAACCGGTGCAGTACGAGGTGGAACTGCTGGAGCAGCTGCGCGCCGCCGGCGTGATGCCGGGTGCGAAGGCGAGTTTCTCCCGGGCCGGCTCGTATGTGCTCGTGCAGGTCGACGGCTACGACGAGGGACTCGAGTTGCCTAACGAGGTCGCCATTCATGTCTATGTCGGTATTTAACAGCTAGTTAACGACACGGTTTCGAGCGCAGTCGGCGCCGAACGGTGGGTTACAGTGGGATTCTTGCAGGTCACACCGAATACGGGAGAGCCCATGTCGAGCCGGAGCAGCATCCAAACCACGGATGCCTGCGCCTGCGCGTACATACGGCACAGCAGTCAGCGGAGCGTGTTCATACGCGCCCTCATCGACTAGGCATCGTCTTACGACGGTGCCTTTTTGTTTTTCTGCTCGCTCCCCATCCGCGTGACCGGCAAGGGTGCATCGAACTGCCCGCAAGCCGTGCGGGCCTCTTCGAAAGGATGAGAATGCGCACGCTGGTGCTTAACGCGGGCTTCGAGCCCCTCGCCGTGGTGTCCTTCAAGCGAGCGCTCGTGCTCGTGATGAACCAGAAGGCGACGATCGTCGCCGCGGATGCCGACCACCCGGTCTGGGGGTCGAGCGGGTCGTACGTGCGTCCGTCCGTGATCCTGCTCACCCGTTATGTGCGCATCCCCTCCACGAGACTCATCCCGGTCAGCCGGCGCGGCGTGCTGCGCCGCGACGGGCAGCGTTGCGGTTACTGCGGCGGCTCCGCGAACACCATCGATCACGTGCTTCCGCGCTCGCGCGGCGGGCAGGACAGCTGGGAGAATCTGGTCGCCTGCTGCCTGCGCTGCAACAACGTGAAGGGTGACAAGACTCCGCAGGAGATGGGCTGGCAACTGCGGGTGCGGCCCAAGGCGCCGCACGGCACGTCGTGGCTCGTGCGCGGGGTGGAGCGCAGCGAGGCGCAGTGGGAAGAATTCCTCGCTCCTGCCGCGTGACGAGACGCTGGTCGAGCTTGTCGAGACCTCACTAAGGTTTAGTCAAGCGACCTGGGAGGCTCCACATGCGTACGTCAGTAGTGTTCGCTCTTCTCGCCGCATCCGGACTCATTCTCACCGGCTGCTCCGTCGAACTCCCCACGGCGACGGTCACCGTCACCGCGACCCCCAGCCCGACCTCGACGGATGCAGCATCGGGCAGTGCGAGCGGTGAGGCCGAGGGGAGCGGCCCGCTCGCCGGCGCCTCGAAGGTCGGTGCGACCTGCAACGACCTCGTGCAGCCCCCGGTGATGCAGCAGGATTTCCCCGGTTTCGCGGTCAACCCGTCGCCGGTTCTCGACGCCGGGCAATGGGCCGACATGAAGGCGATCGGCGGGATCGTCTGCGCCTGGACGAACGGAACGGGCAACATCGTCATCGGCTTCGCGAACCCGACCGCCTCGTCGATCACCGCTCTCGAGACGGCCTTCGGCAAGACCTACGCGCAAACCGACGCCTTCGGCGCCCTGCCTGAGACCGTCGGCTACTACGGCAAGCTCGGCGGCACACCTGACGCGGAGATCTTCGTCGCCGGGTATTGGGTGTCGATCACCGGAACCATGTTCACCAGCGCCGACGACGCCATCCCGCTGTTCTCGTCGATCAACCAGGTGATCCCGCAGGCATGAGTTACGTGCCCGTGGTCGACCTCGACCGCGACCCCTCGGTCGTCGGACGCGAGCTCGACGACGTGTGCAGCAACGTCGGGTTCTTCCAGGTGATCGGCCACGGGGTTCCGGATGTCGTGGCCGATCGCGCCTGGACGGCGATGATCGACTTCTTCGACCTGCCCCTCCCCGACCGCATGTCGGTGGCAGCGCCCGCCGGCTACCCGTACGGCTACATCCCGTTCTCCGGGGAGTCTCTCGCCGCGTCGCTCGGCACCATCGGCCGGCCCGACCTGAAGGAGGCATTCGGTGTCGGCCCCGGCTCTTCCACCGTCATGTCGGGGGATGCGGCCTGGTCGTGGCAGCCGAACCTCTGGCCCGAAGCGCTGCCCGAACTGCGCGAGGCCTGGACGCAGTATTTCGGCGTCATGCTGGACCTCGGCTCCCGCATCATGGGCCTGTTCGCGCGCGGACTCGGGCTCGACGCCGGCTACTTCGCGGCATCCATCGACCATTCGCCCAGTTCGCTGCGCGGCATCCGGTACCCGTCGCACTCGGTCGCCTCGTCGGCGGAGGGGCAGCTCCGAGCCGGTGCGCACACCGACTACGGCACGCTGACCGTACTGAAGCAAGACACGGTGGGCGGGCTCGAGGTGCTCGACCAGCAGGGCGACTGGGCGGCGGTCGAGAGCATCGATGGCGCCTTCGTGATCAACATCGGTGACCTGATGGCCCGCTGGACCAACGACCGCTGGCGCTCAACCCTGCACCGCGTGGTGGACCCGCCGGCGACACTCGGCGGCGGCGTGCGGCAGCGGCACAGCATGCCGTTCTTTCACAACGCCAACTGGGATGCCGTGGTCGACGCCCTGCCCGGCACCGGTGAGCCGAAATACGAGCCCGTGCTCGCAGGGCCGCACCTGCGCGCGAAGTTCGCCGCGGCCACCTCGTGAGGCGCAGGGTCTTCCAGACCAGTCTGATGAGCGCACTGCTGGCCGGCGTGTATGACGGCGACCTCTCCGTCTCTGACCTGCTCGGGCACGGAGACTTCGGCCTCGGCACCTTCGATGCCCTCGACGGCGAACTGGTGGTGCTCGATGGACAGGCGTTCCGGATGCGGGCCGACGGCTCCGTGCATCCGGTCGCGCCGGGCGATACGACCCCGTTCGCCGTCGTGACCCGCTTCGCACCCGACCACGTCATCCCCGTCACCGGACCCCTCACCATGGCGGGCCTCTTCGACCTGGTCGGTACCGAGTCGCAGAACTACCTGTACGCGGTGCGCGTGGCCGGGCACTTCGCCTCGGTCACGACGCGAACGGTGAGCGTGCAGCGGAAGCCGTACCCGCCACTGCGGGATGCCGTGCGCGGCGAGACCATGAACAGCTTCGAGAACCTCGACGGCACCATCGTCGGCTTCGAGACCCCGCTGTACGAGCGCGGGATCGGCGTGCCAGGCGGTCACGTGCATTTCATCGACGAGTCCCGCGCCCGCGGCGGCCACGCGCTCGACTTCACCCTGCTGTCGGGGACCGTCGAGATCTGCGTCGGAACCGACCTGGACCTGCGGTTGCCGCTCGGGGCATCCTTCGCCACCGCGTCCCTCACCCCGGACGACCTGGATGCCCAGGTAGCCGCGACGGAGACGCACCCCGCGTAGGAGCGGGTCGAGCTTGTCGAGACCTCACCAACGCTAAACTCGGTACGCCAGCCTCTGTAGCTCAATGGAAGAGCAGTTCCGTCCTAAGGAAACGGTTGGGGGTTCGAGTCCCTCCAGGGGCACCCATCGGGGGAGTGCGCGATCGGCGGCGTGAGCTAGTGCCCTGCGTCCGCAGGGTAGACGAGCTCGAGCTGCGGGGCGTCGGAGCCGTACTCCGGCTCGAGCATCGTGTCGACGTACTGGCGCATGACGTGCTTCGGCACGAGGCAGTCCTCGCAGGCCGCCTCGCCCGCGGTGATCTCCGCCACGAGACCGTCCGCGCCGTCGTGCACCACCAGGTCGTAGCCGTCGACGTTAAGCATGTCTCGTAGCGGCGCGAGCCGCTCGGACACGATCTGTACTTGGGACATCTGCCTGTCCGCTCCTCTCCCGCCGTTACCAGCGGATCTTCTGGGTAACCGTTGCTCCGGAGCCGTCGTAGGTGTGCAGGTAGTAGGGCCACGCTCCTGCGGGTCCGCCGCAGACGACGATGCGCAGATCCTCCGGGGTGCCGCTGATCGCGACGAATCGCTCCTCGTCGCCGGGTTCGACCGGCATGAGCCGGGTGCGCTGGTTATGGCCCACCCAATAGCCGTTCTCCTTGACCCAGGCAACCGATCGCCGGGTGTGCTCGAAGAGCTCCCGGCGGATGTCGTCCTTCGTCCATCCGGCGTTCACGAACAGCCGCACGCTCTCCGGCGGGATAATAACGATCGCTGGTCCGGAGTCGACGAGTACTCCGGCGCCGACGACGGCTTGCGCGAAGCTGCCGATCCACTCCTCGGGGCTGCCATCGGAGTTCGTATCGAGCCACTTGCATCCGAAGGCGGGCATCACAGTCACGGTGCTGTCGGTCGGGGCGAAGCCGAGCTCGACATGGGTGGGGGTGAGCGAGGGGAAGTCCTCCTCGTTCTCGACGATGTGCCAGCCGGCGTATTTCGCGGGCTGCCCCATCATCGAGCGGTCGAGCACAGGGCGGCCGTGCTCCTGCTCCTCAAGGCCGGCGCCGGGCACCGAACCGAGCGCATTGATCTGCAGCAGCCGGATCGCGCGCCCGATCGAGGAGTTCGCCCGGTTGCCCGGTCCGAGCACATTGCCGCGCCAGTTCATCCCGAGCGCCTCGCGGATCGGGCCGTTGACGATGAAGGCGAGCGCGAAGCTCCCGGTCGAGGAGTTGACGTTGTGCACCGGGAGGTCGCGTGAGAGCATCGCTTCTGCAATCGCTACGACGACCGGGAAATGCTCCGGCAGACACCCCGCCATCACCGCGGCGATCGCCGCTTTCTCCGCGGTCAGGGTGATCCGGCG
>JAZJYU010000032.1:0-13833 GCA_040390225.1 Actinomycetota bacterium | reverse complement strand
CGCCCGGGAGGGTTACCCTCGTTTCGTGGCTGAGCTGGTTCGGGTGCGCAGGTGGGCAGATGCTCTGATAGCGCTGCATCTCGACCCGAGCTGGTCGTTCGGGTTCGACACCGCCAAGACCCGCGCCGGCCTGTGCAACTACACGAAGAAGCGCATCACGGTGTCGCGCTACCTGGCCTCGCGGTATGACGATGACGAGATCCACCAGGTGCTGCTGCACGAGGTCGCCCACGCGATCGCCGGCACCCGCGCCGGCCACGGTCCGCGCTGGAAGACGGTGGCCGCCGATCTCGGCTACGAGGGCAAGCGGCTGCATGACGGGGCGATCGCGAACGAGCTCGCGCCGTGGGTCGGCACCTGCCCGGCCGGTCACCTGCACTACCGCTACCGCCGGCCGACGCGAGCGCTGTCGTGCGGCAAGTGCTCCAAGCGATTCGACCCGGCGAACGCGATCAGCTGGACCCAGCGAGTCGTCCGCTGAAAGGAGGACACCGCAGGGCACACTGGGGTCATGTCGACCGGCCAGTGGTTCGCCTCGCGCGACGGCGGGCGGTGGTGGTTCGAGTCCGGAGCCGAATGCCTGGACTTGGCCTACACCGGCGCCATGGGCGGTGACCCCGCCTGGGAGCGGCTGCACACGCCTGCAGATCTCGGCGACTGGCTCGCGTCACGGTTCGATCGCGTCGACCGCGACGCAGGCGAACGCGACCTGGCCGACGGCCTGATGCTGCGCGGCGCGATCGCCAGGATCTCTGCCGCACTCGGCGCGGGCCGGGAACCGGAGCCGCTCGACATCGACACGATCAATCTGTTCGCCGCTACCCCGGACATCCCGCCCGCCCTCGCCGGCGGAACCCGTCAGGCGGGCCGCAGCACGGTGCGTGCAGGGCAGGCGCTGTCGGCCCTCGCGCGCGAGGCCGTACGGCTGTTCGGCGAGCCCGCACGGTTCCACACCTGTGCAGCAGAGGGCTGCGGTCTCGTGTTCTACGACGAATCGCGGTCGAACAACCGGCGCTGGTGTTCGATGCAGCGCTGCGGAAACCGCTCGAAGGTGCGGGCTCATCGAGCCCGCACCGCCGTTACTCGGTGACCTGTACTTCTTTCCAGAACGCCACGTAGTCGGTGAAGTCCTTGCCGGTGCGCTCGAACGCCGACTCGTATGGGTGCGGGTAGCTCCAAGCGCGGTCCTGAAGCACCTTGTCGCCATCCTTGACCGAGAAGTACTGGCACTCGCCCTTCCACGGGCAGGTGTACGGGGTCGCGCTCTCGACGAGGTACTGCTTGTTGACGCTGGCCGGAGGGAAGTACCAGTTGCCCTCGATCTTGATCAGATCGCTTTCGGGCGCCTCCGCGATCACGGTTCCGTCGATGACTGCCTTCATGATTCCTCCACGATTCTCAGGATGTTGCCTGTGGAGGGGAACGCTACGCGCCGGAACCGAATTCCCCTGGACGGGAACCTGCCGGGAGACGTCCAGGTCGATCGCGGGGGCAGGTCTGCCCGTTGCTCACGATATTCGGCGGTAGTAGGGGCAGACTTATCCCATGCACCTGATGCTGAAGCTCGAGCTGGACTGCACGCCGGATGCCGCATGGGCCGCCATCCGCCGCCCCGACGTGTTCCGGGCCGTCTCGGCGCCTCTCGCGACCTTCGCCTCGCTCGACCCTGATGGCTTCCCCGAGCGCTGGCCGGTCGGGGACCACCGCGTGCGAGTGAAGGCGTTCGGGCTCTTCCCGCTCGGCGAGCAGTCGATAGACATCAGCTATCCGCAGCGCAGCGACGACGTGCTCATGGTGCGCGACAGCGGCGGTGGCATCAGCGGCCCGGTCGGGGTGATCACCTACTGGCAGCACAGGATGGCGGTTTCTCCGCTACCCGACGGTCGCACCCTTTTCCGCGACAAGCTCATCTACGACGCCGGCCTTCTCAACCAGGCGATCTGGCCGTTCCTGTGGCTGTTCTGGCAGTGGCGGGCGAGCCGCCTGCGCCGGCTCGCTCCGACCTGGCGATAGCCGCCGTGGCCGACGCACGCACCGCTCTCGAAGTCGCGGACTGGCGGCGCAGAGTCTTCGCGCTGTACGCGCGGGTGCGGGCGTCAGACGGTCCGGTCGCCGCCCACGACCTGTGGCGCCGCGGGCGCGACGAGCTGTTCGCCACGCATCCGTCGACGCCGCTGCTGCCCGGGGACCGCGCCGCCTTCAGCGGCCTGCCGGTCACCCCGTACGACCCGGACTGGCGATTCGAGGTACCCGTCACGCCGACCGAACCGCGGCACCTGGATGTCGAAACCGGCACAGACGGAATGGTGCCGTTCGATCTCATCGGCATCGCCGACATCCCCGGCGTCGGCTCTCTAGACGTCTGGAAGCTGGGCAGCTACGGCGGCGGCATCTTCGTGCCGGTGAAAGACGCTCTCTCCCGGCAGGTCGGCGGCACCTACGGCGGCGGGCGCTACCTGATCGACACCATCAAGGGCGCCGACCTCGGGTCGTCTCGCGACTCGATCGTTCTCGACTTCAATTTCGCCTACAACCCCTCGTGCGCCTACGACCCCGACTGGGCGTGCCCGCTGGCGCAGTCGGGTAACACCGTGCCGGTCGAAATCCCCGTCGGCGAGCGCTACGGGCGACCCTGACCCCGTCGTACCGGTCGGCTGCGCAAGATCTGCCGCCACATGAGCAGCAGGCTTCCCGCCAGCAGCAGGAGCAGTGAGACCACGATCGTCGGAAGCGCGTCCGCACCCGTGAAGGCGAGGTGCCCCGAGGTGATGACCATTGCGGAGTCCTCGAGCGCGAGGGTCGGCAGCGAACCGAGATTGGGGTCGACCGCCGTGACGTGGGCGGTGTTCACGATCATCCCTGGCGCGACGGTCGGGCTGACGATTGTGTCCAGCAGCACGTCCGGTGCGGTCTCGCCGTAGTTGAGCGGGCGGTCGAGAGAGCACGAGATCTCACCGCCGTACCCGTTGACGGCCTGCCCGTAGACCGTGCAGCCCGTCCACTGCGGACCGCTGGCCGTGGTGGCCGGCCGCACCGCGGTGATCCTCAGCGAACTCGGAATAGGGTCCACCAGTAGGACGGAACCCGCGGAGCCCAGACCCTGGTTGCCGATCTTCATGGTCCAGGTGACGGTCTTGCCGGGCCCGATCAGAGTGGAGTTGGCCGTCTTGGAGAAGGTCAGGTCGGGCTGGCGCGTGGGACCGGACTGCTCGCAGCTCGACGTGGCTGCCGGGTAGGTGACGGTCACCGTCGTGTGCGGGTTGATGCTGAAGGTCACCAGCGGATGATCGCGCAGGCCGTAAGCGTATGCGCTCGGGTCGAGGACCAGGCCGTCCCAGTCCGGGGTCTCCCCGGGCAGCGCGGCGCGCCATCCGGGCCAGGCGGTGCCGACACCGTTGGTGTCGACCGCGGCGCCGGGGAAGAGCATCGATCCGTCGATCTGGCCGTCATGGGCCAGAGCGACCGGGACGCTGGTGACCACGCCGCCGGTCTTGTCGGCCCACGTCACGTTCATGGTGCGACCGGCGACGCTGAGGTTATGGGGGACGACCGTGTAGTCGAGGTAGGGGGCGTCCTTGACGCAGACGGTACTGGCCGTGACATCCAGCCACTTCACGTCCACCGTGTCACTCGACGTGTCGCCGTCGATGATCGGGTTGGTGGAGGTCACTGTCGCCTCGTTGTAGATGCTGTCCTGGGCGATCGTGTCGAGCACGTCGACGGTGTAGGCGATCGCCGGCGCGGACGACGAGGCCGCGAGGTCGGTCCCCAGCAGACAGTCGAGCGTTCCTCCGTATCCGCTCGGGTCGGCACCCGTCACGGCACAGCTGGACCAGCCGACGGCGGTCACGCTCGTCACCTTGAGGGTGCTGTCGATCGCATCCACCACTTCCACTCCCCGGGCGTTCACCGTTCCAGGGTTCGACACCTGCAGGGTGTAGCTGTAGCTGCTGCTTCCGTCCACGAGCGCGGTCGATGCCGTCTTGACGATCTGAAGCTGACCGGCCACGAAGGTGTTGGTCACCGCGACGGTCGCCTGGCTGGGTGCCGAGGAGTCGACGATGGTCACCGTGCCGCTGGAGGGGCTGAGAGCGGACGAGACGGCGAGCCCCGGGTCGGTCTCGTTGACGGTGCAGGATGCGCCGACGAGGAGGTTGGGGATGGTTGCCACGTAGGCGTTGGCCGGGCTCAGCGTCACGGTCGCGTTGCTGCCGAGGTCGATCGGCACGGTCACGCCATTGCTGAGGTAGCTGCACTGCACGGCCACCGTGAACGGGCCGGCGCCGAAGCGGCTGATCGCACTGATGGTGCCAGCGCGCGCCTTCACGATCACCAGCGATCCGGTATCGAACTCGTTGGTGATCGTGACGGCACTCGTGCCGCCGGCCGGAACCGTCGCGGGAGCCACCGTTCCCACCGTGTGCGAGGTCGCTCCACCGACGGCCGTCTCAACCGCCGAACAGTTCGCTCCCGCGATGAGGCCGGTGACCGTCGCGGTGTAGCTGTTCGACGGGTCGAGAGTGACCACGCCGGAGGCGGGCAGGGGGATGGTCATGGCGGTGGTTCCGTTGCTCCAGCCACAGGTGACCGTGGCCGTGTACGTTCCCCCGATGCCGTACAGCGTCTTGCCTGCGCCGGTGAACGCCTTGGTGACGGTGAAGGTTCCGTCGGTGAACGTGTTGGTGATGCCTACGGTGACCAGGCCGACGGTCTGCACCCCGGTCGGTGCCGGGATGAGCACGCTGGAGGCGGTCTGGCTGGTGGATGTCGCACCGGCCGGATCGGTCTCCGACACCGCACAGCTGGTGCCGACCGGGAAGACCGTGGAAAGCGGAACGGTCTGGCCGCCGACGATGGTGAACGAGCCGGAGTAGAGCGTCTGGCCGTACCAGGTGCAGGTGACCGCCACGGTGAACGGGCCACTGCCGTAGCTGGTGTCGCCGGCCACCGTCTTCGACACGGAGAGGGTGCCGCCCTTGTAGTGGTTGGTCACCAGCGCTGTGTGCGCGACGTTCGCCGACAGCGGGATCGAGACGGTCTGGCCCTGCACGACCGAGGTGGCTGAGCCCCCGTCGGCGGAGACGGTGATGGACGACGCGTGCCCGGAGTCCGTTTCGGCGAGCAGGCAGACCGAGCGCACCGGCAGGGTGTCGACCAGTTTCGAGTCCCCGCCCGACAGGGTGAAGCTGCTGGAGCTGGACGGCAGGGTCACCGGAAGCGACTGGGCTCCGTTGTTGACCGTGCAGGACAGCGAGAACGTGAAGGGACCGAAGCTGCCTGCGGTCGTATCCGTGGTCACGGCCTTGGTGATGGTGAGCGACGTGGTGCCGTAGCTGTTGGTGACCGTCACCTGCTGGGCTGTGGGGACGACGTCCGCCGAACCTCCCTGCTGCCCGATCGAGACGTCTCCGGATGTGCCGCCGGTAGACGCCGGGGAATAGGCGACGCTCGACGCGCCGCTGCTGGCATTCTCGGTGACCAGGCAGTCCGCGCCGACGGCGATGCCGTCGATGCGGGACGAGTAGGGCACGGTCGACGCCGACGACACGGCAAGCACGCCAGAACTCGGCAGCGGAATGGAGACCCCGGCCACCGTGCAGGCGACGTTCATCGTGTACGAGACCGGTGCATAGGCGGCGCTCGCCCCGGTGATCACCTTGTTCACCTGGAGCGATCCTGTCGCCAGCTGCACCCCGGCCTTGATCGGCTCGACGTTCCGGTCGAGGAACCCGCTCCCGAAGGTCGCGTGCACGCCGAAGGTGTTCCACGCCCGCTGTGGGGTGGTCGACGCGGTCACCGGTGCGCGGCCGTCCGAAGGACTCGTCGTTGGGGTGTTCACGGTGTCGTACGTGACGGCGAGCGTCGCCCCTGGCACCATCGAGCCGCCGGAGAAGGCGAAAGTGATGCGGATGCCGGTCACTTTCGAATAGTCGCTCGAGCTCAGCCCGCTGCTCGCGCTCCAGGTGGCGGTGGTGCAGGTGGGATCAGTCGCGAAGGCGGGGCATGGATTGGAGGTGAAGCTGTACTCCCACGACATGGTGGTGCCGGCTGCGATGCTGGTGGCATCCTGCTGGAGGTTGCCGGCGAAGGTCGGCGCGTAGGCCGAACCGCGCGACCCGGAGGTCTTGAGGAAGGTGTCCCCGTTCTTGGGCAGGGAGTCCACGACCACGGCGCTCGTCGCCGGTACATTGCCGCCGTTGGTCACCTGGAGCTTCCACCGATCGGTTCCGCCGACCACGGTGTACGCGGCGCACGGACTGCGGTAGTAGCCGTCGGAGTCGGCGACGCAGGGGATGGTCGCGTCCGTCGTGTTCACGGCTCCCGAGGTGCTCGTTCCCGTGACGTTGCCCTTCACTCCCTTGAAGGTGCTGATGCCGGACGCGGCGAAGGTGGTCACGACGTTGGTGGTGGAACATGCGGGGTTGGAGAGAGTCACGCCCCGACCGTTGCCCGACACGGTGTTGGTGCAGCCGGCGAGGGTACGGTCCGAGCTGAACGTCATGGTGTTGACCACGCTGCCGTAGGTCGCCTGGAGACCGGGCATGAGCTGGAGGCTGAGCACGATGGTGTATTTCTCACCCGGTGCGAGGCGGGATCCGGCGGGCCAGGTGAAGGCGACCTTGCGGGTCGACGAGTCGTATGCCACCGTCACTCCGCTGGTGGGAAGGATCCCTCCGCTCGAATCGGTGTACGTGGGGACCAGGGTCGGGTCGTAGAGCAGTGGACCGCCTGCGGCCAGACCGGAATCGACGGGGAGGGAGTCTACGATGACCGGGTTGTTGAGATACCCGGTTCCAGTGTTGCTGAAGACCATCGACCAGTCGATGTACTCCCCGGCGGGCGAACTGCTCACCGATGGGGTCTTCGAGATGTCCACGCTGAAGGTGCCGGTGGTGAGCGAGAGGCTCGCGTTCGCCGACTTGCTCGCCGTGCCGAACACCGGGTGGGTCGACGTCGCGCTGACGGTGTCGGAGAGGGTGCTCGGGAACGCGACCGCGCCGGTCGCATCGCGATACGCGCTGCGCAGATTGACGGTGAACGACGGGGAGACGGTCCACGCCGCCGCGGGGGCGGTCGCCGAGAACAGCGGGCTGTTCACGCCACCGGGGTTGCTGAAGGTGTAGCGCAGGCCGATCACATGCGCGGCGGTGACCGTCGACGGCAGCAGCGGCGTGACGGTCGGCGACGTCGCCGCAGTGGTGATCGCGGTCGCGGCATACCAGTTCGAGTCCACGTCAGACTTCGCCTCCACCACGAACTGAGTGGCGCCGAGCGGCATGGCGAACGACGCAAGCGACTTGAGGTTGGCGGTGTTCCAGAACGCCGACGAGGAGTCCTCCACGACGACCTGGGTGCTCGAGGCCGTCGACGTGCCAGAGTTGGCCGCGAGCTTCACGACGACGTCGTTGGCCCGGTTCGCCTCGATCAGGGACGAGAGGGCGCCCCCCGAGGTGTCGGCGAAGGACTTGCTCGCGGCCACGTCGATCGTGCCCGTGACGAGGGTCACCGAGGCGCTCTTCGAGTCGTAGCGGTTCGCATCCGGGAGCACGTTGTCGTAGATCTGGCTGAAGCTCGAGTTGGTGATCGTCGCCAGACTCACCAGGGTGGTCGGCGAACTGCGGAGGTATTCGCGCAGCTGGGTCTCCAGGGTCACCGTGCCGGTCGCTGAACTCGCGATGGAGCCGCCGTTGGAGTAGTCCGTCGCCCCGAACAGCACACTCACTCCGACCACGTTGGCAAGCCCGGAGGTCTGCGTGTATACCCCTCCGGAGACCGCGAAAGTGGTGAGCGCGACGCTGGCCGTGGAGCCGTCGGCGTTCCACGTGGTCACGCTCGTGCCCGCCGCGGTCGCGCCCGACGGCAGGAGCACCTTGATCTCGGTGAGGTTGGATCGCTCGAACGGGTTGCTGCTGGGGTCGTAGGTCGCCCCGGCGTACGGGTTGACCGAGTATCCGGGAGAGCCGGTGGTGAAGTTGGGCGCTCCGGTGGAGTTGTGAACGCAGTCGCCGACCGACGAGGTCGAGCACGGCATGGGATCTGTCACCCGGAGATACCACGCCTTGGACACCGCGGCGTTGCTCGCGGTCACGGTGAAGGTGGTCTTCGGATAGTTCGCCGGCAGCACGTCGCCCGGGTTCGGCACCGCGATCGTCGCGCTGGAGCCCTTGGTCTTGTTGTCGGCGATCGAGCCGAGTGCCACCTGTTTCGTCGTGATGAGGGCGGGAACGCCGTCGGCGATGGTCGCGGTGTCGCTCGCGCTCCCGGTGAAGTCAGGGCCGCTGGCCGGGGTGAGGTCGATTCCCGCGCTGTTGCTCACGGCGCCCGCATCCGGGGTGTTGAAGGTGCCGCCGGCCGTGATCCACGGATTCGCCGTGCCGGAGGTCGCGTCGCGCAGGCGGTTGCGAAGCTGGAACACCAGGTCGATGCGCCGCTCGTCGGGACCGCTCGTGACGCCGGACCCCACCGGAGGGGCGGTCTGGCCGGTGCGGGCCGCGTCATTGGGCACCACGATGAATCGCACGCCGATGGTGGTGTTCATCTGGGTCGCCGTCAGCGTATAGGCGGGAGTCCCGTTCGCACAGGGATTCGCAGTCGTGCAGGTCGACGCCGAGATGTCCTGCCAGGTGTCGGTGGTGCGGTTGTAGAGCTGAACCGTCACCTTGTCGTAGGCCAGTGCCGGGTCGATCGTGGTGGTGATCGCGGGGATGGAAGCCAGGTCGAAAGTCTCGAAGACCGTGTTCTGGTAGGTGGTGCTTGACGGCGAAACCGGGTCGCTCACCGTCACCTTCGAGTAGCCCGGCAGTTCGGTGCCCCAGAGCAGACGCGCGGTGAGAGTCTGGCCGGACTGCGACACCACGGTGGTCGAGGTCCCGCTGCCCGGGATCTGCCATGCCTTGTCCATCAGCTGGCCACCCGATCCGTCCGGCAGCCGCTTCACGATCGCATCGTCGGATGCGGTCGCCGGGTCGGACGTGACGTCAGGGTTGATCGGGGAGATGACGGTGCCGGTGCCAATGGCAACCGCGGTGTTGGTGTACGTCACCGGGGTGCCGATGGCCGCCGTGGCCGCGCCGGAGCCGCGCAGCGTCGCGCGGGCGATGAAGGACATCGCCGGTGCGACCACGGTCCCCTGCGCGAAGCCGCTCGAGTTGGCGAAGACGAACCGGATCCCGTCGATGGTTCCCGATGGCGGAGTCGGGACCGATCCCTGATAGGTCTTGGCGAGAAGGATCGCGTCCGTCGTGGCGAAATCGGTCCAGGTGGTGCCGGCATCGGTGGTATAGCTGACGGTGAGCGTCGACCCCAGCGGAACCTGGGTCACTACGATCCCGGAGACGTCGAACGCCTGCCAGTAGTCGGTTGCGGAACCACCGTCCACATCCGTGATGGTGATGGCATCCGGCGAGACGTAGCCCGAGTCGGTACTGGTCGCCGCGCTCAGCCTTACCAGGCTGCGCCCGCCGCTCGGCACGGCCAGGCTCGGAGTGACCGTCTTGGAGAGGGTCAGCGCGATCGCCGGCGCAAGAACCGTCAGGCTGCCGGTCGCCGAGACATGCGGTGCGGCGCCTGCATCATTCGACCCGTCGACTCCGGCCGTGTTGCTGAACGACTGGGATCCCGATGGCACCGCGGTGACGGGCACGAAGACCTTGAACGCCACGGTTCCCGGAACGGCGGCGGTCGATCCGAGAATCGGTCCGGCGTAGGTGATCGTGAAGCCCGCGATGTACTGGCCCGAGTCGACGGTCGGTGTCGCCGGCATGGGGTCGCCCGGCGCCATCGTCACGGGTGCGGGCACCGTGCCACCACTCACCGCCCAGGTCAGCGTTGCGGCGGTGGCGCCCGCCGGCCACACATTGCCCGAGCTGGCGAAGCCGTTGAACTGGGTGGACGGCGAGAAGAAGGTTCCGGGAGTCTCCGGCTCGGTGATGGTCAGACTGTCGAGCGGGCCGGTCGACGTGTTCTTCGCGGTGATCGTTGCGACCGAGGAGGTGCCGGCAGGGATGCGCACCGGCGAGAAAGCCTTCGAGGCGCTCACCGAGGAGGTCAGCGCGGTCATGGTGTAGCTGGCCGACCGTGTGGTGGAGGCGCTCGTCGACGGCAGCGTGACCTTGCCGCCGACCAGGTCGCTCACCGTGGTTCCTGACGGCGGGATGGCAGAACCGCTGGTGCGATAGCTGCCCCGCTGGCTCAGAACAATCCCGATCGCCCCGGCCGCGCCCCCCGCGGTGAGAGTGGCGTTGCCCGTTGAGGAGCTGAAGATGATCCGGAGCCCGGTGATGTCTGCCGCGGTGTAACCGCCGGGGATGGTCGGCAACGCCGGGGTGGGGGCCGGCGTCCCCAGTTGCCAGCTGCCGCCGATCATGGCGTCCACCTGCACCTGGTCGGCACCTGCGGGGAAGTTCGCGGAGGTGAAGGCGGCGAAGCTCGAGAAATTGAAGGCGTCGAATGGATTCGTCGTCGCCGAGGCATCCGGCACCGTCAAGGTCAGCGACTTCGCGAGGGCGTTGGAGGTGTTCTGGATACCGAGCTGAACCGTGGTTGTCCCGCCGACCTTGAACAGGGCCGAACTCGGGTTCCAGACGTTCGTGACCGCCACGGCGGGCACCACGGGCACGGTCACGGTCACGGTGGCGGAGCTGGTCTCCGTGTCGGCCGTCGACGAGGTGATGGTCGCCGTGTTCTGCACCGGGACTCCGTTGTACGCCCAGTCGGGAGAGATGCCGGCAGGCACCGACATGGTGATCTGCGCCGTCCCGCCGCCACCGGCCTTCAGTCCGACCCCGGTGCCGAGATCCTGGGCGAAGTTGACGGTGAGCGTGCGGTTGTTCGTGCCGCCCCATGAGTATGTCGCGTTCAGCGACTCGCCAGAGTTGGAGATGAGCACAGTGGGGGCGACGGTCAGCGGGTCGAACGCCGCGGGAATGGTGTCGACGATCTGCGCGTCCTGGCAGTTGACGGTAGAGCAGTCGAAGCCGATCGAGTAGTGGAAAGTGTCGCCGGGAACCGCTGTGGCCTTGTCGGTGGATTTGGTGATGTCCAGAACACCACGGTCCGGCGGGGTCGCGGACGCGGACAGTGCGACGGACGACAGGAGCGCGATGATCGTGATCGCAGCAGCAGCAAGCGCCAATGGACGTCGTCGCCCCGCGCGCCAGTTTTTTCCCAGCACTTACCAATCCCCCCAAGACCCTGGCGCGTCCCTACCGAGATCGCTCAGGACTGAAGGCGGCGTCGGGATTACCGTTTACAACACTACGAACGCTCATGATTCAGAGGCAGCCCCAATGCGGGTCTCCCCCATCAGGGGGGGGTTGCTCGATCTGTTAGAGTAGAGATACCTGCGGAACCACGTTCGGTTTCCTTGCGTCGTTGAACGCTTCCTCTTCTCCCCGGCGATGTGCTCCAAAAAGCATCGTCGAGTTGTAGACACTTTCTCCGGCGATCGATTGTGACTTCGTCACTCTCGCCATATCAAACCATTTGGAATACCCATGTCTGAAACAATCCCCACCTTCGGCGCGCTCGGCGTACCGCTGCCACTCGTCGCGAAGCTCACGGCGAGCGGCATCGACTCCCCCTTCCCGATTCAGGTCGACACCCTTCCCGACACGCTGTCGGGCCGGGATGTCCTGGGCCGCGGAAAGACCGGCTCGGGCAAGACCCTGGCCTTCTCCATCCCGATGGCCGCCCGTCTCGGCGGAAAGCTGGCCGGCGGCAACCGTCGCCCCGGCCGCCCGCTCGGACTCGTGCTCGCACCGACCCGTGAACTGGCCACCCAGATCACCACGGCGATGCAGCCCCTCGCCGACGCATACGGCCTGAAGATCACCACGATCTTCGGCGGCGTCTCCCAGCAGCGCCAGGTCGCTGCCCTCAAGTCGGGCATCGACATCGTGGTGGCCTGCCCTGGCCGCCTCGAAGACCTCATGAAGCAGGGCTTCGTGCAGCTCGATGCGGTGGAGATCACCGTGCTCGACGAGGCCGACCACATGGCCGACCTCGGCTTTCTGCCGGTCGTCACCCGCATCATGGACAAGACGCCGCAGACCGGGCAGCGAATGCTGTTCAGCGCGACGCTCGACAACGGCGTGGACAAGCTCGTTCGCAAGTACCTCCACAACGAGGTGCTGCACTCGGTGGACGAAGCCACCTCGCACGTGTCGGCCATGACCCACCACGTGTTCGAGACCGACACGGTTGAGACCAAGAACGAGCTCATCAAGACGCTCGCATCGGGTACCGGCCGTCGCATCCTCTTCATGCGCACGAAGCACCACGCCAAGAAGCTGGCCAAGCAGCTGACCGATGCGGGAATCCCGTCGGTCGATCTGCACGGCAACCTCTCGCAGGTGCAGCGCGACCGCAACCTGGCCGCCTTCGCCGCCGGCGACGTGAAGGTGCTGGTGGCGACGGATGTCGCGGCCAGAGGCGTGCACGTCGACGACATCGAGCTGGTCATCCATGTCGACCCGCCGGCCGAGCACAAGGCGTACCTGCACCGCTCCGGCCGCACGGCCCGCGCCGGCAAGGAGGGCGAGGTCGTCACGATCGTGCTGCCCACCCAGCGCAAAGACACCGCCGCTCTCCTGCGCAAGGCGGAGATCACCGTCACCCCGCAGCACGTGACATCCGTCTCGCCCGCCGTGACGGAGCTCGTCGGCGAGGTCGCCGCCTACGTGAAGCCGGCACCGCGCGCCGCAGTCCAGCAGCAGGGCGCTCCGCGCCAGCGGCAGTCACAGGGCGGACAGGCAGGCAACGGCCGGTCGCAGGGCGCCAACGCTCAGCGCAAGCGGGCGAACCGCGACGGCCAGCAGAAGTCGGGCTCGACGTCAGGTGGCTCGCGCAACTTTTACAGCACGGGCAGCGGCGAGGCACCGCGCTCCGCCGCACCTCGCTCCGGCGCACCCCGCACCGGCTCTGCCGGCGGGGCGGGGCGTGCCGGGTCCGGCGGCGGCCTGGTCGGCATGTCGCAGGGCGGCGGCCGCAGGCGCGGTCGGTAGCGATTCGCAGGGTGCTGGCCACGGTTCTAGAGTGAATCCGTGGTCCGCACTGCTGTTGTCACCGGTGGGTCGCGCGGCATCGGGAGACGCGTCGCCCAGTTGCTCGCGGCCGAGAGCGTGCACGTGCTGCTCACCTATCGCCGGTCGGCGGGCGCCGCCGCGGAGACGGTCCGCCTGATCGAGAAGGCCGGAGGCACCGCCGAGGCCGTTCGGGTCGAGCTCGAATCGGCCGACGACATCCATGGCCTGTTCGATGAGCACGTCGAGAGGCTCGACCTCCTGGTCGCGAACGCGGCGGCGAGCGCGTTCAAACCGATACCGGAGTTCTCGGCCAGCAACCTCGAGCGTTCGTGGGCCACCAACGTGCGCTCCTTCGTGCTGCTCGCCCAGCGGGCTGTCACCGCGATGCCCTCCGGCGGTCGCATCGTCGCGCTCACCAGCTACGGCAGCGGCCACGCCTTCCCCTCATACGGTGCCATCGGCGCCGACAAAGCGGCCATCGAATCGTGGGTGCGGCACATGGCGGCCGAGTTCGGCGAGCGCGGAATCACCGTCAACGCCGTGAACGGCGGCCTCATCGACACCGAGTCGCTCGAGCACTACTACTCGCTGGCGGGTTCGCCACCGCTCGAGCGCATGGTCGAACGCATCCCGCTGCGGCGGCTCGGCACGGCCGACGATGTCGCCGACGCCGTCGCATTTCTCGCCTCGGACCGGGCGGCGTACATTACCGGCCAGGTGCTCGCGGTCGACGGTGGGCTCACCATCGTCGCACCGCCGTTCCCCGCAGACTTCACCACCACCCCATCCATCACCTGAGACGACGCCC
>JAZJYU010000031.1:0-3933 GCA_040390225.1 Actinomycetota bacterium | reverse complement strand
ACGGCTGAGTCGCCAGGCGCCATTTATTGAACACGAATCCCTCGCTCGCTACTCCCGCGGTGATGGCCTCGAAGAGCACCTTGAGGTGCTCGGCCTTCCTTCGGGCGGGGTTCCACTCGCGTTCGATGCTGTCGCCCACGGCCAACCCACCCGAGGCCAGGAGCGAGAAGACCGTGCCCATGGTGGTGAAGGTTTTCCCATCGTCGTAGCTCACCTTGCACCGGAGCAGGCAGTCGCCGCGGTATTCGCCCACGAGGCCAATCGTGCAGAACTTGCCCCACTCGCTGCCGAAGGGTTTCACCCGTCCGGTGGTGAGACTGTGCTCGATGAACGTGCCCGGCGTGAGGGAGGTCTTTTCCGTGTAGACGATGCCCGCAGAGATGTACGCCAATCGCCCTGAGTAACTGCACGCCGCGGTGATGGGCGTGGCCGAGCCGAACTCGTCGACGATCCAGGTCTTCGCTCGTAGGTCATAGCTCACGATGCGGCAGTCTGTTCCACCGGTGTTGTTGCACGTGAAACTGACGAGCTGCTCTTTCGTCACCAGCGTGGCCGAGGTCACGGCTGGATAGGCTACGAGCACGTCTCGCACGGGCTGACCTATCCACACCGGCGGAGAGCCGTCCCGAGGTAGCACCCAGAGTTGACCGTTGCTGCCTTGGAAAAAGAGCCCGATCGGTGTCTCGACCAGGCTTTGCCAGGTCATGAGCCCCGTGGACCCCGGGACGAGGGTCGGTTCGCTGAAGCGGTTTTCCCCTGCGTCGTTGGGGCCGTCGCCAGAGAATTGGAAGATGCGCTCCGAGCTGAAGAGAAAGCCCCGTTGGTCGAGCGCGCCAACGCCGGTGATGCGGTCGCTCACCTTGGGGATCAAGAAGCCTTCCGCACCGGACCATTCGACCTCGAAGCCCGGGAAAATCTCCTTGCTCACCTGCGCGCCGTCGGCGGTCGCCGCGAGCAGGCGATCTCCGAGCTTGCAGATGTAATCAGCCGCCAAGGGCGCCTCATCGGGCAGGATCGCTCCGAGCGCGGCGCGGCCCGCCTGGGTGTAGATGACGCCGTTCGCGCGTACGACCGAATCCGCGAGTAGCAGGGTCAGCGCCACGGCAGAGCCCGCGGTGTAGGTCTGCGCGGACTCGCACCGGCGTAGTTGGCTGATGCCGTCGATCGACCGATAGGCGACGACGTTGATCGGACCCTCGGAGCCCTTGTTACCGATGGGGCCAGCGATAGAGAGCGTGATAATGTCATCCGCCACGCCCATCGTGACGGTGGTGACATCGCTGATGTCGCTCTGACGGAGATCGCCCTGCCGATCGATCCACTCGAAGACCGCGGCAACGAGCAGCGTCGTGCTGCTCGGCAATGACCCGGCGCCGTTACTCGGGGTGGCGGACAGAATCGTCGGCTTCTCGAAGAAGCCCGATTCCATCAGTGTCTTGCCGTCAAAGGTCTGGACGATGCCGCTCGCGAGATACAGCTTCCCCGCAATGGTCGCGGTTTGCCGCCGAGCATTCGAGCCGAAGTCGAATTCCGTGATCCGCGGGCTCGCGTGGCCGTCGGCACCGAGGAATAGGTTCGGCCAATACCACTTGCCGGTGCTCGCATCCAAGGCGACGGCAGGCGTCGTATCCGGATCCGAGGCGACCGCGGAGAAGCGATCCTTGTAGACGTAGGTCAGAATGTTGCTGTCAGTGTCACCACTCGCGACACCGTGCGACAAGAAGGCCCCATCGACCTTCACGTAGGGAAAGAAGTGGTGATAGTTGATCGCGCCCGATACCGCTGGCTTGCCACCCAAGTGCGCGTTGGAAATCATGAGCGGCGCACTAGAAATCGTCGCATGCGTGAGCGCGTTGATCTTGTACCAGGCGGCAAATCCCACGTAGGTCGCCACCGTGGGCTCGAGCGCAATCTCGACGCCTTCGGTCCCGGCAAAGGTCGCGTTCGTGAGGCCCGGTTGCCGATCATTGGTCGTCGCGATGATCGTCGTCGGTCCCGTGCTCAGGCTGCCGCCGGTCGTGTAGCTCCGGAGCTGGGTTGCCCCAGCGGCGATGACCGAGAGCAGGTGCACGCGCGTTGTCGTCTCGCGCACGGCCAGGTGCTGGTACGCCACCGCGGGCCCCGTGATGGGCGAGCCCGCGACGCCCGATGAATTGACCGGCGTGATGCTGGTCGTGGGCCCCGCGAGATTGAGGCCGAGCCAGAAGCCATTGCCGGCCAGGTTCGTCGCCGCGTCGTAACAAGCGATGGTCGTGCCGCTGCTCAAGTCGGCGAGTACTTGCGCCGCGGTGTCGACTGCCGGATTGAAGCTCGCCAGGTGCAGCACGTTGGGAGTGGTACCGAGGTACAGAAGGAAGAACACCCCGTTCACGACGACGACCCGAGGTCGAATGCCGGAGGGGTGGTGCTCGAGCACGGTGGCCCCCGTGCTCGCCCGCATGATGTGAAAGAACACCCGCGTCGAGCTCACCTGCATCGCCAGGCATACGAGGCCGTTGGCGGCAGCGCAGTCGATCCGCGAGACACTAGTGACGGCGGACGAGATGCTACCACTCGGCAGCCCGGCGATCTCGCGCAGATGGGAAACGCGCCCGATACGCGTGAACCCGCCCGTCTGCGACGTCATCCTCCAGGTGGAGGGAGTCGTCGAAGTCAGGGCAGCGATATCCCACGGAGCGGTGTCTCCCGAGAACCCGTTGCCGTCACCGATCGCGAGCAAGCCCTCGTCGAAGCCGATCAGATCGTACGGCACCAGCGGCGCGGTATTCTGGGTGGTGTTGCCGATCGCATCGAAGTCCGCCCGCACCCCGAAGCGCCCATCCTTGCGGAGCCGGACGTTCTTGCACGCGGAGAGGTAGCCGTCGGGCAAGATCTTCGGGTCGACCTCCTGGTGCTGCCCCTCGAGGAACGGCATCTCTTTGACGGTGGTTCGGCGCGGCACTGGGTCCCATTCTACCCGGAACCGGCCCGTAAGCTAGGGGCGCGCGCCCCACATGCTAGTGCGCCCTCAAGTCTCACCCAGCGCAGCCGTTCTCTCGGGGCATGACCCGCTGGATCGCCCTGATTGCCCTCGCTCTCTCCGCCTGCGCCGGCACGGCTCCCGAGGCTGCCCCCGTCGCCGAAGAGCCCGCTGCGCCCGTGGTCGAGGCCCCAGCGGCGCCCGTGGTCGCGCCAGAGGTGTTCAGCCGCTGGCTCGACGCGAGCGAGCCCGGTTCCGCGCAGCAGGTCGCCTGGGGCATGGCCCTTCCCGCGGACTTCAGCGTCGAGGTCTTGCCGCGGGACGCGCTCGTGACCCGCTGCGCCGAGACCAATCCCGGCGTCAATGAGGCCACGATCCTCGGCTGCACCAGCCACCATTCGCACGTGCTGCTCGTGGACGATGTCAGCAAGAAAACACAGGCAGCCACGTTGCTACATGAGATGGGGCACGTACTCTCGCGCACCTCCAAGCACATCGCCGCGCCCGACTGCTACGGCGTGTACGTGATGTGCGCAGCCGTATCCAACCAGCTGCAGACACCGACGCCGAGCGACATCGACTACGTCCTCGGCGAGTGAACTCAGCTGCCCGCGTCGAACGCCTGAACGTCGGCGACGAACTTGTCGAGCGCGGCCTTGTCGGCGGTCTTGGCCACGTCTTCGGTCGCGCCCGCGCTATCGGCAGACGCCTGCGCGTCGCGCGTGTTGCGGTCGAACTGCGCCGTCGCCGAGTCGATATTGGCCTGCTCGATGACGGTAACATCCGTCACGTGTTGCAGGGCGGACAGGGTGGCGGCGTGGGCTGCATCGCGGGTGTCGCGCGCGGCGACGATCGCATCGACGTCATCGAGTAGGTCTTGCTTGCTGATAGACATGGGCGTGATTCTAGCCCGGCTTGGGTGGCGCTAGAGCAACTTTTCGATCGCGATGAGCGTGCGGTAGACGAGCCAGCTC
>JAZJYU010000030.1:0-4998 GCA_040390225.1 Actinomycetota bacterium | reverse complement strand
GTCTTTAATCATCAAATCTCCAACGCCGATACCTTGCTGTCTGGCGTTGGCCACTGCCGACTTAAGCGCTTTGCCGATGGCTACGGTGGCGCGCTTGTTCAAAAGCGGCAACTCGGCCAGAGCCGCCGTGACGGGGGCAAGCGCGGTCACGACCTCCCCCGCTTCGAGCACGCTTCGCCGTGCGAGCACCTGGGTGAGCGGGGGCCCCTCGATTCGGCGCATCACCAGACAGGGCCGTCCGTCCGGCGCGGTCGCGACATCCGTCAGCTCGACCAGATGGGCCGACGATGCCCGGGTGAGTGCCTCGATCTCCCGGTCGATGTCGCGTATCCCAACGGTCTCGCGGTACACCTTCACCGCAGCAACGGAACCGTCCCCGCTCGCCGAGCCTGTCGATGCATGGCCGAGCCACACGATGGCTCGGTCTCCTTCACCCAGCTTGCGCACCAGCCGATAGCCACCGATCGTATCCACGCGACGATCCTCCGCCGTGTGCTCGGGTGCTGACGAGATCACGCCCGAGAGCTGGACGGGCACGGTGGTCCGCCTGGTGTGGAGGAGCAGTTAGTCTTGACCTGTGGTCGACTATGTCGTCACGGGGCTAAGCGCCAACTCCGTGCCGTACTTGACAGCCTTAGAGCTGCAACGCGCAACCCATCGTGCCGTCGTCGAGGGAAGATCCCCCGACACGGTCATCCTTCTCGAGCATCCGTCGGTGTACACGGCCGGCAAGCGCACGGAGGATTCCGAACGCCCGAAGGACGGGACGCAGGTCATCGACGTCGACCGCGGCGGCAAGATCACCTGGCACGGTCCCGGACAACTGGTGGGCTATCCGATCCTGCGCCTCACCGAGCCGGTGGATGTCGTCGGCTACGTGCGCCGACTCGAGGACATGCTGATCGCGGTGCTCGCCGACCTCGGCGTCGTGTCCGCGCGCGTGGCGGGTCGCTCCGGCGTCTGGATCACCCACGAAGCGGGGCCGGCCGACAAGATCGCGGCCATCGGCATCCGCGTCGCATCCGGCGTCACCATGCACGGCTTCGCGCTGAACTGCAGCAACGCCTTCGATGCGTACGACACCATCGTCGCCTGCGGAATCGTCGATGCCGGGGTCACGTCGGTTTCGCGCGAACTCGGACACACGGTCACCCCGGAGGATGTCGTGCCGCTCATCGAGAAGCATTTCTCCGCCCTCGTTCAGCCGGTGACCGCGTGACCACGGCACCGGAAGGGCGGCGGATGCTGCGGATCGAGGTCCGCAACGCCGAGACCCCGATCGAGCGCAAGCCGGAGTGGATCAAGACCCGCGCGAAGATGGGGCCGGAATACCTGCAGCTGCAGCAGCTGGTGAAAGGGGAGAACCTGCACACCGTCTGCCAGGAAGCCGGCTGCCCCAATATCTTCGAGTGCTGGGAGGACCGCGAGGCGACCTTCCTCATCGGCGGCTCGCAATGCACTAGGCGCTGTGATTTCTGCCAGATCGATACCGGAAAACCGGCCGAATACGACACCGATGAGCCGCGGAGGGTCGCCGAGTCGGTGGTCGCGATGAGCCTCCGGTACGCCACGATCACCGGTGTCGCTCGCGACGACCTGCCCGATGAGGGTGCCTGGCTGCACGCGGAAACCGTGCGGCAGATCCACGCCCAGTCCCCGGGCACCGGAGTCGAGATCCTCGCAACCGACTTCTCGGGCAACCCCGCGCTGCTCGGCGAAGTGTTCTCATCCCGACCCGAGGTGTTCGCGCACAACGTCGAGACGGTCCCGCGCATCTTCAAGCGCATCCGGCCCGCGTTCCGCTACGAGCGCTCTCTCGACGTGATCACCCAGGGGCGCGCCGCCGGTCTGATCACGAAATCCAACCTGATCCTCGGGATGGGCGAGGAGCCCGCGGAGATCAGCCAGGCCCTGCGAGACCTGCACGATGCCGGCACCGACATCATCACGGTCACGCAGTACCTGCGACCAAGTCCCCGCCATCTGCCGGTGGCGCGCTGGGTGCGGCCCGAGGAATTCGTGGAGATCAAGGAGGAGGCGGAGGAGATCGGCTTCCTCGGCGTGCTCGCCGGGCCGCTCGTGCGCTCCTCATATCGCGCCGGCCGGCTGTGGGCGCAGTCGATGCAGAGCAAGGGTCGCACCGTGCCCGAGCAGTTGCGCCACCTGGCCGACGCATCGCTCGGCTTCGCCCAGGCGGTGTCCTGAGTAGGCTGCGTGGAGCTCAGCCCGTATCCTAGACAGCATGGCACGAACGCAAAGCACGCCCGTCAAGCCCAAGGAACCGGGCCGCCTCAAGCAGATGCTCCAGGTCTTCAACATGACCAGGCGCTACGACTCGACGGCGATCTGGTGGATGCTTCTCGCGCTGGTCGGGCCGATCCTGGTCGGCGTCATCGTCGGCTTCATCTTCGCGCAGGACAACCTGCTCGGCTTCATCCTGTGGATCGTCGCCGGCCTGCTCGGTGGCGTACTGCTCTTTCTCATCGTGCTCGGCCGACTGGCGGAGAAGGCCGCGTACAGCCAGATCGAGGGCCAACCGGGCGCGGTGGGAGCCGTTCTGAAATCGTCGCTTCGTCGCGGATGGACAGCGAGCGAGATGCCTGTGGCGGTGAGCCCCAAGACACAGGACGCTGTCTATCGTGCCGTCGGCAACGGCGGTGTCGTGCTGATCGGCGAGGGGCCGCGCACCCGCACTCAGAAGATGCTCGACGAGGAGCGGCGCCGGGTCACCCGCATCCTGCCGAACGTGGACGTTCATTTCCTGTCGGTGGGTCCTGATGCCGACGCCGTGCCGCTGCACAAGCTCGCCGGTCGCATGAACCGGTTCAAGCGGTCGCTGACGAAGGCCGAGGTCTACGCCGTGAGCAACCGCCTGTCGTCGCTCGGCAAGAACACGCTGCCCATCCCCAAGGGGATCGATCCGATGAAGGTTCGGTCGGCCAGGCCCCGCTAGCGCCCTACTTCCTGACCAGCACCGTACCGGCGATCTTGTCGTGCAGGCCGCGCTGGTCCTTGTCCGAGATAACCGCGGGGATGACGAGGCACAGAAGCACCGCGCGTACAGCGGGGCGCAGGACGCCGACTCAGCCGCCCGCGAGTGGCACCACGCGCATCCCGAGTATGAGATGCCCGACGCTTCCGCTGAGCAGTGCCACGAAGAGCACCTGCTCAATCGCGAAGATGGTGAGGGTCGCCCACGGGTCGTAGTGGAAGAAGGCGATCGACAGGATGACGGCAAGCGCCCAGTCGATGGCGATGCCACCGATGCGCCTGCCCAGCCTGGCGATCGAGCGAGGCCCCGACTCGGGAAGGCCGAGTCGCTCCCCCGCCCAGCGACCCGCATCCGTCATGTCATGAATCCTACGGGCGATACCGGACCGTAACACGCGCGAAACAATGGGGACACTGCCGCGAAACGGCCCTGACTTAGCGTTTAATCGGCCGTCTCCTCGGCCTTTCCCGTAGCAAGCTCATTGGAGTACCCCACATGTTCAAGGATTCTTCTGAGGTCCTGAAGTTCATCAAGGATGAGGACGTCAAGTTCCTTGATATCCGCTTCACGGACCTCCCGGGTGTGCAGCAGCACTTCAACATCCCGGCATCCACCGTCGACGAAGAATTCTTCTCCGTCGGACAGCTGTTCGACGGCTCCTCGATCCGCGGGTTCGCGTCCATCCATGAGTCGGACATGCAGCTCATCCCGGACGTGTCGACCGCGTACGTCGACCCGTTCCGCACCGAGAAGACGCTCATCATGCTCTTCGACATCTATAACCCGCGCAACGGGGAGATCTACGGCCGCGACCCGCGCCAGATCGCTAAGAAGGCGGAGAAGTACCTTGCGTCCACCGGCATCGCCGACACCGCGTTCTTCGCCCCCGAGGCCGAGTTCTACATCTTCGACGACGTTCGCTACGAGGTGAAGCAGAACTCGAGCAGCTATTTCGTCGACTCCGAGGAGGGCGCCTGGAACTCGGGCCGCGTCGAGGAGGGGGGCAACCTCGCCAACAAGACCCCGTACAAGGGCGGCTACTTCCCGGTGAGCCCGGTCGACAAGCAGGCCGACCTGCGTGACGCGATCAGCCTCAACCTGATCGACGCGGGCCTCATCCTCGAGCGCGCCCACCACGAGGTGGGCACCGGCGGCCAGGCGGAGATCAACTACCGCTTCGACACGATGGTGCACGCGGCCGACGACATCCTGAAGTTCAAGTACATCGTGAAGAACACCGCGAACGAGTGGGGCAAGGTCGCGACCTTCATGCCGAAGCCGCTGTTCGGCGACAACGGATCGGGCATGCACACGCACCAGTCGCTGTGGAGCGACGGCAAGCCGCTGTTCTACGACGAGTCCGGCTACGGCGGACTGAGCGACATCGCGCGCTGGTACATCGGCGGACTGCTCAAGCACGCCCCGGCGGTGCTCGCGTTCACCAACCCGACGCTCAACTCGTACCACCGCCTGGTTCCGGGCTTCGAGGCGCCCGTCAACCTGGTCTATTCGGCCGGCAACCGCTCGGCGTCGATCCGCATCCCGATCACCGGTACCAACCCGAAGGCGAAGCGCATCGAGTTCCGCGCGCCCGACGCTTCCGGCAACCCGTACCTCGCGTTCGCCGCGCAGATGATGGCCGGTCTCGACGGCATCAAGAACCGCATCGAGCCGCACGAGCCGGTGGACAAGGACCTGTACGAGCTGCCGCCCGAGGAGGCCAAGAACATCCCCCAGGTTCCGGCGTCGCTCGAGGAGGCGCTCCGCGCGCTGGAGGCCGACCACGACTTCCTCACCGCGGGCGGGGTCTTCACCGAGGACCTCATCGAGACCTGGGTCGCGTACAAGCGCGAGAAGGAGATCATTCCCGCCGCACAGCGCCCGCACCCGTTCGAGTACGAGCTGTACTTCTCGGTGTAGTCAGCTCCACAGCACGTTAGCGGCCGCTCTCCTCCGGGAGGGCGGCCGTTGCCGTTTCCTGCACCCCAGGCCGCGCGCTCGACATC
>JAZJYU010000029.1:14857-16767 GCA_040390225.1 Actinomycetota bacterium | reverse complement strand
GATACCACGGCACGAATGGTGGCTGTGCAGGTGTCGGGGCGAAGTATTCGTTCGGCTCGTGACGCCGCCTTTGCCGAGCTCACAACACAACTGAGCGAACTTGATGTCGGTCGTCTCATCATCGAATCGTGCGACCAGGATCGCAGGGACGTTCAGGTCATAGGCGACCGTCTTGCTGCGCTTGGGCTGCTCGGGTCTATTGATATCCACCACATGAACCCCCACGATGAGCCGCTGCTTTGGATTCCTGATGCGATCGCGTGGGCTTACGGCAAAGGAAGCAAGGAATGGAGGTCTCTCGTTGCGCCCATGATCACCACGTTCACGCGCCTCTAAAAAACGCGAAACCCGGCCGACTCACCATCCGGAGAGCTGCCGGGTTCACTTTCCGCGACTTCCGTCGCGAACACACCTATTCTCGGCCATGAAGCTGTCAATTTCAAGGTAAGGCGAATCAAGCACCACCGTCGCGCGGCATCAGGTATCTGTCCTTGAGGTCTCGACGAGTTCGACCCTCCTGCGGTCGACGTGCTCCAGGGAGCGCAGACCGCGGTCGAGGTGGAACTGGGTGTAGGCGGCGACGACTCCACTCGCCTGCGCGCGGGCGCGGTCATCCGCCTGGTCGGCGGCCGGCCAGTCACCGGTGAGGAGGGATGACAGCAGCAGCAAGGTGGGCGCGTCCAGCCGAGGCGCTCCCGGCGGCGCCACCTCGTCGGCCACCACCCCGCCGAGCTGCACCACGAACGCCGAGTGCGGTCCCGGCGCACCGGTCACCGAGCACGCGTCGAAGCTGGGCGACCAGCCCGCGATCGACAGTGCACGGAGCAGATACGAGTCGAGGGTGAGGCTGGCGCCGTGCTCCTGCTTCGAGAGCGAGCGAAGGGCACCGACCAAAAGGAGGTACTGCTGCAGGCTGGGCTCGGCATCCGTCAGCTTGTCAGCGGTCTCGACCATGGCGCTTGCTGCCGTGTAGCTGCCGTAGTCGGCGGTGATCTCGGCGCCGTATGACCCGACCGACTCGGCCTGGGTGACGATGTCGAGACTGCGCCCCTCGTAGAGCTGCACATCTGCCACCATGAACGGCTCCAGCCGCGCGCCGAACTTCGACGCCGTGCGGCGAACACCCTTCGCCACCGCGCGGATCTTGCCGTGCTCGCGGCTGAGCATCGTCACGATGCGATCGGCCTCGCCGAGCTTGTGCGTGCGCAGCACGACGGCTTCATCCCGGTAGAGCGGCATTCATCAAGTATCCCGCCCACGACCGTCAGGGGCGGGCGGCGCCCCGGTGTTCGGCACGGTCGATCAGCCGGGTCAGCAGCTCGGTGTAACTCACGCCGACCGCCAGCCACATGCGGGGGTACTGGCTGAACGCCGTGAGGCCGGGCAGGGTGTTCACCTCGTTGAGGGTGATCGCGCCGTCCGTGCCGACGAAGAAGTCCACTCGTGCGAGTCCGTCGCAGCCGAGGGTGCGGAAGGCCTCCTTGGCGTACTCTCCGAGCTGGGCCGTGATGTGATCCGGGATGCGGGCCGGCACCTCGAGGTCGGCCCCGCCCGAAGTGTACTTGGCTTCGTAGTCGAAGAACGCAGAGCTGGTCGGGTGAATGCGCAGCGGAGCGCCGACCTCGAGCGAGCCGTCGACGTTCTGCAGCACGCCGAGATCGATCTCGTCGCCGACGACCGCCATCTGCACAAGGGCGACCCCGTCGTGCTCTAGCGCCACGTCGATGGCGCGCAGCAACTCGTACTGATCGTCTGCCCGCCCGACGCCGACGCTCGACCCCGAGCGATTCGGCTTCACGAACAGCGGGAACTCCAGGTGTGAGACGAGCGCCACCGCCTGATCGCGAGTCTCCGCGGTGATCCCCATGCTCGGAATGGTCGGGATTCCTCCCGCCTCGAGCAGCGTCTGG
>JAZJYU010000029.1:10938-14847 GCA_040390225.1 Actinomycetota bacterium | reverse complement strand
CGGACCGGCCTCGACCTGGACCTGCCCGTCACGGCGGCGTACGCGGCGGCCCTCGACGGAAGGCCGCAGGCGCTCGCCGTCGCAGTGGGCCGCGGCAGCGCGGAGATCCTGCTCGTAGGCCGCGCGAGCCTCGAGCAGCGTCTGGGTCGTCAGTTTGTCCATCGCGAGCGCACTTGCGAGCACCCCGCACCCCACGTACGGCACGGCCGCGAGCTCGAGCAGGCCCTGCACGGTGCCGTCCTCGCCGAAACGCCCGTGCAGCACCGGGAACGCGATGTCGATTCCCTCGAGGTCGGGCAGGCGTGCGCCACCCGTCGCGGTCTCCAGGTCGTCGATCGCGTCGACCCGGTGCCAGCGGCCGTCGCGCGCGATGCCGAACAGTACGGGCTCGAACAACGTGGTGTCGAGGTTCGCGGCGACGCTGCGCGCCGAGTTCACGGAGACCTCGTGCTCGCTGTTGGCGCCGCCGAAGATGATGCCGATTCGCTTCACGCTGTTGTCTCCCCGATGTGTGTCCTTGCCATCCGCCCGCCGAGGCCGGTGAGGATCTCATGGGCGATCGTACCCGTCACGTCCGCCCACTCCTGGGCGTCCGGTTCGCCCTGATCGGGCCGGCCGAGCAGCACGACCTCATCGCCGAGCTTCACCGGTGCGTCGCCCACGTCGACGACGAGCTGGTCCATCGAGATGGCGCCGACGATCGGATGACGCATCCCCGCGATCACGACCTGGCCGCCGTGCGACAGATCGCGCGGGATGCCGTCCCCGTACCCGACCGGAACGAGTACCAGTGTTGACGACGCCGCTGTGACGTACGCGTGGTTGTAACTGACGCCGGTACCCGCCGGCACCTGCCTCAACTGCGTGACCCGCGAAACAACGCGCATCGCTGGCTCCAGCCCATGCGTGATGCCTCGCACCGTCTCGATGCCGTATACCGATGCACCGCAGCGCACCACGTCGAACCAGGTCGTGTCATGCGCGAGCGCCGCGGCCGAATTCGCCAGGTGCAGCTCCGCCGGCGCAAGGCCTAGTTCGCGAGCTTTCGAAACCCCGCTCTCGAAAGCCAGCCGCTGTGTCTCCGTCGACAGTGGGTCAGGGTCGGCCGCGAGGGCAAGATGCGACCACACGCCCGTCACCGACAGGAGCCCTCTCCCCTGCGCGGTCGCCGCGGCGCCGCAGAGCGTGTCCCAGTCGGCGACCGGCGAACCGCCGCGCGACATGCCGGTGTCGAGCTCCAGATGCACGAGGGCGGGGGTTGCGGTCACGGCCGCTGCGACGGCGTTCAGGGTCTCCACGTTCGCGCAGGAGATGGTCACGCGTGCTTCCACGGCCTCCGTGAGCCTGGTCCAGGGGTCGGCGAGCCAGCACAGAACCGGCGCGTCGATGCCGGCTGCACGCAGTGCGAGCGCCTCATCGACCGTGGCGACACCGAGCCATTCCGCACCGCTCGCGAGTGCGGTGCGCGCGACCTCGAGCATCCCGTGGCCGAAGGCGTCCGCCTTGACGACCACCATCACGGACTTGCCGGTGCGGGTGCGCAGGCGCTCGATATTGCGGGCGATGGCCGGCAGGTCGATGACCCTGGTGGCGAGCGGCGACGGCACGGATGCGTCGGCCGGGGTCATATATACGAGGATAGGTCTATGGCGCGCATCCTCGTCACCGGTGCGACCGGACAACTCGGCACGCCGACCGTCGCCATGCTGGAGCGAGCCGGGCA
Organism: Actinomycetota bacterium; assembly: GCA_040390225.1. GTDB lineage: Bacteria > Actinomycetota > Actinomycetes > Actinomycetales > Microbacteriaceae > Lacisediminihabitans. The sequence continues at coordinate 13,124 of JAZJYU010000029.1, read as the reverse complement.
CGAGGTGCGGGCGTTCAGCAGGAAGACCGGCGGAGACCTGGTCACCGGGGCCGGCGTTTCGGAGGCTCTCGAGGGGGTCGACACGCTGGTGCATCTTGCCCACGTTCCGTCGGACCCGCTCTATTCCGCGGCGATCGCGGCCGGTGTCGCCCACACGGTACTGATCTCGATCGTCGGGATCGACGACATCCCCCTCGGGTACTACAAGCAGACGCGTGCCGCCGAGCGCGGACTCGTCGAGTCCGGCCTGCCGCACACGATCCTCCGGTCGACCCAGTTCCACTCCTTCGTCGAGGGGCTGTTCACGGCGCAACGCTTCTCACCCGTGATCGTCGCGCCGGCATTCTCATTCCAACCGATCGCCGTCGACGAGGTCGCCGATCGACTCGTGTCGCTCGCCTCGGGCGCCCCGCAGGGGCGGGTCGCCGATATCGGCGGGCCGGAACAGCGCACGGCCCGCTCGTTCGCCGAGCAGTGGAAGGATGCCGCGCACTCGCGCCGCGGCATCCTCACCCTGACGCTGCCGGGCGCCACCGCGCGCGGCTTCGCCGCAGGCCACAATCTCGTGCCGGGAACCCCGTACGGCCACGTCACCTTCGCCGAGTACCTCGCCGCCCGCCCCTGACCACACGCCCCCCTCGTTCCTTTCGGAAATTCAGGAGAATAGCGCTAGCTGGTACTGCGCGCCCCCGTGATGACGGGAGCCGTCGCAACACGGCACGACCAAAGTCCTGAATTTCCGAAAGGAACGAGGGAGGCGGAGCTGGTCAGACGGCGGCGAGTTCGCCGGCCGGGTGACGCACGGCGCGGTTGACGGCGGACACGATCGCCCGCAGCGATGCCGTGGAGATGTCCGCGTCGATGCCCACGCCCCACAGGGTGCGGCCGTTCACACTCAACTCGACATAGGCCGCGGCGAGGGCGTCCCCTGAAGCGCTGAGCGTGTGCTCGACGTAGTCGTACAGCTTCACGTCGACGCCCTGCTGTCCGAGGATGCTGAGGAACGCAGCAATCGGACCGTTACCCGTCGCGTCCGCCCCGACCAGGTCGTCGCCGACCCGCAACTCCGCGTGCAACGACACCACACCGGACATGTCGCTCGATGTCCGGGTCGACGTGAGCTCGAAGCGGCCCCACTTCTCCGAAGGGTCGACTGCTGGCAGGTATTCGTCCCGGAAGATCTCCCAGATCTCCGCGCTCGTCACCTCGCCGCCCTCGGCATCCGTCTTCGCCTGCACGACGCCGGAGAACTCGATCTGCAGCTTGCGCGGCAGGTCGAGCGCATGATCGTTCTTGAGCAGGTACGCGACGCCGCCCTTGCCGGACTGCGAGTTGACCCGGATGACCGCCTCGTAACTGCGGCCCAGGTCCTTCGGGTCGACGGGCAGGTATGGCACGGCCCACTCGAGCTCGTCCACCGTCACGCCCCGCGCTGCGGCCGCGGCCTCCATCGCCTCGAAGCCCTTCTTGATGGCGTCCTGGTGCGACCCGCTGAACGCGGTGTAGACGAGGTCGCCCGCCCAGGGATGCCGCTCTGGCACCGGAAGCTGGTTGACGTACTCGACGGTGCGCTTCACCTCGTCGAGGTCGGAGAAGTCGATCTGCGGGTCGATGCCCTGGGTGAACAGGTTGATGCCAAGAGCGACGATGTCGACGTTGCCGGTACGCTCGCCGTTGCCGAACAGGCAGCCTTCGATGCGATCGGCGCCCGCCAGGTACCCGAGTTCCGCAGCGGCGACGGCGGTGCCGCGGTCATTGTGCGGGTGAAGCGACAGGATGACGTTCTCGCGATGGGCGAGCCGTCGCGACATCCACTCGATCGAGTCCGCGTACACGTTCGGGGTCGCCATCTCGACGGTGGCGGGCAGGTTGATGATCACCTTGCGGTCGGGCGTGGGGCTGAAGATCTCGAGCACCTGGTTGCAGATGTCGACCGCGAACTCGAGTTCGGTGCCGGTGTAGCTCTCGGGCGAGTACTCGTAGAAGATCTCCGTGCCGGGCACGAGCGACTCCGCTTCGACGCACATCCTCGCCCCGGCGAGGGCGATGTCGATGATTCCCTGCCTGTCGGTGCGGAACACGACGTCGCGCTGCAGGATCGATGTGGAGTTGTACAGGTGCACGATGGCCCGCTTCGCGCCCTTCAGGGACTCGTAGGTGCGGGTGATGAGTTCCTGCCGGGCCTG
>JAZJYU010000029.1:7933-10928 GCA_040390225.1 Actinomycetota bacterium | reverse complement strand
TCGATGAGCGTTCGCACGAAGTCGTAGTCGGTCTGACTGGCGCTCGGGAACCCGACCTCGATCTCTTTGTAACCCATGCCGACCAGCAGGTCGAACATGATGCGCTTGCGCTCCGGACTCATCGGGTCGATGAGCGCCTGGTTGCCGTCGCGCAGGTCGACGGCGCACCAGCGGGGAGCCTTCGTGATGTGCTTCGACGGCCAGGTACGGTCGGGCAGGTCGACGCCGAGCGTCTCGCGGTACGGGCGGTACTTGTGGATCGGCATTGCAGAAGCCGACTGTGTGTTCTTCATGGTCCTTAGCTTTCGTCTCGGAGGATCAGACCAACCGCTGCTTTTCACAGCACGCTTTTTACAGCGCAGGCCGCGACGAGTGAGGCCTGGGTTAGGACTCGTCGCGGCAGCTAAGGAGGAGCAGACCGAACAGCACGAATTCAGGGTAGCACTGCAGGCATATGGTGGAGAAATGGATCCCAAGGCATTCCGGGTCGCGGCGACGGTGCTGATGCTCCGCGATGACCCATTCGAGGTGCTCATGGTGCGCCGGCACGCTGCTGCAACGTTCGCGTCGCGCCTCGTCTTTCCCGGCGGTGTGCTCGAGCCGGATGATTCGGACGAGTCATGGCTATCGCTCGTCACCGGGGCTGAAGGCCTCGACCCTCAGGAGCGCGCGCTGCGGATCTGTGCGATCCGGGAAACCTGGGAGGAGACGTCGATCCTCTTGGGAGCGGATGCCGCCCCACTGCCCGGCGGCACCTTCCGCGATACGGTGGCGGCCGCCGGCATCCGCCTGCCGCTCGAACGCCTCACGCCCTTCGGGCACTGGATCACCCCCGAGGCTGAACCTCGCCGCTTCGACACCCACTTCTATCTCGCATTCGCGCCGCACGGCCAGACCGCCGTCGCCGACGGCGGCGAGACGGTGGAGCTCGAGTGGCGCTCCCCCGCCGCCGAAACGGACGGGTCGGTGATGTTTCCCACGCTGATGAATCTGCTGCGGCTGGCCGAGAGCCAGGATGCGAGATCCGCGATCGAGCACGCGGCGCTGCGCGAACCATTCACCGTGCAACCCGTGCTGGTGTGGCGCGACGACGGCAGCGCCGTCATCACGATCCCGGCGGAAGCCGGATACAGCGCGACCGAGTTCGTGCACGTCTGACGCACTAGAGACCGCGGAGAAACCGCACGCTCTCTCGCACGGACAGAGTCGGAAGATAGGCCCGTCCGAGCGCGACACCGATCGCGGGAAGTGCCAGAGAATCGGGGAAGGTCATCGACAACGGCTGAAGTTGCGGCTGGAACTTTCGCTTGAACGCGAACAACGAGCGGAACCCATACACCGGCTCCAGCCGCGCGCCGATCGCGGCGAGCACGCGCTCGGCTGTCGTCGGATCGACCGAGCGTTCATTGCCGTGCGCGAGCGGGGCAGCCGAGAGACTCATGAATTCGATCCCCTGATCGCGGAACAGCTCCGCGCAGCGGGCGATGAGGAATTCCATGATGCCATTGATGCCGCCAGGGCTCCTTCGCATGAAGTCCAGCGTCCAACCGATCAGCGCGCCTTCCCGCAACGTTGGCAGCCAGCTGGTGACACCGATCACCTGGCCGACGGCATCCGTGGCGATCATCATGCGCACGTCGGGGTCGCGCAGTTCTTCGACACCTCCGAGCGTGAAGCCCATCTCGGGAAGCTCCTTCTCGGCGACCCAGCGCTCGGACATGTCGTCGATCTGGATGGCCTGGGCCGTCGTCAGGCTGGCGTAGCTCGTCCACGTCGCCTGGACCCCCTCGCGCTCGGCACGGTTGATGGACGACCGGATGTCCTGCCAGCGCTTACCCTCGGTACGCCACTCTCCTGGGCGGATGACCGTCTCGTCGCCTACCGAGAGAGACGACCACCCCATGGCGTCGCACAGCAGTCGAACCCGCTCGTGCACCGAGTAGAAGACCGGCGTCCAGCCGTTGTCATCACAAAACCTGGAGAACTGCGCGATCGCATCCGGGAGGGCCTCGTCCGGCCCGATCGGGTCGGACGTGGTGAAGGCGACGCCGTTCACCACCCGGTAGGCGACGACGGCGCGTCCGTCCGGCAGGAACCAGTACGAGTTGCCCGCCCAGGTGGCCCAGAAACCGAGCGATCCACTGCCCGTGCTCAGCAGCGCACGCAGCCTCGCCTGGTGCGCGAGCGCCTCCCGGGATCCCTGTGAGAGCACGACCAGCAGTGCGCCGACGATCACGACGATCCAGAAGGCGGGGCCGATCCAGTAGTAGACGAGCCGCGTAAGCGGAGCGATCGGCAGGAACGCCAAACGCTCCACGCGCAGGAAGCCGACCGGAACGAAGCGGTCAGGGAGGTCGGCGGCAAGGTCGAGCAGGGAGACCCGCGGATGGAATCGCGCCGGCATCGCGCTGCCGACGACGAGGTACGCAGCGGAGAGACCCGCGAGTGAGCCACCGACCACCGCGAAATAGCGGCGCACCGAACCACGGGACACCCGCACGAAGATGTGCCGGAGGTTCGCCGCGAGCAGTGCGGCTATGGCCAGCGGAAGCAGCACCGAGACGACCAGCGCGAGCGAAACCTCCCAGTAATGCGCGGCAGGAAGCCGGGCACGACGGGCGGATGCGAGCAGGGGCAGGAAACCGTAGAACGCGGCCGCAAGTACGGCCAGCGAGACGTTGACCCCGATGGCGAGCACCGCCGCGAAGCGCTTTCCGCGAGCGATCCCGAATGCTGCCACCAGGAGTGCGACGAGCGGAAGCACTGTGAGAAGCACCGGCCCCACGCCGCTGATGCGCTCGAGCGTCATGTCGTGCAGACACATCCGCGTGATATCCGACGCGCGGCACTCGTCCACCGCGGTGACACCGTTCGGACGCGGATCCGCCAGGAGGAGTCCGAGCGGGGCCAGCGGGCCCAGCCGGAGCGTGCTGAACACGGTGATGGCCGGCCCGATCGCGGTGATCGCCACAACCGCCGACAGGAGCACTCGAAC
>JAZJYU010000029.1:0-7870 GCA_040390225.1 Actinomycetota bacterium | reverse complement strand
GGCGAGCCCCGCGACAGCCGCGATGGCGCGGTAGAGGTCGGACGGGCCGCCCGCGTAGAGCAGGAAGACCAGAACCACTACGGAGGTGATGACCCTGATGCGCCGCCGCCAGAGCGGGCCTGCGAAGGCGCTCGCCGTCATGATCGTGCCGACGATGGCGGTCATCGGGTCGAGGGCCACGATTTCGGCGGTGCGGCGCGACCAGAGCTCGCCCAGAAGACCTCCGATCGCCTGAACCACGACACCGACGATGGCGCCCGCACAGGCGGTGACAGCGAAGGCGAGGATCGTGCGCGCGGTGCCCATGAGTCGTTCGGCCACCCCGACGATCAGCACCGCGGCGACCGCGACCAGCGCCAGTTCGATCCCGCCATTGGTGACGAAGACCGACGTGACCGGCGTCCAGAATCGATGTGCGATGACGAGCTGGCCGTACCCGGTGCCCAGCGCGAACCGCACCGGTAGGCTCGGGCCGCGGAAACCCCGAGACAGCACTGAGCCCACGAGGATGAGCACCACGATCCCGAGCGTCGCGGGGTGGCGCCGGAGCAGACGCTCAATCATCGAGACGACTCGTGTCCAGCCCCCAGTGCCGTTCGATCACGGGCAAGGTGGTCTCGAACGCGAACGCCACCGTACGCCAGTCGTGCGCGGTACCGGGCGAGATGTACAGGTGTGCGGTCATTCCAGTAGACGCCGCGTCGCGGGCGACAATGGCCAGTCCAGGGCCGTATTTGCTGTCGTTCTGCCCGGCGGCGAACAGGGCGAGCGTGTGCTGGTAGCCGCCCACCCGGTGCATCACCGCATCCGGCACCGCCGCATCGTACGCGGCACGCGAGCCGGCGAACCCGACGTCGATGGTGTGCTGAAGGTTGCCGGATTTCGGCGCGACCTCCCCTGAGATGTCGAGGATGGTTCCGTAGAGCTTCGGCAGCGCCGCCCCGAACTGGATCGAGCAGGTGCCGCCCTGCGAGAACCCCCCGATGCCCCATGCGCCGGGGCCTGCCTCCACCGCGAGATGCTCGTTGATCCATTTCGGCACGTCGACCGTCACATAGGTGGCGGAGTTACCGAGAGCCGAGTTCACGCACATCGGGTTGTTCGACGGTTCACCGAGCTGATCCGGTACGACGACGATCGGAGCCAGTCCGTGGTTCTGCCGCGCCAGCTGGTTGAGATAGCCGGCGAGCGCCCCTTTGACGAACAGGTCGGACGGCTGCCCCGGTTGCCCGGACAGCAGTTCCAGCACGGGGAGCCGGGGCGGGTTCTTCACGAGGGCGGCCGGCGGGAGGTACACCACGGCGGGCCGTGCCGTGAAATTCGAGGTCGCGGCGGGGATGATCACGGTGCCGATACGACCGGCCGCCGGAAGATCCCTGGGTGCGACCCAGCCGGTGAGCGCGACGCTCCGGGTGGTGTTCGGAAGCGCCATGGTCGTGTACTGACCGAGACCGATCGCGTTCTGCACCGTGGGAAACTCCCCCAGGTCGCCGTTCAGGCCGAGCCCGCCCACAAGCGCGAGAATCACAGCGGATGCCGCCCAGACAGCCGCGAACCGCTTGCGGGAGTAGATGAGCCGCGCGATCCCGACGAAGAAACCCGCGACGGCGATCCCGAACCAGATCCGGCTGGCGAGTGACAGGGTCACACCGAACAGGTTGAGCAGGTCGCCGAGCACCCAGCACGTGAGGATGCCGAGGAAGAAGCCGAACAGCCCGACGGCTATCGCTATCGGCAACCACTTTCGCCAGCGCCTGGTCCCCAGGATCGCCACCAGGGCGATGATGCCGAGGGTGTCGACCACCACCGGTACAGGACCATCGATCAGGTGCAGCTGCAGCAGCGCGTTCATTTCCACGGCCTCCTCGCCGTCTCGTCGTCACTCTGAGGCCCCAGTATCAGGTCGCCTGCACGGCTTTCGCCGTCAGTTCGGGCTTACCTGTGAGACCCCTCAGCGGAAACCATGAATGCCTGAGCGGGAGCCGCTGACAGCGTGTGACAGCGCTGCGACAGTGCCGAACGCCAGACTTGAGCCATGACTAAGGCAATCGAGGCCCACGGCCTCACCAAACGCTTCGGCAAGACGCAAGCTCTGGCCGGCATCGACCTGGAGGTCGACGAAGGGCGGGTGCTCGGTGTTCTGGGCCCCAACGGGGCCGGCAAGACCACCGCGGTACGCATCCTCGCCACCCTCCTCAAGCCCGACGCGGGCACCGCACTCGTCTCCGGCCGGGATGTCGTTCACCAGGCCAAGGAGGTGCGCCGCACAATCGGTCTCACCGGCCAGTATGCGAGCGTCGACGAGGATCTCACCGGGGTGCAGAACCTCGTGATGATCGGGCAACTGCTCGACCTCAGCACCAAGCAGGCGAGGCTTCGGGCGGAGGAACTTCTCGCCGAGTTCGATCTGACGGATGCCGGCAAGCGGCTCACAAAGACGTACTCCGGTGGCATGCGGCGTCGCCTCGACCTCGCGGCGTCCCTGATCGGGCGCCCCGACGTCGTCTTCCTGGACGAGCCGACCACGGGCCTCGACCCTGCCAAGCGGGACGACGTGTGGGGCATGATCCGCACGCTGGTCAAGCAGGGCACCACCGTGCTGCTGACCACCCAATACCTGGAGGAGGCCGACGCGCTCGCCAACGAGATCACGGTGATCGATCACGGCAGGGTGATCGCGCACGACACCCCGCAGGGCCTGAAGCGCCAGCTCGGCGGGCAGACCCTCGAGGTGCGCGCGGCATCCGCGGACGATCTCCCCCGCATCCGCGAACTGCTCAGCTCGGTCGGTACTCGCCCGCCGGAGCAGCCCTCGCCCGACCAGCTGTCCGTTCCCGTGCGGGACGACAGCGCTCTGACCACCGTGGTCGCCGCGCTGGCGAAGGAGAAGATCTCCGTCTCGGAACTGTCGCTCCGACTGCCCAGCCTCGACGAGGTCTTCTACTCGCTCACCGGGCAGACCGTCTCGGAAGAAGGTGCGGCATGATCCGCGACTCGCTCATTCTCGCCAAGCGGACCATCACAAAGATGTTCCGCAACCCCGAGCAGTTCGTCGACGTCACCGTGCAGCCGATCATCATGACGGTGCTGTTCGTGTTCATCTTCGGCGGCGCGATCGCCGGCTCGACCGGCAAGTACGTGGAATTCGCGCTGCCAGGCATCATCGTGCAGACCATCATGTTCACGTCGCTCACTATCGGGGTGAACCTGAACACCGACATTCAGAAAGGCGTGTTCGACCGATTCAGGTCACTGCCGATCGCCCGTTCCGCGCCGCTGTTCGGCGCTGTGCTCGGCGACATCGTGCGGCACTCGATCGCCATCACGGTCACGCTGGTGTTCGGCGCGATCATCGGCTTCGAATTCCTGACGCCGTGGTGGCATGTTGGCCTCGCGATCGTGTTGATCATCGCCTTCGCCGTGAGCCTGTGCTGGGTGTCGGTGCTGATCGGAATGCTCGCCCGCTCGTCGGGAGCCGTACAGGGACTCTCGTTTCTGATCGTCTTCCCACTCACCTTCGGGTCGTCGACGTTCGTGCCGGCATCGACACTGCCGACCTGGCTGCAGGGCTGGGTCGCGATCAACCCCGTCACCCACGTGATCGAGTCGATGCGCGGACTGCTGACCGGCAACACCGGGGTGGTCGGAGACACGCTCACCGGCCAGGTGCTGTGGGTGATCGCCTCCTGCGTCGCACTGGTCGCGATCTTCTTCCCGCTCGCCACCTGGGCTTACCGTCGCAAGATCTGAGGTAGAAGTTCCAGGGCCATGGAGCGGGTCGGTGCCTCGGCACCGGTCCGCTCCAGTCCCACCTCCGCTGCCGCGCGCTCGATCGCAGCTACTCGCGGCTCGGTCGAGTCGTGGATTCCGATGATCGCGGTCGCGAGATCGACCGCCCGAATCGCCTCGGCCACATCCCCTCTCGCGAGAGCCAGTTGGCCGAGGCCGAGTGCCGCCATGCCGATGATCGGCAGATCATGCGCGCCGATCGCGTGATCGACCGCACGCCGCATCGCGTTCTCGGCGGCCTCGAGGTCGTCGCGCAGCAGTTCGACTCCGGCTCGTGCCGTCTCAGCCAGCGCCGCGATCTGCCCGGGGAAGCGCGGCCAACTCGCTGCGAGCGTGTCAACGATCGCAAGCTGCTCGATCGCAGGCTGCAGTTCGCCCAGACAGACGAATGCATTGAGTGCTGTCACAGCGGACTGCAGCTGGGTGCGCACATTACCCGACTGCTCCGCTTCGAGCAGAATCTCCCTGACCCGAACACGAACCTCGTCGAACCGTCCCTGCCGCAGCATGATGTTGATCGCGAGACCCTGCTGCTGGGCCAGGTCCCAGCTGGGGGTGATTCTACGGAAGTTCTTCGTCGACTGCTCGGTGATCGTGAACGCCGCGTCCAGTTCGCCCGTCAGCATGAGCCACTCCGCTCGCATCTGCTGGGAGAGCGCGAGAGCCCAGATGTCGCCGATGCCCTCGAATCTCTCGATCGCGACCGCCGACTCGGTTCCGAGCTCGGCGACGTCCCCACGGTTCTGTGCCTGCGCCGCACGCACGACATGGAGGAGCGCCGTTGGCCAGGCGTCGATGTCGAGGTCTTCACCGATCGGCGCCTCGACCTCGAGCATCCATGAACCCGGGTCGCCTCCCACCGAGGCGAGCGCGGCGATCGCCGGTTTGAGCAGCTGCAGCACCTCGTGCCCGCCCCTCCCGATGTCGGGCAGGGACTCGAGCATCGAAGTCAGCAGGCCGCCGATCTGTTCCTGATCGAAATCCGCGTCGGGGGGTCCGGCTGAGAACATCTCGATCACCGGGGCGAGCACGGAGATCACCCTCGCCTCGTCGAGATCCAGATCCTTCGCGAGTGGGCTCACGGCCGCGAACCAGGTGCCCGACTCCTCTTCGCGTCCCCGGATGATCCAGTACCAGCCGCACGAGATCGCCAGTCGCACGGCGACCTCAGCGAGCGGAGCCTGAGTCGTGTACCGAAGTGCGGCCGCGATGTTGTCCTCCTCTGCATCGAACCAGGAGATCGCATTCAGGACGCCGGGGCCGCGAATCTCACGGTCGTAGCGGGCCGCCTGGTCGGCCATGAACCGCGCCTGAACCGCGCGCGCTGCAGCGAGCTCATCCCGTTCCGCGAGTCGTTCGACCCCGTACTCTCGGATCGTCTCCAGCGCGCGGTACCGCCCACGACTGCGCTGCAGGAGCGAGCGGTCGACCAGTGAGTCGAAGTCCGCCGCGGTCACAGCCATGGCTGCGGCGATGCGACCAGCGTCCTCCGCGGCGACCCCGGCCGGGAACACCGCGAACCAGGCCAGCGCCCTGCGCTCCTCGTCGGTGAGCAGACTCCAGCTCCAGTCGACCATCGCGCGCAGGGTGCGGTGCCGGGGAAGCGCTGTGCGGAACCCACCGGTGAGCAGGGCGAACCGGTCCTCGAGCCCCGCAAGCACCTCAGCGGGTGTCATCGTGCGCAGTTTCGCCGCCGCGAGTTCGAGCGCGAGCGGCAGGCCGTCCAGACGCACGCAGATCCGTGCCGCCACGATGAGTTCATCGTCGTCGAGGGCCCTGCCGCGGGCCGCGAGAGCGCGCTGAGCGAACAGCTCGACAGCGTCGAACGACCGCAGTTCCTGCGGTGTGGCGGAGGCGATGCCCGTCTCCGTCGGATGCGGCAGCGGCCCGACCGAGACGAAGGCCTCGCCCGGGATGGTCAGCGGTTCACGGCTGGTCGCCAGGATACGGAGCTGCGGAAGCGCGCCCAGCAGCCACTCGGCGGCTACGGCCACCTCATCCACGATGTGCTCGCAGTTGTCGAGCACGAGCAGCGCCTGCCGGCCGGCCAGCGCTTCGAGCAGTCGCTCGCGCGAACCGGTCAGACCCGAGCCATCGCCGGTACGCAGTTCGCGGCCCGTCGCCGCGAGGATCGCCGCGACGAGTTCGCCTGGCCCCACCGGCGCCAGCTCGACGAGAACCGAACCTGGGATGCCCGCCGCCGTCTCGACCGCGAGTCGGGTCTTGCCCGCACCTCCCACGCCGATGATCGTGACCAGTCGCGAGGCGGCGAGCTGTTCGGCGATGGCGTCCAGCTCGCCGGCACGCCCGATGAGATCGGTCAGCGGCAGGGGGATGCTCGAGACCCGCGGGCGTGTCGCGGCAAGGCCACCGAGCTCGAGCGCGGTGGCCCGATCGCGACGCAGGTCACTCTCGAACCAGTCGAAATCAGGCGACGGGATCCACGGCTCACCCGCCCACAGCGCCAGCGCCGCAGATGCGAGGTACGAACGTTCCGAGCCCTCAGCCAGGAGGGCACGGGCGACCAGATCGACGAAGGCGAGCGCGTCCACGTCCTCGCGAGCGACGGCAAGCCGGTAGCCACCGGCCGTCGACTCGATCGAGCCGGCCGGGAGCTGGGAGCGGAGCCGGGACACGATCGACTGGAGTGCTGCGCGCTCGTTCTCAGGGGCATCCGCCCAGACGTCTTCGGCAATCGCGCGGTAGCTGACCGCCGTTCCCGCATCCACCGCCAGCCGGAACAGCACGGCGAGCTGCATCGCGCCGGTGACCGCCACCGGGCGTCCATCGTGCTCGACGCGCAGTCCCCCGAGCAGTCCGATTCGCACGCACCCACCCTACGGCTCGCCCGGTACTCCCCGCGGTGTAACCGAGCTCCACCCCGCCCTCGCCTTTCGGAAATTCAGGAGAATGTCCCACCGTGACTCGGTCGCGCCGGTGAATCCTCCACCGGCGCGACCAAAGTCCTGAATTTCCGAAAGGGGGGAGCCGGGGTCAGTCGGCGGCCAGTGCCGCCACCGGAGCGATGCGGGTCGCGCGGCGCGCGGGGGCCACCGATGCGACCACGATCAGCACCAGGGCGGCCCCTGCGATCACCAGTAGCAGCACCAACGGAATCGCCGGGGTGACGAGTCCGTGCGCCGCCGACCCGAGCAGGGACTGCGCACCCGCCCAGCCGTAGAAGGCGCCGAGCACCAGCCCGACGAGCACGGATGCCACGGTGAGCTGCGCGCTCTCGGCCAGGATCATCGTGCGAACCTGCCGGGCCGTGAACCCCAGCGCTCGCAAGAGCCCGAGCTCACGCGTCCTCTGCAGCACGCTCAGCGAGAGCGTGTTGACCATTCCCACGGCGGCGATCAGCGCGCTGAACCCCATCAGGATCGAGAATACGGCGACGATCACACTCAGCACCGTGTCGCTGCCCTGGTACGCGTCTGGCGACTTCGCCTGCTGCTGCGCGATGACCACCTGGAAGCTGGCGACGGCCACGGCGAACATGGTGATCAGGGTCACCCCGATCACCATCCCGATGGTGCTCCGGGAGCTGCGCTCCGGGTACCTGACCGCGTTCTCGGCCGCCAGCCGGGCGGTGGCACTGCGGCCGAACAGGCGACCCACGAGACGGAGCGCGACCGGCATCACCAGCTCGGCCCCGAGCACGAGACCCGAGAACGAGAGGATGCCGCCGACGACGCCGATGAGCACCCCGAGCGGGCTGACGAGTCCTGCCAGCATCCCGAGCAGCATCAAAGCGATCCCGATGCTGAACAGCGCGATCGCCCAGCCGTTGCGGGCGGGCCGGTGCGCCGCATCCTCGCGGGAACGCTCGACCGCGACGCCGGTCGCCTCGATCGGCGACACGTCGAGCACGCGGCGCGACCCGACCCATGACGCGAGCCAGGTCGTGAGGATCACGGCCACCGCCGGGAGAGCGACGACCGGTGTGAACCACCCGTAGTCGATGCGCGGCAGCCATCCTGTCCCGACGCCGATCGCGATCAGGAGGGCCGTGAGCGTGGATCCGACCCCGGTGCCGATGATGGCCCCGATCACGCCGACGAGAAGTCCCTCTCACGCGACG
>JAZJYU010000028.1:3695-8393 GCA_040390225.1 Actinomycetota bacterium | reverse complement strand
GACGCCCTGAACCCGGCCGGACAGGATGGTCTGGAATCCCCCGAACTGCGAGCCGAGCAGCGCCTCGACGATCGCGGCCACCAGCTCGGCGAAGAGCGCAGCGCCCGGTTTGCGGACGATGATGCCCGCGAGAACGGCCGGGATCAGCCAGATCGCGTATAGGAGCGCGCCGGAGCCAGGCACCAGCAGCTCGAAGGGTTTGGTGACAACCCCGTAGACGAGGTCCCAGCCGAAGAAGACGACCCCGAAGGCGACCCCCACGATGGCGGCGACGATGATGTCGACGACGCGCCATCTCGGATTGATTTTTCGTGCAGATGACATTGCCCTGCTCCTCTCCCTGCGCTGGCATGATCCAGATCAGGTTCGACGGTCGAAGCTTGGAGAAGCTCCCTCTCAGCCCGGCTCACCGGACTCCCGTGGTGTGTGTGAATCTCCAGTGTACGGTGACAACCATGGAGACATGGCCCGGATCGGCATACCCCCTTGGCGCAACGTTCGACGGGAGTGGCACGAATTTCGGGCTGTTCAGCGAGATCGCCCAGAAGGTCGAGCTGTGTCTGTTCGACGACGACCGCGTGGAGACGCGGGTCGAACTGATCGAGGTTGACGCCTATGTCTGGCACGCCTACCTCCCGCTCGTTCGGCCGGGCCAGCGATACGGCTACCGGGTGACGGCGCCCTACGATCCGAAGACCGGGCAGCGCGCGAACCCCAACAAGCTGTTGCTGGATCCTTATGCCAAAGCGACCTGCGGCGACATCGACTGGGACCCTTCGCTGTTCGCGTACGACTTCGGTGACCCGCTGAGCGAGAACGACGCCGACTCCGCCGGGCACGCGATGCTGGGCGTGGTGATCAACCCCTTCTTCGACTGGGCCGGCGACCGGCATCCGCGTATTCCCTACAACGAGACGGTCATCTACGAGGCCCACGTGAAGGGCCTCACGGAACTGCACCCGGAGGTGCCGGAGGATCAGCGTGGCAGCTACGCCGGCCTCGGGCATCCGGCCATCATCGAGCACCTCGGCAAGATCGGCGCGACCGCCATCGAGCTGATGCCGGTTCACCAGTTCGTGCAGGACTCCACCCTGCTCGACAAGGGCCTTCACAACTACTGGGGCTACAACACGATCGGCTTCTTCGCACCGCACAACGGCTACTCCTCCACCGGCGACCTCGGCCAGCAGGTGCAGGAGTTCAAAGGGATGGTCCGCGCCATGCACGACGCGGGCATCGAGGTGATTCTCGACGTCGTGTACAACCACACCGCCGAGGGCAATCACCTGGGCCCGACACTCTCGTTCCGCGGCATCGACAACCAGGCCTACTACCGGCTGGTCGATGACGACCCGCAGTTCTACATGGACTACACCGGAACCGGCAACTCCTTCAACGTGCGCAACCCGCACTCCCTGCAACTGATCATGGACAGCCTGCGTTATTGGGTGCTCGAGATGCATGTCGACGGCTTCCGCTTCGACCTCGCCTCCACGCTCGCTCGCGAGTTCTACGACGTCGACAAGCTGTCGACCTTCTTCGAGCTCGTGCAACAGGACCCGGTGGTCTCCCAGGTGAAGCTCATCGCGGAACCGTGGGATGTCGGCCCGGGCGGCTACCAGGTGGGCGGATTCCCGCCCCAGTGGACGGAGTGGAACGGCAAGTACCGCGACACCGTTCGCGACTTCTGGCGCGGGGAACCATCGACCCTCGGCGAGTTCGCCTCCCGCATCACAGGCTCGGCGGACCTGTACGAGGATGACGGCCGCCGTCCGGTGGCGTCCATCAACTTCGTGACGGCGCACGATGGCTTCACCCTCGAGGACCTGGTCTCGTACAACGAGAAGCACAACGAGGCGAACGGCGAAGACAACAAGGACGGCACGGACGACAACCGCTCCTGGAACTGCGGAGTCGAAGGGCCGACGACGGATGCCGGCATCCTTGCCATGCGCTCCAGGCAGCAGCGCAATTTCCTCACCACGATTCTGCTGAGCCAGGGCGTGCCGATGATCCTTCACGGTGACGAACTGGGCCGAACGCAGCATGGCAACAACAACACGTACGCCCAGGACTCCGAGATCTCCTGGGTGCACTGGGACACCGCCGATCAGGGGCTGATCGACTTCGTCTCTGCGCTGACCCGGCTGCGCAAAGATCACCCGACGTTCCGCCGGCGCAGCTTCTTCGACGGCCGGCCGGTGAAGCGCGGCGCAGGTGAGCCGCTCGCCGACATCGTCTGGCTGACGCCGGGCGGCACGGAGATGGACGAGCAGAACTGGGACACCGGGTTCGGCCGTTCGATCGGCGTCTGGCTGAACGGCGACGGCATCCATGGCCGTGACTCTCGTGGACAACGGGTCGTCGACCACAACTTCGCGATCCTGTTCAACGCTCACGACGATGTCGTGGACTTCACGCTGCCGTCGGCCGAATTCTCCGACCGGTGGGAGGTCATCATCGACACCGCGGGCGAGGCGGCCGATTCCGCGCCGAAGACCGCCGGCGATGTGCTGCCCGTACAGTCGAAGTCGGTCGTCGTGCTGCGCGAGTTCGTGGCGTCCGAGGTGGACACCGACCACACGGTCGCAACCTCGCTCAACGCCGCGACGAACTCGGCATCACCGACCCCGGCATCCCACCTTCCGGAGCCCGCGTGATGCGTCTCCCCGTCTCGACCTACCGGCTGCAGATCCGGGAGGGTTTCGATCTGGGCGCAGCAGCCGTCATCACCGACTACCTGCACGAGCTCGGCGCCGACTGGGTCTATCTGTCACCCCTGCTCACAGCCGAGCCCGGCTCGGATCACGGCTACGACGTGGTCGACCATTCGGCCATCGACCCCGCGCGCGGCGGCGCGGCGGGGCTCGATGCCGCGGCGGGTGAGGCGCATCGCCTCGGCATGGGTGTGCTGATCGACATCGTGCCCAATCACATGGGCGTTGCGACCCCGAGGGCGAACTCCTGGTGGTGGGACCTGCTGACGTTCGGGCAGAACTCCGAATACGCCGAAGCGTTCGACGTCGACTGGGAGTTCGGGCAGGGGAAGGTGCGCATTCCCGTGCTCGCGACGGACTCGCTCGACGACCTGCAGGTCGTCGGCGACGAGTTGCGCTATTTCGATCACCGCTATCCGATCGCACCGGGCACGGAGGGCGGCACCGCGCAGGAGGTGCACGCCCGTCAGCACTACGAACTGATGAACTGGCGACGCGAGAACGCCGAACTCAACTACCGCCGGTTCTTCGCCGTCTCGTCGCTGGCCGGCATCCGGGTCGAACTCCCGAGTGTTTTCGAGGAGTCGCACCGCGAGATCGTGCGCTGGATCACCGACGGGCTGGCCGACGGTCTGAGGGTTGATCACCCCGACGGCCTCGCCGATCCCGGCGGCTACCTCGACGCTCTGGCCGAAGCGACCGGCGACACCTACGTGCTGGTCGAGAAGATCCTTGAGGGCGACGAACAGCTCCCCACCTCCTGGGCGACAGCCGGCACCACCGGATACGACGCCCTCGCGGATGTCGACCGGGTTCTCGTGGACCCGGCGGGCCGCGCTCGGCTCGATGCCCTCGACCGGCACCTTCGCGGGCGGGACATCGCCTGGGCCGACCTCATCCACGATACGAAGCGCGCGATCACCGACGGCATCCTGCGCTCAGAAGTACTGCGACTCGAACGCGAGTCGGGCATCGCCGACAGCGCCGATGCCCTGGCCGAACTGCTCGCCTGCTTCCCGGTCTACCGCTCCTACCTGCCGATCGGCGAGGAGCACCTGCATCAGGCGGCGACCCACGCGAAGCGGTCGCGGCCACACCTGACGGGCATGATCGACCGCCTGGTTCCTGTGCTCGCCGACCCGTCGCAGCCCGTGGCTGTGCGGTTCCAGCAGACCTCCGGCATGGTGATGGCGAAAGGTGTCGAAGACACCGCCTTCTACCGGTACACGCGGCTCGGCTCGCTGACCGAGGTCGGCGCGGACCCGAGCGAGTTCTCGATCGGCGTCGATGAGTTCCACCGCCGTCAGCAGCTGCGCCAGGCGAGTTTTCCCGCCTCCCTCACCACCCTCTCGACGCACGACACCAAGCGCGGCGAAGACGTTCGGGCGCGGATCAGTGTGCTGTCCGAGATCCCCGATGAGTGGGAATCAGCACTCGGGCGGTTGCGCGCCCTGGTGCCGCTCGGCGACGGACCCCTCGAAGCGCTGCTCTGGGAGGCGATCATCGGCGCCTGGCCGGCCAGCCGTGAACGCCTGCACAGCTATGCCGAGAAGGCGGCGCGCGAGGCCGGTGACTCCACGGGATGGACCGAGCCGAGGGAGAACTTCGAGGGGCGGATGCACGCGCTGGTCGACGCCGCATTCGACGACGCGCAGGTGGCGGCCGTCATCCGCTCGGTGCTGGACCTCGTGGAGCAGCCGGGCTGGTCCAACTCGCTCAGCGCGAAGCTGATCCAGCTGACAGCGCCCGGCGTGCCTGACATCTACCAGGGCAGTGAGCTCTGGGAGACGTCGCTGGTCGACCCGGACAACCGGCGTGAGGTCGACTTCGACATCCGGCGACTCTACCTGGCCGCCATCGAGGGGGGCAGTCATCCGCCGATCGACGACACCGGCGCTGCGAAGCTGCTCGTGACCACGCGCGCACTCAGGCTGCGGCGCGACCATCCCGGGCTGTTCAACCGCTATGCGCCGGTCGAGGC
>JAZJYU010000028.1:0-3685 GCA_040390225.1 Actinomycetota bacterium | reverse complement strand
ACCCTGGCGACTCGGCTACCGGTCGGGCTCTCTCGCGACGGCTGGGGCGACACCACCGTCGAGTTGGCCGGGAAGCCGGTCACCGATGTGATCGCCGACCGGGAATACGACGGTGGCGCCCTGCGGCTCGCGGAGGTGCTCGAACGGTACCCGGTAGCGCTGCTGGTGCCGACGGCGGCGCTGCCGTGACCTTCGAGGTCTGGGCGCCGGTGCCCGCCCGGGTGACGCTGTTGCTCGACGGGGTGAGGCATCCGATGACCCGCGTCGACGACGGATGGTGGAGCGCGCCCGACGGTCTCGCCGGAGACGACTACGGCTACCTGCTCGACGATGACGGGCATCCACTGCCCGACCCGCGCTCGCGACGCCAGCCGGTGAGCGTGCATGAGCTGTCGCGGACCTTCGACGCATCAGCGTTCGGCTGGACGGATGCCGACTGGACCGGGCGGCAGTTGGCCGGCGCGATGATCTACGAGCTGCACCTCGGAACCTTCACCCAGGAGGGCACACTGGATGCCGCGATCGGCCGGCTCGATCACCTCGTCTCGCTCGGCGTCGGCTTCGTCGAACTGCTTCCGGTGAACGGCTTCAACGGCGATCACAACTGGGGCTACGACGGAGTGCTCTGGTACACGGTCGACGAAAGCTACGGTGGCCCGGCGGCATACCAGCGATTCGTCGACGCCTGTCACGCGAGCGGGCTGGCCGTCGTTCAGGATGTCGTCTACAACCACCTGGGCCCGAGTGGCAACTGCCTTCCGCGGTTCGGGCCGTACCTGCGCTCCGGATCGTCGACCACCTGGGGCGATTCGGTCAACCTCGACTCGCAGCAGGTGCGGTCGTACATCGTCGAGAACGCGCTGATGTGGTTTCGCGACTACCACGCGGACGCGCTGCGGCTGGATGCCGTGCACGCGCTGGTCGACACCTCGCCGAAGCACATCCTGCAGGAGGTCGCGGAGGAGACGGACGCCCTCTCCGCGTTCCTCGGACGACCGCTCACCCTCATCGCGGAATCCGATCTCAACGATCCAGTGCTGGTCACACCGCGCGAGGCCGGCGGTTACGGGCTGCCCGCCCAGTGGAGCGACGACTTCCATCACGCGCTGCATGTGGCGCTGACGGGCGAGACGACCGGCTACTACGCCGACTTCGAGCACCTGGACGCCCTGGCGAGGGTCGTAACACGTGGCTTCTTCCACGATGGCGGCTACTCGTCGTTCCGGCATAAGAATCACGGTCACCCGATCGATACCGTCCACATGCCGTCGTGGCGTCTGGTGGTCTCCGACCAGAATCACGACCAGGTCGGCAACCGTGCGGCCGGCGATCGGCTCACCGCGCAGCTCGATTTCGGGCAGCTGGCCATCGCCGCGGTGCTGACACTGTGCGCACCGTTCACCCCGATGCTGTTCATGGGCGAGGAATGGGGCGCGTCCACTCCGTGGCAGTTCTTCACAGCGCATCCGGAACCGTGGCTGGGCAGGGCCACAGCGGAGGGACGCATCGCCGAGTTCGAGAAGATGGGCTGGGATCCGGATGTCGTGCCCGACCCGCAAGACCCGTCGACATTCGCGAACTCGAAGCTCGACTGGGCGGAGGCGGCCTCCGGGGAGCACGCCCGGCTGCTGTCGCTCTACCGAGCGCTCGCCTCGCTGAGGCGTACGGTGTCGGACCTCACCGATCCACGTTTCCCGAACACGACCGTGGACTTCGACGACAAAGCCCGCTGGTTCGCGATGCACCGCGGCGCTACGACCGTGGCCGCCAACTTCGGTGCCTCACCGGTGACGCTCCCGCTCGGCGGCGCACTGCTGCTCGGCACCGACCCCGCCGTGCGGGCCGGCTCCAACGCGACGCTGCCGGGTCACTCCGCCGCGGTCATCCGCCGCACCGCCTTCCTCCCTGGTTCGCGAATCAGGAGTTGAACCATACGCACGGCGTGTCACGGGCGCTGCAGCGGCGTGTCGTCTCCGTTTCCTGATCCGTGAACAGTCGGACGAGGGGCTAGGGGGCCAGGGACTCGAGCACGTCGTTCGAGGGGACGAAGAACGTCGTGCCGGTGACCGCCCTCGAGAAGTCGAGAATGCGGTCGTAGTCGCCGAGCGGGTCACCCATGAACATGTTGCGCAGCATCTGCGTGATCACCCACAGCTCCCGCGCGTACCCGATGAAGTATGTACCGAACTCCCCAGCCCCGGGGCTGCCGAACGGCATGTTGTCGCGCAGGATGTCGTGCTCGACGCCGTTGGCATCGGTGATGGTGTTCAGCGACTTGTGCGATTTGCGTTCTGCCGGGTCCTGGTCGAGCTCGACGTTGTCGGCCTTCGTACGACCGACGATCGCCTGCTGCTGTTCGGTGCTGAGCGCGCCCCACGCGGCCAGGTCGTGCAGATATTTCTGCACCACCACGTAACTGCCGCCGGTGAACGACGGATCCTCATCGCCGACCAGGGAGGACTCCAGCATTCCCGGGCCGGTCGGGTTCTCGGTGCCGTCGACGAAGCCGAGCAGGTCGCGCGAATCGAAGTAGCGGAAGCCCTGGGTCTCGTCGACGACGGTCACCGAATCGCCGAGCTTCTCCAGGATGACCCGCTCGAGGTCGAAACACATGTCCTGCCGTTCGGCGCGGATGTGGAACAGAAGGTCTCCCGGCGTCGACACGGCCGTGTGCACAGGTCCCGCGATCTCGAGGAACGGGCCCAACTGCGCGGGAGTCTGTTTCTGCGCGAACCGCGCCCAGGCATCCGAACCGATCCCGACATTGCACGACAGGTGACCGTTCAGGTCGCGGAAGCCGACCGCACGAACCAGTCCACCGATGTCGGAGATGATCTCGCGCACGTGAAGGGCCGCCGCCGGCGCCGGCGCGATCGTCACCACGAGGAAGATCGCCGCCGCCGACAGCGGAGCGTTGACGCTCTGCGGCTCGATTGGAGTGCGTGCCCAGCTCTGGTCGTCCATACGTTCATTAAAGCGGCTCGAGCTGCTTTCAGTAGTCGATACGGTGCGCGTTCGAGGCGTCGCCGCGCGGGGCAGAGGCTTTCAGCAGCGCTGCCGGCCCGAGCGTGCCACGGCCGAATCGGGCGCTGACCGCGTCGATGGTGCCCTCCGCCTCGCGCCAGCCCTCATCGGCGTCCCAGAGACCCACGATCTGACTGTCGCTCGGGGCGAGTTGTTCCATGCGAACACCGATCAAGCGCACAGGAGGATGCTCACCCAGCGCTTCGTGTATCTCCCGCACCTCCTCGTAGATGCGGCGGCCCAGATCGGTGGGCTCCGCGATCGTCTTCGACCGCGTGATGGTCGTGAAGTCGGCGTAGCGCAGCTTCAGTACGACGGTGCGGCCCACCCAGCCACCCGACCGCATGCGCTCCCCCACGGCGGTGGCCTGTCGCAGCAGCTCTCTGCGGAGGTACTCCGCGTCTGCCGTGTCGTGCTCGAAGGTCACCTCGTGCCCGATGCTCTTCTCGACCGCGCGCGTCGTGACCGGTCGCGGGTCGATGCCGTTCGCGAGGTCGTGCAGCTTGCGGCCGGACGCGTCGCCGACAGCACGACGCAGGCTGGCGAGCGGTGTGTGGGCGATATCGCCGACCGTCTCGAGTCCCCGTTTGCGCAGAAGTTCCTCGGTCGCGGCGCCGACTCCCCACAGTGCGCCGATGGGCAGCGGATGCAGGAACGCGAG
>JAZJYU010000027.1:0-6629 GCA_040390225.1 Actinomycetota bacterium | reverse complement strand
CGGGAAATTGTCGCGGAACACGCGCTCCGGGTCGTAACGGCGCTTCAGTTCGCGCAAGCGGGCGAGCGTCGCCGGCGGGAACGCATCGGTCAGACGCTCGGGCCTCGGGTCGGTCTCGAAGCTGAGGTAGAGACCGGTGTAGTGGTCGGACAGCACATCCCAGACCGCGTTCAGCCGATCGCGGTCCGCCCCGACCGCGGCCACGGAGAAGTTCGCCGTGCGACCGGCGTAGGCCGTGGCATCTGACGGGACATCGGATACCGCACCGCCCGCCGACCGGATCTGGTAGAAGAAGACCTCCCCCGTTGCGAGCATGCGGGCGGTCGCCGCGGCGAACTCCGGCGTGATGTGCTCGATGAGACCGGAGCGGAAGTAGGGCTCGCCCTGGCCATGGTGCGGCCCGAGGTCGGCGTTCGCCATCACCGCCGAGTACGGCTTGATCTGTGCCTGCTGGTCGAGCAACGGAGCGATCTGTGCGATCGGCTGCAGGCGCTCGATGATGGTGTCCGCGTCGTCGGAGTCGACGACGGCCAGCACCTGCGCGATCGGAGGCTGGCCGCTGCGCGCGCGCCCGAGAATGATGAAGCTGGTGACATCGCGTGGTGATGCCTCGACGGCCGCGCCCCAGCGCTCGAGCAGTCCGGCCGTGTCGCTGGCGTCGAACGCGAGCTGCGCCCAGCCGACCTCGCCAACGGAGTCGACCTCGAACTCGAATGCGGTTGCGATGCCGAAATTCGCCCCGGCTCCGCGCATCGCCCAGAACAGGTCGGGGTTCTCATCGGCCGTCGCGCGCGCCGTGGTGCCGTCGGCCAGAACGACCTCCACGGCACGCAGGTGATCGATGGTGAGGCCGTGCTCGCGCACGAGCCAGCCGATTCCACCCGCGGTGGCCAGTCCGCCGACCCCGACCCCGCCATAATCTCCGGAGCTGAGTGCCCAGCCGTGACGGCCGAGCTCGGCTGCCACCGTCATCCAGCGCGCCCCCGGTCCGATGCGGACCAGTCGCGACTGCTCGTCGAGCACCTCGATGGAATCGAGTGCAGCGAGGTCGATGACGATGCCGCCGTCGTTGGTTGAGCGACCGCTGATGCCATGGCCACCGCTGCGCACCGCCAGGGCGACCGGCTGCGCTCGCGCGAAGGCGAGCGCCTCGACCACCTGGGGCGCATCCGCAGGGCGTAGCACCAGCCCCGGCGACCCGCCGCGCAGATAGGTGGAGCGCACGCGGGAGTACCCGCTGTCGCCGGGCTCGACCGCCCGCTCACGCAACGACGAGGGGATGCTGTCGTAGTCGATCCCTTCACGACGCTTCGCTAGCGCGGCGGCCGTGCGAACGACGTTCGCCACGGTGCCGCTGGATGCGCGCTGCTGCTCGACCCGCTCGCGCACGTCAGGAATCACCTCATCGGCGAACCGCCGCATCGTCGCGGGATCGTCGCCCATCACGATGAAGGTCGAGAAGCCGTGCTCGAGTGCCAGCTCGACGATCTGATCGGCCTCGATGTCGCCACCGAGGTTGAGCAACCGCCGGATCTCCCGCGGATCGCGGTCGGCGGCGACCGCGGCCTCGTCGATGGTCGCATTGCCCGCGACGATGTCCTCGGGTTTCAGCCACGGCAGTGATGGCAGCCAGCCGTCGGCCTTGCGACCGGTGAGGCGCAGCATCCTCGGCATCCGTGCCCCGATCCAGAGCGGAATGTCGTGGGCGGGTGCCGGGCCGCGCTTTGCGCCGTCGACATGGTGGAATTCGCCGCCGGCGTGCAGCGCTGTGCGGTCATCGACATCCCAGATACCGCGGATGACATCGATCGCCTGCGAGAGCGCGTCGACACCCTCCCCCGGGGTCCGCCGTGGTTCGCCCATCGCCTCGATCGCATCCCAGAACCCGCCTGCCCCGAGGGCGAGATCGATGCGGCCACCCGACAGAAGGTCGAGGCTGGCAGCGGCCCGCGCCGTCACAGCCGGCTGACGCAACGGCACGTTGAGCACATTCGGCGCGATGTGGATGCGCTCCGTGCGTGCGGCGACCCAGGTCATGAGCGTCCAGGTGTCCAGGAAGGCCGGCTGGTAAGGGTGGTCCTGAAAGGTGACGAGGTCGTAACCGAGCTGCTCACTCAACTCGGCGAGCGCAACCGGCACCTCGGGGTCGGCGTTGCTGGGGGTGACGAAGGTTCCGAACTGGAGCGGCAGGCCGTAATCGGGCATGGGTCAACTCTGCCGTCTCGACCTCCGTTGGACAAACTCTCTGTAAGTGACTTACTATAGGTAAGTGAAGACGGCTCTCGAAACCATCAATGACGAGCAGTGTCGCCGGTTCAGCTCATCCATCGAGCTGATCGGCAAACGCTGGAGCTCCGGCATCCTGCTCGCAATCGTTCGCGGCGCCGAACGGTTCAGCGAGATCCTGGTGTCGGTCGAGGGGCTTTCCGATCGCCTGCTCGCGCAGCGCCTGAAAGAACTTGAAGCGACCGGCCTCGTGCAGCGCGAGGTACTCGCCACGACCCCGGTGCAGGTCCGGTATCACGCGACCGAGCGCGGCAGCGACCTGCTGGCATCCCTGCAACCGCTGGTCACCTGGGGTCAGCGCTGGGGCACCCCTTAGCTAGCTTGCGAGAAGCTTCTCGAAGTCGCCGAATACTTCTTCTGCAGAACGGAAGTAGCGGGAGTGGGTCACCTTGAGATCATTCAAGTTGGCTGCGGTAAGGCTCGCAATTTCTACATTGGGCCCGGCTCCACTCTCGGCAGAGAATCGCGCCTCGAGCGCGCGCTCTGCGGCATCTTCACCGTCGAACTGTTGAATAGTCGACACTCCAAGAACGCGGTCATAGATCACCACAAACTGCGACATAGCCAACCCTCCAATAAGCCTCATTATGACCCACCCTCCCTCTGTTCGTTGAGGAGGTTCTCTGAGAACGAACGAAGCAGGCCATGAAGCTGCGCCTGAGCTGCCTCAAGAGGAGCTTCCTGCTTGACCGCCTCCGCGCGAGCCATCGCCAACTGGGCCCGGCTTATCCCACCCCTTATTAGGGCTTCGTCGGACACTTCAATCTGGCCAAGTGCGAGCACACTCGCGCTCATCTCATATGCCCCGATCTGCATCGATAGGGCCTGCATGTCCTCAACCGCTTGCGCTCGATATCCGTTGTCCGCTTCATCTACTGGCAGAAGGGGCAGGCCATAACGAAGCTCTCGGCCCCACCGATCACCCAATACTTCCATCAGCTGAGCCCAGGCGTGTTGCAGAGACGTGCGAATCTGAATCTCAATCGGGTTGCCCTCAGGCCAGACGATAACGTGCAGCGCGCGATATCCGTGAGACGGAGAGTCGAGTCGATCGATCAGCTTCGCCGGACGCGAGCACTGAAGGAAGTCATCAAACTCCTTGCATAGAGACTCCGCAAATGCCTGCTGCTCGACCATTGATATAGGCGCGACAATCCGCACTCCGGCCACGTCATGAATCGACGGGAGCTTTTCTTGGGGTGTCCGTTCGAGTTTGTCGGCGAGCGTGTTCAAGGTTTTCACACGACCGACTATTTCGGCGTCGACCATGCGCCTCATGACTTTCGAGTAGACCGGCAAACTGCTCGTTAGGCGAGCTTGCATTGCACTCATGCGATTCTTGGCGTCACGGATAAAGGTTTCGTAAAGTTCTTGCTCACTCTGATTCAGCTGCTCCCGCGCGCCGATCCTTAGACCAAGCCGCTGAAGCGCCTTGGTGCCCATTGGCGTTGCTGCGTAGAGAGACGTTGGGATACGCCGTGGTTCTCCGCTCATCTCAGCAGATTAGTAGGTGCCATGTCGACCGCACCGCGTCAAGCCCACGAACAGGCAGCGATTCCGGTAACCCCTTAGCCTGAGGGAATGGACGGCCAGCAGAACCGCAACTTCATCGCCGCCGGGCAGCAGCTGCACTTCGCGCACGCGGCGAAATCCGTCGGCATCCCTCGCTCTGCCATGATCGCGTCGATCAAGGCAGCGGAGGCCGAACTCGGCTACCCGCTGTTCGACTACGACGCCGAGACGACGACGCTCACCGAACCCGGCAGGGCCCTGCTGACCAAACTGATCGCCGAACGCGCGAAGGCCCAGGCTGCGGCCGTGCTGCCCGCTGGCGGCAAAGCGAAAGCCTCGAAGGGCAAGGGCCGGGCGCCCGCGATCAAAGGCGAGCCGCGACCCGGGAAGCGACGCCAGTCCCGCTGATCCTGCGCTCGCGCAGGGCGAGCACGCCCACCATTATCACCCACGCGATCCACGGGAAGGTCGCGAACACCGCCCCGCCCCAGCCGCCGACCGAGTAGAACTTCGTGTCGTCCGTGCCTCCGAACACGGTCGGCACCGCGGCGACGTTCATCGCGGCGACGACGAACGAGGCGATGCCCGTCCACCTCGGAAGCGCCATCGACGCGAGGATCACGTAGCCGGAGGCCGCGGCGACCAGCGCGACCAGCACGTAGCTGACCGGGCCGAAGAGAAACAGGTAACCCGCGGTCAAGGTACGCACCGTCGATGCGTCCGAACCGAGTGCTCCCCCCGCCTCCATCGAGTCGCCCACGATAGTCACGCCGACGAACACCAGCCCCGCGCCCATGATGATCGCCGTCACCCACTCGAGGCCGCCTTCGGCCAGAGTGACCAGCTCGCGGAATGCCGCCAGGAACAGGATGAGGCAGGCCATCATGAGCGTGTCCACCAGTGTGATCACCAGGGTCGGCGTTGCGGTGCGCTCGGCGAACGCCACCAGGGCTGAGCCGTCCTCCAAAGCCGGACGCGGGCCGAGCGAGGTGCGCACCCCGAACTCGATGAGAAGCAGGGCCGCGACGGCGAGGCCGGCGACGCCGGTCAGCAGCCGGGCATCCGGCCTATGCATCGACGACCCCCTCCGTCGCGGCGAGCATCTTCTGCGACCGGCTGAGCGAGATGGCCGTATACGCGACGGCGGCGAACGGCAGAATCACGACGAGCACCCAGAAGGTCGCGACGTGCCAGTCCAGGAGGTGAATCAGCTCCCAGGTCTCCTTCACCGCGATGAAGAATGCACCGCCGGCGACGATGAACCAACCGCGAGCCTTGTCGAGAAAGACGACCGTCTGTTTGATGTGCTCCGGCTTCATCGCGGCGAACACCGCCTGCCGATGCTTCTCGTTTCGACGAGCGTTCAGCACGTAGGCGACCGGAGGCAGCAGCCACCACCAGGCCGAGATCGGCGGCGGTTTCGGGATGTCGTGGGTCGTCGCGTCGATGGCCTCGCGATCGATCTCCTGCTCCTTGAGTTCCAGCGCGGCCTGGTAGATCGGACCACCCACCAAGAGCCACGCGCCGAGGAACCCGCTGATCGTTACGACGTACTCCATGTCGTCACGTTAGCGCTAGCTTCGCCTCGATCAGCTTTCGCACGAGTGCGTCCGGCAGCGGTTCGTCGATCGCGAAGTGCAGCGAGCCCTTGGTCTGCTCGTACCCCGCAACGTCGTCCGCCAGCGCGGTGAGCACTGATCCGGAGTGCGGCAGGTAGGCGAGATGCTTCGTGAACGCCGCGAAGCCCGCGATCACCTTCCCATCGACCCGGAAGGCGGGCATGGTGTACGAGATGCACTGCTCCGCATCCGGAAGCACGGCGAGGATCTGCGCCCGGGTGCGCTCGAGCGTGGCGCGCTTCGGCTCGGGGATGTTCGCGAGGTATTCGTCGATTTCGGCGGCCGTCATGACACCAATGTTAAGTCACAGACAGTTCCCAGGTACCCGCTATGCTCATGCCAAGAACTGACTGGGAGGTCGTTGTGGCTGAGGTTGGCAAGAAGAAGGTTGTCCACGTCCAGGAGACTGCGGCGTCCGAGGCGGAAGAAGAACGCACCTCGTTCGTGCCGACCCCGCAGGCGAAGAGCCAGGCCACCACGTTCCGCATCATCGCGGTCGTGCTGTGGCTCCTCGCCATCGGAACCGAGGCCTTCGAGATCTTCTACGTGCTGAAGCAGAACCCGGTCAACATGATCCTGCTGATCGGTCTGCTGGTCGCTATCGCGGTGCTGGCTATCGCGGGATCGCTGCTCTGGAAGCAGGCCAACCGGCTCGACCCGGCATCCAAGACCGACAAGGTGCGCTTCTTCGTGCAGAACCAGCTCGGTGCCATCATCACGGTGATCGCGTTCGTGCCGCTGATCGTGCTGATCTTCACCGACAAGAACATGAGCGGCCAGCAGAAGGGCATCGCGGGCGCCATCGGCATCGTGCTGCTCGTCGTCGCCGGCTACTTCGGGGTCTCGATCAACCCTCCGTCGACCCAGCAGTACGACGCGGAGACATCGCAGGTCGTCGCCCTGACCGGCGCGGATGCCGTCACCTGGACAAAATCGGGCAAGGTCTACCACCTCTGCGAGGCGGCATCCGCCGTCAACCAGACGTCGAAGGACAACCAGATCTACGCCGGAACCGTTGCCGAGGCGCACGCGGCGGGCAAGCAGCGGATGACGCTGCAGATCGACCAGGAACTGGCGCAGTGCGGCTTCCCGCCGCGCACCGCGTCGACCGACGCCCCGCTGGTGTCGGCGACACCCACGCCGTAGCCCGCCCCTCCCGCTCCAGCCGCCGAACGAGCGCATCGTTCGGCGGCTAAGCTCCAGCTGTGCCAG
>JAZJYU010000026.1:0-2793 GCA_040390225.1 Actinomycetota bacterium | reverse complement strand
TGGGCGGCGACGTCCGGAATCGGCACAGACGCGAGCAGGGATCGGGTGTACGGATGCGCCGGGCTGTCGCAGACCTCAGCGGCCGTTCCCTGCTCCATGACCCGGCCGCGGTACAGCACGATCACGCGGTCGGAGATGTGACGTACCACTGCCATGTTGTGCGAGATGAAGACGTAGCTCGTGCCGACGTCGCGCTGCAGGTCATCGAGGAGGTTCAGCACCTGGGCCTGCACCGAGACATCCAGGGCGCTCACTGCTTCATCGCACACGACGATCTCGGGCTCAAGCACGAGGGCACGAGCGATCGCGATGCGCTGGCGCTGGCCGCCCGAGAACTCCGCCGGGTACTTGCTCACCGCACTGCCCGCGATGCCGACCCTCGCCAGTATCGCGGCGACGCGCTTGTCGACCTCGGCAGCTCCGAGCTTCGGGCCCGCGACCCGAAGAGGTTCCGCGACGATGTCGCCCACGGTCTGCGACGGGTCGAGGGAGCTGAACGGATCCTGGAACACGGCCTGCAGTTTCGCGGCGAGTGCCCGGCGCTGCCGGACGCCGGCGTGCGCGATCTCTTCGCCGCCCAGACGAATGGAGCCGGATGCGACTTTGGCGAGTCCGAGGATCGCGGATCCGATGGTGGTCTTGCCCGACCCGGACTCCCCGACGATCGACACGGTTTCGCCGCGACCGACCCGTAGCGACAGCTCTGTCACGGCACGAAACGGGGCCTTCCCGAAACCGCGCGGATACGTGATCTCGAGATCATCGATCTCCAGCAGGTCGGCGTTCATGCTGCTTCCTTCGCTTTCTTCGCTGCCAGTCGGTTCGCTGCTTCAAGCTCTTCGGCCTTGATGCAGCGTGCGGCGTGGTCCTGCACCTTCGGGTGGACGGGAGGCGCGGGCAGCAACTCCAGCCGGATCGGTCCCTCGGTGCATGCGTCGACCCGCAGCGGGCAGCGGTCTGCGAAACGGCAGCCGTGCGGCCAGTCGGCCGGGTTCGGAACGGTCCCGGGAATCGACCGCAGCGTGGTTCCCGCCTCGGCGACGATCGGGTTGGATGCCAGCAGGGCGCGGGTGTACGGATGGGTCGGGTCTGCGAACAGCTCCTCGGCGTCGGCCGTCTCGATGACCTGTCCCGCGTACATCACCGCGACGCGGTCACAGATGTCGGCGACGACGCCGAGGTCGTGCGTGATGATCACGATGGACATGCCGGTGTCTTTTTGGAGGCGCCGGAGCAGCCCGAGGATCTCGCCCTGGATCGTGACGTCGAGGGCCGTGGTCGGCTCATCGGCGACGAGCAGGCGCGGCCGGCCCGCCAGTGCGCAGGCGATCGAGACCCGCTGCGCCATTCCGCCGGAGAGCTGGTGCGGAAACCGGCGTGCGACATCGGCGGGATCGGGCAGACCGACCTGCTCGAGAAGCTCGATCACCCGGGCGTGCCGGCCCGCTCCGCGCAGGTGGTCGTGGCGACCGACCAACTCGCCGAGCTGACTGGCGACGGTGAAACTCGGGTCGAGAGCGACCATCGGGTCCTGCGAGATGTAGGCGATGCCGCTGCCTCTGATGGCGGAGCGCACGCAGTGCGGTGCGCCCACGAGTTCCTGCCCCTCGAAGACCACATGACCGGTCGTGACGGCATCCGGTCCAAGACTTCCCAGGATCGCGGACGCGGTGACCGTCTTGCCGCAGCCGGATTCGCCCACGATGCCGAGTGCCTCACCCGGGCGGACGTCGAATCCCACCCGCGACACGACCTCGAGACCGTTGAATGCGACCGACATGTCCCGCACCCGCAACAGCACCTCGTCGGCGTCCGGAACCTCATCACCGTCGGCCGACGCGGCCCGGGTGGCGAGTCGCCGGGTCCCGCCCCCGCGCGAACGGTTCGACGCGGTCGTATCGCGCAACGCGTCGGCGACCAGCATCAGGGACATGATCACGAGAGTGATGAGCAGGCCGCTCGGGATGATCAGCCAGGGCTGTTGCGACAGTGTCTGCTGGGCCTCGCTCACCATGCCGCCCCAGCTGGGGTTGGGTGGATTCACGCCGAGGTTGATGTAGTTCAGGCCGCCCTGGATGCCGAGGATCACGGCCGCGAGCACCGCGGTGTTGACGATGATCGGGCCCCAGATGTTCGGCAGAACGTGGCGGACCATGATGAGCACGCGGCCCATGCCGGTGACCCGCGACGCGGCGACGTAGGTTTCTTCCCGCACCGCCTGCGCGGCGCCGCGGGTGACCCGGATCAGCGTCGGCGCCGACAGCACTCCGAGCACGATCATTCCGACGTGCTGGTTGTTACCCGTCGCCGAGTAGACCATGAGCAGGATGACGATTCCAGGGATCGCCATGACGACCTCGGTCACGCGGGAGATGACGTTGTCGATGACCCGTCCGAGGTATCCGGCGACGAGGCCCAGACTGAGGCCGATCACGAAGGCGACCGCCAGTGCTTCGACCAGCCCGAGCAGGCTCACCTGGCCGCCCCAGAGCAGCCGGCTGAGTATGTCTCGACCGAGTTTGTCGGTTCCCAGCAGGTGGGACGCGCTCGGGAGGGCGAGAGAGTGGAAGAGGTCCTGTTTCAGCGGATCGTAGGGCGAGATGACCCGGGCGAGGAGCGTCGCGACGATCACGATCAGCAGGAACGCGCCGGCGACCACGCCGAGCGGGCGCCGCAGGTACTCCCGCAGCGCACGGATGCGCGACGGCGCACGGCCGCCCTCTTCGGCCGCGGGGCCGACGGGAGAACCCGTGGCCGGTCCGCCGGGAACGGCAGGAGTGTCGATGACGGTCA